>JAUIMK010000082.1 GCA_030432735.1 bacterium
GGCGAAGGCGTGGACGAGCAGGAGCACGCCGTCGCCGGGGGCCGCGCCGGTCGCGGTGATCCAGCCCACGTGCGCCAGGGTGAGGGCGATCCAGACGAAGGGGCGGAGTCGCGGGAGGACGAGCGCAACGAGAGCGGCGAGCTGGATGCCGGCGAACGCGAGGGCGGGGAGGGCGAGGGTCTCCGTCTCCGGGCCCCGCGGCACGATGCCGAAGGTGCCGAGGGCGCGTTCCAAGTGGATCAGCGCGAGCCAGGCCCAGGCGACGTGATCCAGCCAGCCGGGCCGGACCCAGTCGCCGCGAGGGTCGATCCGGTCGCGCGCGTCCCAGGAGCCGAAGGGCGTGATCGGCACGAAGAGGTGGAGGAAAAGCAGGCTCGCCGTGAAGAGGACGTCGCTCGCCGGCAGGACCAGCGGCGCTCCGTCGACGAAGGCGGCGAGCCCACCGACGAGGACGAGCAGCGCCGTGGCGACCGCGCGATCCCGCCATCCGAGCGCGAGGGCGATGGCGCCGGGAAGACCGAGGGCGAGCAGCGGCCACGGCGGCCCTTCGACGAGCGGGAGCCGGACCCAGCAGACGTGGGCGGTCGCGAACGCGAGGGCTGCGCGGAAGACCGAGTACTGGATCCCGGTCCAGCCCGGCGCGTGCGCTCGGGCGGAGTCGGTCACACGAGCTCGCTCTGCTTCACGACGCGGGTCCGGACCGGCGGATGGTCGCCCTCGGTGTCGATCCAACGGAAGAGCATGCCGCCGCAGTCGTGGCCGCAGGTCTCGAGCCAGTTCGGGAAGGCCGGACCGGGGTCCGTGTGGGCGAGCACGATCCGGACGCTGCCGTCGGGCTCGTAGTGCGCCGTGTGTTTGTTCACGTGGATCCGGTGATGACGGTAGTCGAGGCTCTCCATCCAGAAGTTGCTGATCTGGAGGTTCCAGTGGCCCTTCTCGGGGATCCGATCCGCCTCGATCAGCAGCGCCTCTTCCGGTCCGAGCCGCCAATGGCTCTGGAGGTAGTGGATGTTCGCGTCGCCGCCGGCGCGCTGACAACGCTCCTGGTCATCCGAAGGCAGCGCGTTCAGATGCGACTCGTAGATCTCCATCCAGTCGGTGAAGAGATTCGACGTCGAGGTGACGAAGTCCGTCGCGCGGGCGAGGGCGCCTTCGAGGCTCGCCGGATCGAGGCGATCGTCGGCGTCCCCGCGCGTCAGGCATTCGATGTCGTAGGTCGCTTCTTCTTCGTTCTCCCGGGTCGTGAAGAGCTGGCGCACGATGATCATGCCGGTCTCTTCGGTCATCGGCAGCCAGTTGCCCGGCTTCTCCTCCTTCGAGACGATGATCTCGAAGGTCCCGTCGTCCGCGATCTCCATCGCGCTCGAGTCGAGCTGGCCGGTGGGCCACATCTCGCCGTCCGCTTCGTAGCTCCCCGCCTTCGTGCCGAAGCTGATGTACGGCACCGTGCCGCGGGTGCCGGTGATCCGGTACTCGTGCTCACCCGAGATGTTGCAGTTGTGATAGGTGTTGTCCGGGTTGTCGTTCCCGATCTTGATCGTCTGGTTCGAGAGCTGGTAGAAGCGCGGGAAGCACGGGTCCGACGATTCGATCTGGCTCTCGAGCGCGGCGCGCAGGAGCCGCGTCAGGTAGCGGACGCCTTCGGCGCGGTTGAAGGGATCCGCCGGGGTGCTCTCGCGGAGGATCGTGTCCCCGGCCTTTTCGAGCGCCCGGCAGAATTCCCGCCACACGGTTCCATCGACGACGCGCGCTTCGGCGGCGGCGCGCTCTCCCTCGTTCATCTCACTCATGGGATTGCCTCCTCGACCCGATGGTGGCGCGCCCAGAGGATCGGTCAATCCGGCGGAGGGCGGCCGCGAGGCGGCGTTCCCAGGGCGCGAGCGCGCTATTTTCGCGCCGGCTCGGTCCCGAAGAGGACGAGCGACCTCGAACCGCGCGACGCACGAGCGCGATCGGAAGCCCCATGTCCTCCCTCGTCGAACGCGACCAGCAGGTCGTCTGGCACCCCTACGCCCCCCCGTCCGCGAGCCCGCTCTTCGCGGTCGAGCGCGCCAGCGGGGTTCGTCTCGTCCTCGACGACGGCCGGGAGCTGATCGACGGGATGTCCTCCTGGTGGTCGACGATCCACGGCTACCGGCACCCACACATCGAGGCCGCCCTCGTGGCCCAGATCGAGAAGCTGCCTCACGTGATGTTCGGCGGGCTCACCCACGAAGGGGCCATCCGGCTCTGCGAACGCCTGGTCGAACGGGCGCCCACCGGCCTCTCCCGCGTCTTCCTCAGCGACTCCGGCTCGGTCGCGGTCGAGATCGCGATCAAGATGGCGCTGCAGTTCTGGCAGTCACGCGGGCAGCCCGGTCGGACGCGGTTGCTCACGCTCCGGGGCGGCTATCACGGCGACACCTTCGGCGCGATGGCGGTCTGCGACCCGGTGACCGGGATGCACACGCTCTTCGAGCGCGTCCTCGCCCGACACGTCTTCGCCCCGCGGCCGGAACGTCGCTTCGGCGAAGCGTGCACCGACGCCGACTTCGCGCCGATCGAAGCCCTCGTCCGCGAGAACGAAGCGAGCCTCGCCGGCGTGATCCTCGAGCCGATCGTGCAGGGCGCCGGGGGGATGTGGTTCTACTCCGCGGACGTGTTGAAGCGGCTGCGCGCGCTCTGCGACGAGCTCGGGCTGCTGCTCGTCGCCGACGAGATCGCGACCGGATTCGGGCGAACCGGGCGCTACTTCGCCTGCGAACACGCGAACGTGTCGCCGGACATCCTGTGCGTCGGCAAGGCGTTGACCGGGGGGACGATGACGATGGCGGCGACCCTCGCGAGCGAGGACGTCGCGCGGGCGATGGGCGAGGGGGAGCCCGGCGTGTTCATGCACGGCCCGACCTTCATGGGGAATCCGCTCGCCTGCGCGGCCGCGAACGCGAGCCTCGATCTCCTCGAGGACGGAAGCTGGCAGGGCCGCGTGGCACGGATCGAAGCGCAGCTCGCGGACGAGCTCGAGGCGTGCCGGACGCTGCCCGCGGTGAAGGACGTGCGCTGCCTGGGGGCGATCGGAGTCGTCGAGCTCCACGCGCCGGTCGACATGTCCGTCGTCCAGCCCGCGTTCGTGGAGGAGGGCGTCTGGATCCGGCCCTTCGGCGAGCTCGTCTATACGATGCCGCCCTTCGTGACCGAGCCCGAGGACGTGCGCGAGATCACGCGCGCCATCCACGCGGTCGTTTCGAGGATCGCCTAGAGGCCGTGGCCTCGGCCCAGCCGGCGGAGGGTGCGGATCCCGGCGGGTTTGACCTCTAGTCAGGTCCGTGACGGAGACGCCGAGCCGGGCGTCGGTATGATTCGACGTCGCCGGACCCCGTCCGGCCTTCCCGAGATGTCTGCGTCGACGCGACATCGCGGCCGACGCCTTCGCTGCGTCCGGTCGGCGATGCGATGGCCGTCGATGCGAGGGCGACCCGGCTCGCTCGAGCCCGTGGTCGACGAGGAGCCCGACACGATGGAACTCTCCTATTCCGACGAGCAGAATCGCTTCCGCGAAGAGGTGCGGGGCTGGATCGCGGAGGCGATGCCGCCGCACATCAGGACGAAGGCCGAGAACGGCCAGAACTTCGAGCACTCCGAGATCATGGAGTGGCACAAGGTGCTCTACGCGAAGGGCTGGGTCGCGCCGAACTGGCCGGAAGAGGTGGGCGGACCGGGCTGGGACGTGACCCAGCGCTCGATCTTCCAGGAAGAGTGCGTTCGCGCGAACACGCCCGGGCTCTCTCCCTTCGGCCTGTCGATGGTCGGACCGCTGCTCATCCAGTACGGCTCGCCCGAGCAGAAGGAGCGCTTCCTCCCGAAGATCCTCGCGGGCGAAGAGGTCTGGTGTCAGGGCTATTCGGAGCCGAACGCGGGCTCCGATCTGGCCAACCTCCAGCTCCGCGCGGACAAGGACGGTGACGACTACGTCCTGAACGGGCAGAAGACCTGGACGACCTACGCGCAGTACGCCGACTGGATCTTCGTCCTCTGCCGGACGAGCTCGGAGGGGAAGAAGCAGGAGGGCATCACCTTCCTCCTCGCCGACATCCACAACACGGAGGGCATCGACGTGAAGCCCTTCCTCACGACCGGCGGCACCTACGCCTTCTCCGAGACCTGGTTCAAGGACGCCCGCGTTCCGCAGGCGAATCGCGTCGGGCCCGAGGGTGGCGGCTGGACGATGGCGAAGGCCCTGCTCGGTCACGAGCGGACGGGCATCGGCGGGATCGCCGACTCCGCCCGCGGCCTCAAGCGGGCGAAGCAGATCGCGCAGCAGACCCAGGTCGGCGCCGCGACGCTCTTCGACGACGCCGCGTTCCGGGGCCGCATCGCCCGCAAGGAGATGCGCCTGCGCAACATCGAGATCCTGAACCTGCGCCAGCTCGCGGCGGCGCAGCTCGGCCACGCGCCGGGCGCGGAGAGCTCGGTGCTCAAGATCGTCGGCACGGAGCTCCAGCAGGAGACCGACGAGCTCTGCATGGACGCGATGGGCCACAACGCGCTCGGCTGGCTCGACTCGCCGGAAGAGGCGATGCCGCCGAACCAGCAGTCCCTCGCGTCGCAGTTCAACTACAACCGCGCGGCGACCATCTACGGCGGATCGAACGAGATCCAGAAGAACATCATCGCGAAGCAGATGCTTCGCATGCCGGGAGCGTGATCCCATGAATTTCGATCTCACCGAAGAACAGCAGATGATCGTCGACCAGGCGGCCAAGTTCGTCGCGAACGAGTCGCCGGTCGAGCGCTTCCGTCGATTGCGCGAGACCGAGCAGGGCTGGGAGCCCGGGATGTGGGCGAAGATGGCCGAGCAGGGCTGGCTCGCGATCGCCGTTCCCGAGGAGCAGGGCGGCTTCGGCGGCAGCTTCCTCGACATGGCGCTCATCCTCGAGCAGCTCGGCCGCGGCCTCGTCGCCGAGCCGATCATCGCGTCGGCGGTGCTCGCCGGCGGCATCCTCTCCGACATCGGGACCGAAGCCCAGCGCGAGGCCTTCCTCACCCCGATGATCGAGGGCGGCACGAGCCTGGCCTTCGCCTACGCGGAGACCCAGAGCCGCTACGAGCCGAGCGACTGCAAGACGACCGCCAGGAAGAGCGGAGACGGCTACACGCTCGACGGTGAGAAGGTCTGGGTGCTGAACGGGCACGCCGCCGATCAGATCATCGTCGTCGCCCGGACCGGCGGGAGCCAGTTCGACGACGAGGGGCTCTCGCTCTTCGTGGTCGACGGCGATGCCGCGGGCCTCGAGCGCGTGCGCGTCAACCAGATGGACGGCCAGCGAAGCGCGATCCTGCGATTCGACGGCGTCTCCGTCGGTGCTGATCGACTCCTCGGCCGCGAAGGCGAGGCGCGCGCGACGATCGAGCTCGCGATCGACCGCGGGGCCGCGGCGGCCTGCGCCGAAGGCTTCGGCTGCGCGCAGGAGCTCTTCGAGCGGACTGTCGCGTACCTGAAGGAGCGCGAGCAGTTCGGCGTCCCGATCGGTTCGTTCCAGGCGCTGCAGCACAAGGTCGTCGACATGTACGCCGAGCTCGAGCTGCTCCGCTCCGCGTTGATCCTCTCGTCCGTCCAGGTGGATCTCGACGACGAGGAGACGCGCAAGGCGGAGATCTCGGCGGCGAAGCTCCAGCTGACCGACAGCGGTTGGTTCATCCAGGAGAACGCGATCCAGCTCTTCGGCGGGATCGGCGTCACCGACGAGCAGGACGAAGGCCTCTTCTTCAAGCGGCTTCGCTGTCTCCAGGGCCTCTTCGGCGACGGCGACTGGCACGTCGACCGATTCCAGAGCCTGAAGGGGTTCGACGCGGTCGACTAGTGGGTGTCGGCGCTGCGCGCCTCTCGACGCGGCCCTTCTGGGCCGCGTCTTGCGCTCGGGGCCGTAGTTTGGGGTGCGACCGGCTTCTCTTCGTTCGCGTGACGGCGGCTCGGTGATGGGCGCGCCGATCGAGTACCCTGGGTCGACGAGAACCATCGCCGGAGGTGGCCATGAGCGGAACCGAGAAGACCGAGGACGTCGTCCAGGGCACGCTGTCCGAAGCGTGGGACCTGTTCACGAGCGATTTCGTGCTGTGGATCGTGGCCGGGCTCGTCGTGGCCGCCGGGTCGGTGGTCAGCCTGGGCATCCTCGCGGGCCCGTTGACCGTGGGCTTCGTGGAGCTCGTCGAGGCGCGGCGGCGGGGCGAGCCCGGCTCCGTGACCGACGTCTTCGGCGGCTTCTCGAAGTTCGGCGCGAGTCTGATCGCCTTTCTGCTGATCGCGGTCGGCGTCCTGATCGGGTCGTTCCTTCTGGTCTTGCCGGGGCTGCTCTTCGGGCTGGTGATGGCCTTCACCTTCCATGCGATCGCGATCGACGACGAGGACGCGATCGGCGGGATGAAGCGGAGCTTCGGACTCGTCCGGGATGCTCCGGTGCTCTCCGCCGTCTTCCTCGTGATCGTGCTCGTGATCAGCGGCGTCGGCGGCGCCGTCGTCTTCGGCACGCTCCTGACGACGCCCTTCACGCTGCTCTTGATGAATCTCGCGTACGACCGCCTGTCGCGGCTCGCCGCAGGCGATTGATCCGCGCGCGGAGCGTCATCCCTCGTCCTTCGAAGCGACGTGCAGCGTCAGCTGCGTGAACGGGATGACCCAGCCCTCTTCGTTGCAGACGTCGACGCAGTAGGTCGCGAGGGCGCGTTTCTGAGCCTGCAGGTCGATGGCCCGCGAGCCGTCGAGGTCCACGCGGACGAAGAAGTCGAGGCTCGACGCGCCCGCGTTCGCGAACTCGACGACGCAGGAGACGAGCGAGTCGGCCCACTTCGATTCGCGCCATCGCGACTCGACGCCGCGATGCAACGTCTCTCGCATGCTCGTGGTGATGTTCGCCTGATCGCCGTAGTCGAGGCCGAAGGTGATGTCGCAGCGGTATCCGTGGGAGAGGTTCTCGACGGTTCCGCCCGCGAACTCGGCGGCGGGGATCACGCGCCGATTGTCCCCGGGCGTGCGGAGGCGCACGCCTTCGACCGACTGGAACTCGACCTCGCCGGGGCGCCCGTCGTCGAGGAGGACGACGTCGCCGGGCTGCGTCGGGAACCAGGGCTCCGACTCGTCCCAGGCGCGGGAGCGCAGCTCGCCCAGGTCGTCGATCGGAAGCCGGATCGTGCCGCCGACCAGCGCCGGATTGCGCAGCTGCGAATAGAAGGAGATCGAATCGACGACCCAGGGCAGGCCGTTCCAGATCACGCGCTCGCCTTCGCGGACGGCCCCCATGTCGAGGATCAGGACGGTCTGGGACCAGAAGCGTGGGATCGCCTGCTTCGAGGTCCAGATGAGTCCCAGGATCAGGAGCAGGACCAGGATGAGCAGCACCCAGTCCCCGAAGAAGTAGAGGGAGAGAAGGAAGACGAGGACGGCGCCGAGCACCGTGAACGCGGTGTAGATCAGACCGAAGATGCGCCCCTCGAAGCTCTCGGCGCGGCGGGAGACGACGGGTCGCGTCGCGAGAAAGCTTCGCAAGCGCCGGATGCCGTAGAGGAAGCCGATCATCGCCACGAGCGCGAGGAGCAGATTGCGGCCGCGGCTCTTGAAGAAGATCTGGAAGAGGTTCTCGATCGCCTGGGCGATCGACTGGCTCTCGCCGAGTCGTTGGTCGAGCTTCTGCTGGGCGACCTGGAGCGAGGCCGACGCGGCGTTGTGGCGTCGGTTCCATTCGCGCCGCTCCTCGCGGATCGCATCGACGAGGCGCTGGTCGGCGATCTGATCGGAGATCCGATCGAGGCGTGCGATCGCACCGTCGATCTTCCCGAGCCGCTCCCGGAGCTCCGAGATCTCCGTGCGAAGTCGGTCGATCTCTCGGGGGCGGCTGGTCGCGCGCTTGAGCTCGTTCACGAGCGGGCCGAGGAGCTCGCGGACTTCCTCGCCGAGGTTCAGCTGCTGCGGCTCCTGCTCGGCGTCGATCGACGCGGGATCGACGCCCGCCGCGAGCTCGGAGAAGTTGCGGTCGAGCGAGGCGAGCTCCTCCGACAGCGCGCGGATCTCGTCTTCGATCTCCGACTCGCGGCCGCGGGCCGAGTCGGCGCGAAGGCTCGCCTGGAGATCGCGAAGGTCGGCCTCGATCTGGGCGCGGGATTCGAGGACCCGGGCGAGGCCGCGTTCGCGGGCGCCCACGCGGGTCGGCGGGGGGCTCCCGGGCGGGGGCGCGGGCGGTGCGGTGGAGGGGGGCGGCTCGACGCCGCTCGCGGTGTCGGTGGATTCCGCCACGCTGCCGGCGTCTTCGAGCGGGGTCTGGGCGGAGGCGAGGGCGCCGAGCCCGCAAGACGAGAGGAGGAGGACGACGAGGATACGCGCGAGGCGCGAGCGAAGCCGCATGGCGGTCGGTTAGCACCCCGACCGTGCCCGCACCACACGGCTGCGGCACGCGCCCGAGGGCCGTGAGCCCGCTAGAATTCGCGCCCCGGTCCGCGCCCCTGCTCCCGCGAACCGTGCCGGAGGTCCCATGCTTCGCAAGCTCGCCCTCGTTCTCGTCGCGGTGATCGCGCTCGTCTGGCTCGTCGTCTGGATGGCCGGCAGCGGCTTCTTCGCCGACCTGCCGATCGGAGGGAAGCCCGAGGCCCCGCCGGTCTCGGACGCGATCCTCGAGTTCAAGAAGGACGCGACCGAGGGAGCCGCCTTCGACGTCGGCGTCGCGCGTCCGAAGCAGATCGTCTTCGGTGACCTCCACGTCCACTCGACCTTCTCTTTCGACGCGTTCACGCTGAGCCTGCCGATGTCCGGGGGCGACGGCGCGCACCCCGTCTCCGATGCCTGCGACTACGCGCGTCACTGCTCGAACCTCGACTTCTTCTCGATCAACGACCATGCCGTGACCCTCACGCCGCGGCGCTGGAGCGAGACGATCGAAGCGATCCGGCAGTGCAACGACATCGCCCATGATCCGTCGAACCCCGACCTCGTGGCCTATCTCGGTTGGGAGTGGACGCAGGTCGGCGCGACCCCCGAGACCCATTGGGGTCACAAGAACGTGATCGTGCGCGGGCTCGAGGATCACGAGATCCCGACGCGTCCGATCGCGGCGGGCCTGCCGCTCGGCGTCGAGAGCATCAACGACGAGCTGCCGTCCGCGACGGCGATCGGTGCCCTCGCGCTCATGACGATCGAGGGCGGCGGCCTCGAGTTCGCGGCCTATCAGGACGAGCTGATGGACGTCACCGACTGCGAGCCCGGCGTCCCCGTTCGCCAGCTCCCCGACGACTGTCGCGAGTCCGCGGCGACGCCGGGCGAGCTCTTCGACAAGCTCGACGATTGGGGCTTCGACTCGATCGTGATTCCCCACGGCACGACCTGGGGCTTCTACACGCCGCTCGGTTCGTCCTGGGACAAGCAGCTGACGGAGCAGGACCACGACCCCCGCTACCAGCGCCTGATCGAGGTCTTCTCGGGCCACGGCAACTCCGAAGAGTTCCGTCCCTTCGAAGAGATCGCGTTCGACGACGACGGGAACCCCTTCTGCCCGGAGCCGGCGAACGGCTATCTCCCGGGCTGCTGGCGCGCGGGCGAGATCATCACGGAGCGCTGCCTCGGCGAGGGAATCGACGCGGAGGAATGCGACGCGCGGGCCGCGACCGCCCGGCAGCTCTTCGTCGAAGCGCCCAACAACGGCGGCGCGAACGTCGTGCCGGCCTACACGGTCGCCGAGTGGCAGGACGCGGGGCAGTGCCGCGACTGCTTCCAGCCCTCCTTCAACTATCGCCCCAAGAGCTCCGTCCAGTACATCATGGCGCTCGGTCGCGAAGACGGGTCGGGCGGCCCCTTCCGCTTCGACTTCGGCTTCATCGCCGCGAGCGACAACCATTCCGCGCGCCCCGGCACCGGCTACAAGGAAGTGTCGCGACTCGAGTTCACCGAGAACCGCTTCGGCAACTTCACGCAGACTCCGGTCGCCATGAATCTCGGCGCGCCGGAGTACGGGAGCGAGGCGGTGCCCTTCGAGTTCGATCCCGGACGTGCGGGACCGCTCTCGACCTTCGAGGTCGAACGCGGCGCGTCCTTCTTCCTGAACGGCGGCCTCGCGGCGGTCCACACGACCGGCCGCGATCGCGACTCGATCTGGGAAGGCATGCACCGCAAGGAGGTCTACGGAACGAGCGGTCCGCGCATCCTTCTCTGGTTCGACCTGCTGAACGGCCCGGGCCGCGGTCCGAGCCCGATGGGCAGCCAGGTCGAGATGGACGAGAACCCGATCTTCCAGGTCAAGGCGGTCGGCTCCTTCGAGCAGAACCCGGGCTGCTCGCACAACGCCGTGACCTCCCTCGGCAAGGAACGGATCGAGCGGCTCTGCCAGGGCGAGTGCTACAGCCCGCTGACGGTGCGGCGCCCGATCACGCGGATCGAGATCGTACGCATCCGCCCCCAGCGCACGGCAGACGAGGACATCGTCGGACTGGTCGAGGATCCGTGGAAGGTGATCCCCTGCGACGGAGATCCCCAGGGCTGCACCGGCGTCTTCGTCGACGAGGAGTACGCGCGCTCCGGCCGCGACGTGCTCTACTACGCCCGCGCGATCGAGGCGCCGAGCGACGCGGTCGCCGCGGATCCCCTCGGCTGCCGGCGGGACGAGAACGGTCGCTGCGTCCAGGTCGATCCGTGCTTCGGGCGCCCCGACGACGACGAGTGTCTTGCGCAGACGGAAGAGCGCGCCTGGTCGTCGCCGATCTTCGTCAACCGACCCCGGACCTCCGTCGCGGCACGTTAGGCCTCGAACAGCCTCTCCAGGCCGGTGCCCGCGAGCGTGTCGTCGATCCACCCGCGGTCTCCCGCCGAGAGCGCGTCGTAGTCGCGGCGGAGCCAGGCGAGGCATTTGCCCTGGTAGGGGAAGGGCTTCTGGGTCCAGGTCTCGCCGTCGATCTCGCACTCGACCTGCTCGGCGCCGCTCGCGAGGGCCCGGGCATTCGCCAGCAGGAAGGGCGGGTAGACCCGGCCGATCTCGGTGAGGAGCGCGCGCAGCGTGTCCGGGATCGCGTCGCGGGTGAGCCAGTCGCCCGACTCGGGCTCGAGACCCGAGAGATCCTCGACGAGCTCCGTCCAGGCGTAGGTCCGCGGCGAGACGCGCAGGGTCGTCGCCATCGGCGTCGGGTCGAAGAGCGCGAGCTGGGTCAGCTGGCCGTAGAGTCCGAAGTCGCCGCTGCCGGGGCGATCGCCGAGTACGAAGCGGTGGCCGCGCAGATGGTCCTCCATCAGCAGGAGGAAGCGCTCGTAGCTCGCTTCGATCAGCGGTCCGGTCTTCTCGTTCGAGCCGACGACCCAGAGTCGATCGATCTGACGCTTCGAGAAGATCCGGCTCGTCTCTTCGAGCCGTTCGTCGGGCTGCTGGGACATCGACCAGCGCGGCAGGATCGTTCCCGCCTTCTCGACGTCCGCCGCGTGCGCCCAGCGGTAGTGGAACATGGCCTTCGTGATCCACTCGTCGCCGTAGTCTTCGACGAGCGCGTCGAGGAAGGCGATCGCCGGGTCGTCGGGAATCACCGAGCGCTCGTTCGGGTGGCTCTCCTCGAGGCGGCGGATGATCGGCGTGGTGTCGGTGATCGCCTTCCGCTCGCCGTCCTCCTCGACGATCAGCTGCGGCAGGAGCTCTACCCGGGGCTTCGGGAGGCCCCTGGATTCGCGTTGGCCGTTCTGGATGAACACGTGGGGCAGGCGGCGATAGCGGCAGACCGCGCGGAGCTTGCGCGTATACGGGGAGCCGACGGCGCCGACGATCGGAAGCGGGGAAGGCGTGCTCATGGAGTCTCCGTTCGTTCGCGCTAGGCGTGCGCGTCAGTCTCGAGGCGGGATCGCCGACACGAGGGCCGCGACGAGCCGGGTGACGGTTTCGCGCGCGCGCTTCGCGCCGAGGCGCTGCTCGGTCCGTAGTCGGTCCCAGGCCTCGAAGGAGAGCGCGAGCTCGAGGCCGTCGGCGATCGCAGCGTCCGCACAGCCGAGCTCGGGGAGCCAGCGCCGCAGGTCGGTCCGCAGGTCGCGTACGTTGCGGTCGTGTCGGGCCCGGAGGAACGGTGAGTCGGCGCGTTGGAGCGCGGCGGAACGCATGTAGGGCGCGGCGCGCTCGAGGATCCGGAAGCGCGCGGCGAGCAGGCCGTGCATCCGGTCGTCGAGCGGGCCGGTCTGCGGCTCGCGGACGAAGCCGGGACGGATCTCCTCGGTCAGGCGCTCGTTCATCGCGGCGAAGAGCGTGTCCATGTCCGAAAAGTGGCGGAAGACCGTGCGGACCCCGACGTCGGCCCGCGCGGCGACCTGCTGCGCCGTCGGCCGAAGCGTTCCCTCGCCGACGAGGTCGAGCAGCGCCTGCACGATCGCTTCGCGGCTACGTTCGGAGCGCTTCACGCGTCCGTCGGTCGGGCTCTCGGCAGGGGTCGCCATCGGCAGATTATGGCATAGTTGATGTCATTAGATCCAGACGGTCCCGGCGCAGGGCCTGGAGGGCGTGTTCGTGCAGAGGCTCTGGTTGCCGATCCTGCTGGTCGTCGTGGGCATCGGCCTCGTCCTGACCTTCTTCCAGGGGGCGATCGCCAAGCGCATCATGCGCGCGGGGCTCGAGCGGGCTCAGGCGGCGGATTCGATCGCCGAGCGTCCCGATGGACTCCATGTCGTGCTCTGTGGGGCGGGTGGGCCGCTGCCCGATCCCGTCCGCTCGGGGCCGTGCGTCGCCGTGATCGCCGGCCAGCGCGTCTTCCTCGTCGACGTGGGGTCGGGGGCCGCGCGACGTCTCCCGCGCCTCGGCATCCAGCCGGGTCGCGTCGACGGCGTCTTCCTCACCCATTTCCACTCCGATCACATCGACGGCCTCGGCGGCCTCGGCCTGCAGCGCTGGGTCGGCGGCACGCACAAGCTCCCGCTCCCGGTCTACGGTGCCGAGGGCGTGTCCGAGGTGACCGGCGGCCTGAATCAGGCCTACCGACTCGATGCGGTGTACCGAACGGCGCACCACGGACCCGAGGTCGTGCCGCCGACGGGGGCCGGATTCCATCCGGTGAGCTTCCCGGAGCCGGCGGAGGGCGAGGGCACGGTCGTGCTCGAGGACGAGGGGCTGCGGGTGACGATGTTCCGGGTCGAGCATCCGCCGGTCGTGCCCGCGGTCGGATACCGCTTCGACTACCGCGGTCGTTCGGTCGTGGTGAGCGGCGACACGAACCAGAGCACCAATCTCGAGCGCTTCGCCGAGGGCGTCGACCTGCTGGTCCACGAGGCGCTCTCGCCGGAGCTGATCGCGATCGTCGGCGAAGCCGCCGCGGCGAACGGACTCTCGGCGATCGAGAAGATCGCGGGCGACGTGCCGACCTACCACGCGACGCCCGTTCAGGTCGCGGAGACCGCGGCGGCGGTCGGCGCGGGACACCTGCTCTACTACCACGTGGTGCCGCCGCTGCCGGTGCCCGGCCTCGCCTCGGTCTTCCTCGAGGGCGTGCCGGAGGCCTACGACGGCCCGGTGACCCTCGGCGAGGACGGCACGGCGATCTCGCTGCCGGCCGGCTCAGACCGGATCCTCGTCGAATGAGCCGGCTCGCGCCTTTGCCCTCGTCCCGGCCGGAAGGGAGGCGGTTCTCGCCTACACTCCCTGACGGCGGCTCGCCGAGAGCGACTTCGGTCCGGCCCTCGGCGCGCCCGCCCCGCTGAGCCAGCGCAACCGGAACGGGAGCACTCTCGAATGAACAGCCTCGGAAGTCTTCGTCGCGCCCTCGGGTTCGTCTCCACTTTCGGACGCGCCATCCCCTCGGCGCTGCGCTTCGGTCCGGATCGCCGCATCGACTTCTCCGATGCCCTCGCCGAACACTTCCAGCGCAGACCGGACCGGCCGGCACTGATCAGCGAGTCGAGCCGCATGACCTGGGGCGAGCTCGACCGCTTCGCCAACCGCGTCGCGAACTGGGCGCTCGGGCAGGGGCTCGAACGCGGTGACGTCGTCGCGCTCCTGATGGAGAACCGCGCCGAGTACGTCGCCACCTGGCTCGGTCTCTCTCGCGTCGGGGTCGTCACGGCGCTGCTCAACACGCACCTGACCGGCGACCGCCTCGCCCACTGCATTCGCGAGGCGGGGACGAGCCGGCTGATCGTCGGCAGTGAGCTCGCGGAGGCGGCCGCCTCCGTCCTCCCGGAGCTTGCGGCCAGGCCCGAGATCCTGCTCGCGCCTTTCGATGCGGAGGCCGACGCGAAGGCGGCGACGCTCTTCGAATCGACGCCCTTCGACGAGGCTTGCGAGGCGGCGGGAGAGGGCGCCGTCCCGGAGCGCGTGCGGGCCGCGCGCCGGGGAGGCGACGGACTCTTCTACATCTATACGAGCGGGACGACCGGACTTCCCAAGGCGGCGCGCGTCAGCCACTCGAAGGCGATGATCGCCGCGGTCGGTTGCTGGAAGTTCCAGAGCCTCACGCCGGCGGACCGGCTCTATTGCTGTCTCCCGCTCTACCACAGCGCGGGCGGCATGCTGGCCACCGGCGGGATCCTGATGGCGGGAGGCACGCTCGTGACCGCGCGCAAGTTCTCGGCGTCGCGCTTCTGGAGCGACTGTGTCCAGCACGAGATCACGGCCATCCAGTACATCGGCGAGCTCTGCCGCTACCTCCTCAACTCGCCGCCGCATCCGGACGAGAACCGCCACCGGATCCGCACGGCGATGGGAAACGGTCTGCGCCCGGAGGTCTGGGGGCCTTTCGTCGAGCGCTTCAAGATCCCGCGGATCGTCGAGTTCTACGGCGCGACCGAAGGCAACATGATGCTGCTCAACCACGAGGGGCGTGTCGGTGCCGTCGGCTATCTGCCGAGCGTCCTGCAGAAGGCGCAGGGCATCCGGATCGCGCGCTTCGACGTAGTCGAGGAGGAGGTCGTCCGCGGCGAGGACGGGCTCTGCGTCGCCGCCGACTTCGACGAGCCCGGTGAGCTGCTGATCAAGATCAACGCGACCCAGCGCTTCGAGGGCTACACGAACGAAGAGGCCTCGAAGAAGAAGATCCTCACCGACGTCTTCGAGCAGGGTGACGCCTACTTCCGGACGGGCGACCTGCTCCGCGTCGACCGCGACGGCTACTTCTACTTCGTCGACCGGATCGGCGACACCTTCCGCTGGAAGGGCGAGAATGTCTCGACGAACGAGGTCGCCGAGGTGCTGTCGGTCGAGCAGGGGGTCGAGGAGGCGAACGTCTACGGCGTCGAGGTCCCGGGCACCGACGGCCGCGCCGGCATGGCCGCGCTCGTCGCGACCGACGACTTCGACCTGGAGTCCTTCGGCCGACGCGTCGAGCAGGAGCTCGCCTTCTACGCCCGCCCGCTCTTCGTACGACTCCTTCCGCAGATGGAGATCACGGGAACCTTCAAGCACCGCAAGGTCGACCTCGTGAAGGAAGGCTTCGACCCGGCGCGGATCGGCGATCCGATCTACTACCGGGATCCGGAGAAGTCCTGCTACGTGCCCCTCGATCCGATCGCCTTCGATCGGATCACGCGCGGCGAGATCCGGGTCTAGGGGCGCGGATGAGCCTCGGGAGCTTCGAAGTCGCACCGCGCTTCTGCGGCCCGCCGACCTCCGGAAACGGCGGCTACGTCGCGGGCCGTCTCGCGCGCTTCGTCGCCACGGATTCGGGGCATCCCGCCGTCGCCGTCCGTCTCTTCGCGCCGCCGCCGCTCGACGCCCCGCTCGAGGTCCGGGCGGAGGAGGATCACGTGGGCCTCTTCGACGGGGATCGCCTCCTCGCGAGAGCCACGGCCGTTCCCCTCGAGCTCTCGCCGCCTCCGCCCCCCTCCTTCGCGTCCGCGCAGGAAGCGTCGAAGTCCTTCCGGGGGTTCGATGAACACGTCTTCCCAGGGTGCTTCGTCTGCGGTACCGATCGCCGAACGGGCGATGGTCTGCGGATCTTCCCCGGCGCCGCGGACGAAGACGGTCTCTTCGCGGCGTCCTGGACGCCGGACGAGAGTCTTCGAACCGGGCCTGCCGACGAGCTGGACGAAGCATTCCTTTGGGCGGCCCTCGACTGTCCGGGCGCCTTCTCGTTTCCCCAGGTCGACGGCGTGATTCTGTTAGGCGAGATCCGCGCGCGGCTCTTCGGATCCGTCCGGATCGGAGATCCCTGCGTCGTGACGAGCTGGTACGTCGAGAACGACGGACGGAAGCACGTCACGGGATCGGCGCTCCACGGTCCGGACGGCGAATGCGTGGGCTACGCCCGCGCCATCTGGATCGAGGTCGACCCGGACTCCGTGCCGAGGGATTAGCGCGCCGAAGACGGGGCGCGTCGATCGATGACCCGGAGTTCCGACGCGATTTTGCGGCGCGAGGGGCGATCTGCCATCGTGCTCGTCGCCGCGCACGAGAGAGGATCCCCC
>JAUIMK010000083.1 GCA_030432735.1 bacterium
ACGAGGAGGCGCTCGAGGCCTACGACCGCGCCCTCGCGATGGGCCTGCCCGACTCCGAGGCGCGCCGCGCCCGCAAGCAGCGCGCCCACTCGCTCTTCCGGATGCGCCGCTACCCGGAGGCGGTCGAAGCCTTCGCCGCCTTGCCGCAGACCGGGGACACGCCGATCTGGACCGCGCGGTCGTTGGCTCGGGCGGATCGGGTCCCCGAGTCCATCGCTGCGTTCGAGAAGCTCGCGAAGAAGCCCGGCTCGAATCAGATGCGCGCCCACTACTTCGCGGCGCTGCTGCTCGACGGGCGCGACCGTGACGAGGAGGCGCGGGCGCATTTCGAAGTGCTGGCGAACGATCCCAAGGGCAACGGCAACAAGCGCGCGGCGCTCTGGCGGCTCGGCTGGAGCGACTACCGATTCGGTCGCCACGAGGAGGCGGCCCGGCGCTTCGCCGCGCTGGCGGAGGCGACCCCCCATCCGATCGATCGATTGCGGCCGCGCTACTGGCACGCGCGCGCGCTCGAGAAGGCGGGGCGAAATCAGGAGGCCGAAGCGATCCTGGGCGCGATCGCCGAGGAGTTCCCGCTCGCCTACTACGGCTGGCGCGCCCGGCTCGCGACCGGCCGCGAGCCGCTCGCCCGGCCGGAACACACGATCGCGGTCGGTCGATCGGCCCTCGACGGCAGCGCCCTCGAACGCGTCCGGATTCTGATGAAGGCGGGCCTCGCCGACGCGGGCGCCGCGGAGACGGCGACCCTCACCCGTCGCGCCCGGGGTCTCGACGACCGGGTCGAGCTCGCCCGGCTGCTCACCTCCGCGGGGGACTTCAACCGGGCCCAACGGGTGATCGTGGACGCGTACAACGCCGATCTGGCGCGGGGCCCGATCGCCGGCCTCGAAGAGCTCTGGTGGTACGCCTGGCCCTCGGCCTTCGAGGGGCTCGTCGACGAGGCGACCGCCGACGAGGGCAGCGTGGATCCGGAGCTCGTCTACTCGATCATGCGGGAAGAGAGCGGCTACCGGCCGAAGGTCGTGTCACCGGTCGGCGCCCGGGGCCTGCTCCAGATCATGCGCGAGACCGGCGCGCGACTCGCGGATCGCAGCGGCCGAAGCGGCTTCGACCCCGACGATCTCTTCGACCCGCGCACGAACATCGAGCTCGGCTCGTTCTACCTGGCCGAGCTCTCCGCGCAGTTCCCCACGAAGCTCTCCGCTTCGATCGCGAGCTACAACGCGGGCCCGCACGTCGTGTCCGACTGGGTCGAGGGCGATCGTCGACCCGACGACGAGTGGGTCGAGGGGATTCCGTACTCGCAGACCCGAAGCTACGTGAAGCGCGTCATGCGGAGCCTGCAGGCCTACCGGCTGCTCTACTGAGTCGAGCCGGCGGCGCGCGGAACGCGCTTCGCTACGCAGCCCCGACCGCCGCCGGCCGGAGTGCGATGCCGCCGGGCTGCGCGCGGGTTGCGCTTCGCGTGCGGCTCGGCCGGGAAAATTCCGGGGCCTCGGTTGAGCGGGGTGGCAGCGGCGCCGATGAGCCCGGGAGTCCCGCGCGCCGCGGCGCGCCCTGGAGATCCGCGATGCTCGTTTCCCGACCCGACTCCCGCCGGACGGCGGGCCGCGCCAGTGGCTCGCTGCTCTTCCTGATCGTGCTGCTCGTCGGCGCCGGCGGTCGGAACTATCACCGCAATCTCGAGATCGAACGTCAGTCCGAGGGTCGGCGTCCCTACGAGAGCTACTCGACGGAAGACATCCAGGCGCTGCGAGATGCCTTCGAGGCCGAGCTCGAAGGCTCGGAGGCGAAGTTCGAGGCGGCGAAGCGGCAGCGGACGCGGCCGAGGGGCGATCTCGGCTCCGTCTCCGGCAACGTCGAGCAGTTCGCGCAGACCGCGCAGACGAGTCGCGCGATTCGTCAGGCCGCCGCGGGCGTCGCCGAGCGCCAGACCGAGCTCGGCGAGCTCGACCGGGAGCTCGAGCTTCGCGCGAACTTCGGCCAGGGTCTGATGCGCCACGTGAAGCGGCTCACGACGATCTGATCGATCCGCGCTGAGCGCGACGGGCGCTAGAGCTCGTCGATCTCCGGCGGGTCGACGCCCTCGTCGGCGGACACGTCGTCGTCGATGTCGATGTCGAGGCCTCCGTCGTCGGCCTCGGTGTCGTCGAACATCTCTTCGCCCGGCGCCTTCTTGTCGACGATCTCGTCATCCGGCGACGGCGCCGGCTCCTCGTCATCGAGCAGCTGCGCCATCGGGCGGACGACCTTCGGCTTCGGAACCTCGGAGACCGGCTTCGGATCCTCCGGCGGCCGGTCCCGCTGGTCCGCTCCACACTTGGGGCAGACCGGCTCTTCCTTGCCGAGGTCGTAGAACTTCGCGCCGCACTCGAAGCAGGTCCACTTGTAACCGAGCTTCGGATGCCGCGGCCCGGAGGGTTGGACGGGCTTCCGAGCCTTCGCCTTGGTCTTCTTGGCGGGGGCCTCTTCGTCCTTCTTGACCTTGCCCTTCGCGCTGGCCTTGCCGGCGGTCTTCTTGGCGGCGTCCTTGCTCGCCTTGGACGCGGCCTTGCCGGGCGCCTTCGCCGCCGACTTCCTGGCAGCCGACTGGCCCGCGTCGGCCTTCTTGGCGGCCGCCTTCTTCTTCGTCGAGGCCTTCTTGGCGGGAGCCTTCGCCTTCTTGGCGGCCTTCTTCCGGGCGGCGGCCTTCTTCGCCGACTTCTTGGCCGCGGCCTTCTTCCTGGCCGGCGCCTTCTTCTTCTTGGGAGCCGCAGCCTTCTTCTTGGCTGCGGACTTCTTCTTCGCGGGCTTCTTCGCCGCCTTCTTCTTGGTCGCCGCCATGCAATCCTCTCGAAGATCCCGGTGCGCGAAGTGTCGATTGCGCACAGGAAGCGCCCGTGCTTGTAGCCATTCGTCGCGCCGGCGGCCAGTGTTGGGCCGCGAGATGCGTACGAATCCGACGGGTGCGGGTGAATGCACTCAGCGCGGAGGCGGGCCGGGCAGGGCGGTCCCGCTCGGCGACCGGGACCGATTCAGCGAGGCTCGGGGATCGGCGGCGGGGCCGGCTGGGGCACCGGAGCGGACGAAACCGGCGGCATCGCCAGCCGCCCGAAACGCGAGGCGTAGACGATCTCGTCGATGCCCTCGAGCGCGGTCACCTGGATCCGGTGCTCGACCAGCAGGGTCTGTCCGGCCTCGTCCACGCGGTAGAGGTTGCGACCGAAAGCCTGATCCTGGGACCAGTGGACCTCGAGGCCCTCGGCGGTCCTTCGCCATTCGATCGTCGTCTCTTCACCGCGGGGATCCGTGGTGCGCCGCGGGCCGGCCGCGAGGTCGACGGGGCGATCGAACTCTCCGTTCGGGCCGCGCACGCGCTGCCTGAGCCCGTTCTCGTCGCGCACGAAGGCGAGCTCCCCGGGCGGCTCCGTGGTCTTCTGGAGGACCCCGGTCGCCATCTTGCGGACGAGCCAGGACAGATCGTCGGTGGCGGAATCGATGCTCGCGAGCCGGGCTTCGTCCGCGGCCTCGTCCAGGATCCGCGCCCATTGACCGCCGTAGGGCCCGAGATCGTCGTCATCCGCCGCGACTGGCATTGCCAGGCAGAGACAGACGAGAACCTGCACCACCGATAAGGTCCAGCGCCGAAAACGAAGCGAGCAGGGCGTCTGCGTCCTGGGGCGGTCCTCACGAAGGCGGCCGGGGAGCCGGGGAGCCGGAAAGGTGCCGAATCGCGTCCGCGAGATCGACGGGAGGTCCGATCGTCGGCGCCGGCCCGCGCGACGCAGGCGTGCTTCCCGGAGACGGCGCGATCCTTCGCCGACGACCGACGGGTCCGCCGGTCCGCGCCGGCAACTCGGGGCTCGCCGAACGTTCGCGCGGGGCCGTCCGATCGGCGTCCGAGAATCGCGGCCGACTTCACCGATTCGGCCGATCGAGCAGGATTCGTCCCGAAGTTCGAAGATCGGGCGGTGTGGCGCGTGCCCAGGGTCATCGCGGGGGAGACCCGACGTCGAAGGGGGGATTCGGTGCGCCGGAGGGCATGAAAATCAGCGTACTGACGTGGCCCCGGGAACTCAACGAAATTCTGTCCATCCGGGCTATCCGGCGGGCGGGAAAGGACTTTTCACGATCCCAGCGGTCCTCGAAGCACCGCGCCCGGAGCCCGATCCTTTAATTGACATAATCTATCTTATCAGTGGTGTTGGATGGCGCGATGGAGGCGGGATCCGCGCGAACCCAGACCCCCGGCGACGCGCCCCGCCGCCGGGGATCTACGCGTCCGGGCGAATCTGCGCGATCCTGAGCGCGACCCGGGAGACCCAGGAACCATGAAGATCCGAATCGCACTCTTCGTCGCCCTCGCGAGCATCGTCGTCAGCTTCACCACGGCGGAAGCCAACACGATGCGCGGACGCGAAGGCTACGAGCGCTACTGCAGCGCCTGCCACGGTGAGTCGGCGGACGGACGCGGACCGGTCGCGAACGTGATGACGCCTCGTCCCCCGGCGCTGACCGAGCTGCGGTCGAAGTTCGGGCATCCGTTGGGCACCCGGTTCGTGGCCTACGTCCTCGGCACGACGATGCCGCGCAGCCACGGGACCAGTGACATGCCGGTCTGGGGCCGCAACCTCGCGGAGCCCGACGGGAGCGATGGCGAGGCGGTCGGGCTCATCTGGCGCATCGCCGATTACCTTCAGTCGCTCCAGACGCGCTAGTCGGCGCCGATCGAAGGCCCGACGGCGCGCCTCAGCGTCCCGCGCGGAGCTCCGCCACGAGCGCCTCGACCTGCGGCGGGACGTTCGCGTCCGGGAAGCCGGCCTCGAGGCGTTGGAACACGCCGAGCGCCCGGGCCTCTTCGCCCGCTTCCACCCAGCAGCGCGCCGCGTCCGCGAGTGCATTCGCGCGCAGCGGATACGCGTCGACACCGGCCGCGAGCTCGTAGGCCTCCGCGGCGGCGGCGAAGTCCTCGCGGTCTTCGGCGAGTCCGGCGAGCCGGATCGAGCCGAGCGCCTCGATGGCCGAGCCCTTCGCCTCGTCTCGCGCACGGCCGAAGCTCTCGGCCGCCGCCTCGAGCCGGCCCAGCTGTGTCTGCAGGTGGCCGGTCTCGAGCCACGCGACCGCCGCCGCGGTCGTGCCCGCGTGCTCGTTGGCCACGGCGGTGAAGCGCTCCACGTACTCGGTGCGCGTGCGCAAGGCGACCTCGGGATTCGCCGGCTCGGGGATCGGCCCGCCGATCGGGTCGGCGCCCATCGCCTGCCGGTACTGGCTCGTCGCGATGGCCAGCGCGTCCGCCGCCGCGTCGCGGGTGCTCTCGCGTCCCTGCACGTAGAGACCGGCGCCTCCGGCGAGCACCAGGATCGCGGCGATCACGCCGAGGATCAGCGCGGCGTTCTCGCTCGCCCACTCGGCGACGCGGTCGCCCGACTCCTCCAGCTCACGGAGGGTCTCGGCGGTGGGATTCGGGACTTGCTTGCTCTTTCGGGCCAAGGGGCGGTCCTTCGCTGGGCGCCGTCGGTTCGGACGCCCGCTCGTCGTCGGCTTCCCGGGAGGCCCCCGGGGCGCGCGGGAGTGTACCGCCGACCGGCGGGACTTCGAGGCCCCCGCGGCGAGCAACGGCCGGCGCGCCCTACTCGTTTCGATTCGCGCCCTTCCGGCCGCTCCGCTTGCGCAGCCGCACCCGCAGAGGCGTGCCCTCGAAGCCGAAGCTCTCCCGGAGCTGGTTCTCGAGGAAGCGGACGTACGAGGTCTGGATCGCCTTCGGGTCGGTGCAGAAGACGACGATCGTCGGCGGGCGGACACCGACCTGGGAGGCGTAGAAGAGCTTGTTGGGCCGCCGCAGCGTGCCCTTGCTCGCCATCGACGGCGGATGCTTCTCGGCGACGTCCTGCAGCCAGCGATTCAGGTCCGCCGTCGGGATGCGCTGCTCGCCGGCCTTCGCGACGCGATCGAGTCGGTCGAAGAGCCGCTTGAATCCCTGCCCGGTCTTCGCGGAGACCGACACGACCGGGACGTCGGACATGAAGCGCAGCCCGTGATCGATGTCGGCGAGGCGATCCTCGCGATCGTCCTTGTCGACGAGATCCCACTTGTTCGCGAGCACGACGGAAGCGCAGCCCTGCTCGCGGACCAGCGACGCGACCCGCGCGTCCTGGTCGGCGATGCCCTCGGCGGCGTCCACCACGAGCAGCGCCACGTCCGCGCGCTCGAGCGACCGCAGCGTCATCAGCGCGCCGCCGTGCTCCCCCGGCCCCTGACGCTTCCCGACCTTCCGGATGCCCGCCGTGTCGACGAGGACGTACTCGCGACCTCCCCGTCGAATGCGGATGTCGACGGCGTCCCGGGTCGTGCCCGGCGTGTTCGACACGACCATGCGCACTTCGCCGGCGAGCTGGTTCGCGATCGAGCTCTTGCCCACGTTGGGCCGCCCGACGATCGCGACCCGGGTCGCCTCGTCTTCCTCGACCGGTGCGCTCTCCTCCGACGGCAACGTGTCGAGGATCCGCTCGAGCGCGTCGAATGCGCCGCCGCCGTGCTCGGCGGAGACCGCGTAGGTGTGGTCGATGCCGAGGGCGTAGAACTCGTTCACCCGATCCTGGTGATGCATCGGCTGATCGATCTTGTTGACGAGCAGACCGAGGGGCTTGCCCGAGCGGCGCAGGGTCGTCGCGATCGCTTCGTCCTCGGGAACGAGGCCCAGCTTGCCGTCCACGATGAAGAGGATCACGTCGGCGGCCTCGACGGCGGAGCGGGCCTGACTCTGGATGGCGGCATCGAGCTCCGCTTCGCCCCGCGGCGCATCGAGCCCGGCGGTGTCGACGATCCAGATCCAACGGCCCTCGACCTCGATCTTCTCGGCGATCCGGTCCCGGGTGAGTCCGGGCTGGTCGGCGACGAGCGCGCGTCGATGGCCCGCATAACGATTGAAGAGCGTGCTCTTGCCGACGTTGGGTCGGCCCACGAGCGCGACCACCGGAAGGCGTGCCTCGTCCTGCATGATGGCGTCCCCCTCCCCGGCCTCAGTCGCGATCCGCGTCGAGGAAGCGCCCCACGCGTTCGAAGATCGGCTCCGGCTCGCGCGGATCGTGCCAGTGCACGTCCGGGACCGCGCGGATCCAGGTGCGCTGGCGGCGCGCAAAGCGCCTCGTGTCCGCCTGCATCGCGGGCAGCGCGTTCGCGAGGGTGTCCGCCCCGTCGGCGACGGGCTGGATGTGTCGATAGCCGATCGCCTGCATCGGCTTCAGCTCGGGGCCGTAGCCCCGCTCGCGCAGATCCCGCACCTCGCGCAGCAGGCCCGCCTCGATCATCTGCGCCGCGCGCCGATCGATGCGCTCGTTCAGCACTTCGCGCCCGGGATCGATCGAGAGGTGGAGGACGCGGAAGGGACGGTCCTTGAAGCCATGCTCCTCACGCACGCGGGAGGCGCGCTGTCCCGAGGTCTGGAGAATTTCGAGCGCGCGGATCGTGCGTCGGACGTCGTTCGGGTGGATCTTGTCCGCGGCATCCGCATCGTGCTCGCGCAGGCGCCGATGGAGGCGCGTCGGATCGCCCTCTTCCGCCGCGCGTCGCTGCTCGTTCTCGAGGCGCTCGCGCAGGATCGGGTCGACGTTGCCCGTCTCGATCAGCCCGTCGAGGAAGGCCCGGATGTAGAGCCCGGTTCCCCCGGTCAGGAAGACCACCCTGCCCCGGCCGTGGATCATCTCGGCGGTCGCGCGGGCCTCCTTGCCGAAGCGACCCGCGCTGTAGTCCTCGTCGGGATCGGCGACGTCGAAGAGATGGTGCGGGACGGTGAGGCGCTCTTCCGGGGACGGCTTCGCGGTCCCGATGTCCATGTACCGGAACACCTGCATCGAGTCGGCGTTCACGATCTCGCCGTCGAAGCGCTGGGCGAGCGCGATCGCGAGCCCCGTCTTGCCGGAGCCGGTCGGGCCGGTCACGACGACGACCGGCGGGCGGGCGTCCGCGACGGGTGAAGCGTCCGCGACGGGTGAAGCGTCCGCGGATTCGCGGGAGACCTCCCCGGTGACCGGGGAATCGTCGGAAGACATGACCGGGTTCCTCGTCGCGTCCGGGTGTAGAGCCCGGTGCGTCTGCGGAGGTCCCTCGGCTGTTCGGGCCGAGGGACGGGACGCGGGAATCTAGCGGAGTTCCCGCCCGGTGCCTCGCAGGCGGCCGGCAAGCGTCATCGTCGGCGGAAGCGGAGCTCGAGGTCGGCGTGCGAGAGCAGGATCGCGACAGGGCGGCCGTGCGGACAGGTGGGCGCCCACGGGATCGTGTCGAGTCCGGCGAGGATCGCTTCCTGCTCTTCGCGCGGGAGTCGGTCGCCGAAGCGACGCGCCGAATGGCAGGCCATCGTCGCGAAGAGGCGATCGAGGCTGGGCAGGAAGCGGACGGCGGAGGCATCCGACTCGTGCCCGCCTTCGACGTCCTCGAGCGCACTGGCGAGCTCGGTCACCAGCTCGCCCACGTCCTGCCCGGAGATCTCCGCTGGAATCGCTCGCACGAGGACGGCGTCGTCGCCGAAGGCCTCGACCTCGAACCCGAGTCGCGCGACCAGCTCCGGCGCCTCGGCGACGGCGGCGACGGCGCCGGGGGCCAGCTCGACGGTGAGCGGTGTGAGGAGTCCCTGGCGCGCGACGCCCTGCTCCAGCCAGCTCTTGCGCAGGTTCTCGTAGAGGATGCGCTCGTGGGCGGCGTGCTGGTCGATGACCATCAGGCCGTCGGCGGTCTCGGCGAGGATGTAGCTGGCGCGGAGCTGGCCCAGGACCGCGAGGGCACCGAACGACGAGACGGGCGCCGCCTCGCCGGCGGGCGAGCCTTCGCCGAAGGCATCCGGCTCGCGTCGCGGCGGCTCGTGGTCGAGGATGGGGCGCGGGCGCTCCTGGACCCGGTCCACGCGGGAATCCCCCTGCGCGAAGACCCAGTCGTCGGCTTCCGGCACCGACGGGCCGGGGATCGCTCGCGGCGGCGCGAACGTCCCCTGCGACGGTCCGCGGGTGCCGAGCCCGCTCGCGACCGGCGAGGCCGCCGGCCCGCTCATGTCGCCGAGCCAGCTCCGCTTCGCCATGGCTTCGCGGACGGCGTGGCGGATCGCGCGATGGACGGCCTGGGGGTCGGTGAAGCGGACCTCCCATTTCGCGGGGTGGACGTTCACGTCGACGGTTTCCGGCGGAACCTCCACGTAGAGCACGCCGACGGGAAAGCGGCCACGCGGGAGCAGGTCGCGGTAGGCCTGGATCAGGGCGTGGCGCAGCAGCCGGTCGCGCACGGGGCGGCCGTTGACGAAGAGGTAGAGCGCATTGCCGTTGGGCCGCGTGCGCTCCGGCGTCGAGACGAACGCGTGGACCCGCGCTTCCGGCGTGTCGTGTTCGACCTCGACCAGCGCAGCGGCGTCCTCCTCGGGCAGGATCATGCCGATCCGGTCCTGGAGCGATCGGCACGCGGGCCAGACCGTCGCCTTCCGGTCGTCGCGCTGGATCTCGAGGTGCAGATCCGGGTGGACGAGGGCGAGACGCGCGAGCCAGTCGGCGATGTGGCCCCACTCGGTGCCGGCGCGCTTCAGGAACTTGCGCCGGGCCGGAACCGACGCGAAGAGGTCCGCGACCTCGATCCGCGTTCCGGGCGGTCCGCCCGCCGCGCGTTCGCTCTTGATCTGTCCGCCTTCGATCAGGATCTCGTAGCCCTCGTCCCGGCCGCGAGCGCGGCTCACGATCCGGAAGCGCGAGACCGAGGCGATCGCCGGCAGCGCCTCCCCGCGGAATCCGAAGCTCCCGATCCGCATCAGGTCCGCGGCGGAGCGCAGCTTGCTGGTCGCGTGACGCTGGAGCGCCATCGGCAGCTCCTCCGGCGTCATCCCCAGCCCGTCGTCGGTCACGGCGATCAGCGCGGCACCGCCGTCCCGGACCTCGACCCGGATCGTCTTCGCCTCCGCGTCGATCGCGTTCTCGACCAGCTCCTTCACGACCGACGCCGGCCGCTCGACGACCTCCCCCGCCGCGATCTGGTCGACGAGGGCGTCCGAGAGCAGACGGATGCGCCCCTTCTCGCCCGCCTCGGCCCCGCCCTGCCCGACCGATGTCTCGCTCACGCGCGGACGCCCCCAAGGGCGTGCGGGGCGCGTTCAGCGCGGGTTTTTCTCATCAATTGCACCTGCGAGAATGTTTCCACAAAGCGAGACCGCCGGGGTACCATGCGCCTGATATAGCGTCAACGAGCCGCGGTTGACGGCCGAGACCCGCAATAACCATTGACAAACGTCCGGAATCCCAATACTTCTGGTCTGGTCACGATACTACCTGGGGGCTTCGTGCCATGTCCGAGCAGCATTCTTCCCTCGGCGCGACTCGCGTCGAGCCGACCACACCTGCCACGTCGGCCAACTCGGCCAACTCGGCCAACTCGGCCGCGGGGCATCCGGCCTCCGGCACCGCAGAGGCAGGCGTCGGCGCCGGCCGTGCCACGGGGCGCCGGCGGAGCGATCGTATCATCTCGGCCAGCGCGCAGATGCAGGAAGTGGTCGATCACGCCAGCGCCGTCGCCCGCTCCGACGACCCGGTCGTGATCTCGGGTCCGAGCGGGACCGGACGCAAGCACGTGGCCCGCGCGATCCACCAGTGGAGCCCGCGAGCCGGCGGTGCCCTCGTCGAGGTCCAGCTCGCCGGCGCGACGGAGCCTTCGCAGATCCGCGAGCTCTTCGGTGAGGACGGCGCGCCCGGTGCCGTCGCCCGGGCCCAGGGCGGCACGCTGCTGCTCGAGAGTGCCGACCAGCTGGGGAGTGCGGCGCTGACCCGTCTCGCCGACGCGCTGCGCTCCGCGGGCGGTCGGGTGCGACTGCTGGCCACGACGTCGCCGGAGGGCGCCGGTGCCCTCGCCCCGCTCGGGGGTGAGCGGATCGGCCTCGCTCCGCTCGCCGAGCGGGTCGAAGACGTCCTGCCGCTGGCCGCGCATTTCCTCTCGGAGTTCGCCGCCGAGGAAGGCGTCGAGCCGGTCGGATTCAGCGCCGATGCGCGCCGATGGCTGGTGGAAGAGCCCTGGACCGGGAACGTGCGCGAGCTTCGCGAGCGGATCCGTCAGGCGATCCGCCTGGCAGGCCGGGGCGCGATCTCGGCCGAAGCGCTCATGCTCTCGACCGAAGGCGACGAGGTGCCCTCGTTCAAGGACGCGAAGCGCGCCTTCGAGACCCGCTACGTCGAAGGCCTCCTGCGCCGCTGCTCCGGCAACATCAGCCGGGCCGCGCGGATGGCCAAGAAGGACCGCAAGGACTTCTACGACGTGATCCGCCGGACCGGTGTCGATCCGGGCGAGTTCCGCGGCTGATTCTATTGCGGCTTTGGGCGGCTGGGTGATTCGGGGCGACGTGCTCGTTGGGCGGCGCCAGTTGGGATCGGGCGTGCTCGTTGGGCGGTGCCGATTCGAGCCGGGCGGACGCGCCGGGCCGCGCCGATCGGGTTCGGACTCCGGGCATCGGGAGCGGATCGGACCGTGAGAGTGGCGATCGTCCAGGTCTGCTCGACCGACGACCTCGCGGTGAATCTCGCGGAGGCCGAGCGGGGGGTCGCGGAGGCGGCGGAACGCGGGGCCGGCTTCGTCGCGCTGCCCGAGAACTTCGCGTACATGCGACGCGAGGGCGGACGCTTTCCCTGCGTCCAGGGCCCCGACGGCGAGATCGTCCGGGCGCTGCGCGACTGGGCGCGGCAGTACGGCGTGTGGCTCCTCGGCGGGACCTTTCCCGAGGCGATTCCCGAGGACGAGCGCGTCTACAACACGAGCATCGTCTGCTCTCCTGACGGCGACGAGGTCGCGCGCTACCGCAAGATCCACCTCTTCGACGTGACCCTCGGGCCCGACGAGGGCGACGCCTATCGGGAATCGACCTGGTTCGCGGCGGGCGAAGAGCTCGTCGTGGCGGACACGCCCTTCGGTGGGATCGGGTTGAGCGTCTGCTACGACCTGCGTTTCCCCGAGCTCTACCGCGCCCTCACGCTGCGGGGCGCGCGCTGGCTGGTCGTCCCGAGTGCCTTCACGCGCGAGACCGGCAAGGATCACTGGGAGGTCCTGCTTCGCGCCCGCGCGATCGAGAGCCAGGCCTACGTGATCGCGCCGGCCCAGTGCGGTCGCCACTCGGAGGACCGGGCGAGCCACGGCCGCTCGCTGATCATCGATCCCTGGGGCCTGGTGATCGCCCAGGCCGGGGATGCGCCGAAGGTCCTGGTCGCCGACTGCCCGGTCGAGGAGACCGACCGCGTGCGGGCAGCGATCCCGGCGCTCGAGAATCGGCGCCTTCCGTCGCCGACCTAGCGCGCCGGGCCCAGGTCACCGCCTGACGGCCTCGGACGCGCCCCAGGAGGCGATCTCGTCGCTCTCGTCTCAAGGGACCACCGCGGCGCGCCGATTCCCCTGGAAGCGGCGAGCGCGCCGTACGCGCAGGCGTGTGCGACCGGAGGGGAGATGGCCACAGGGCGACTCGAAATCATGAACGGCGGGTTCGAAGGCATGACCTACGACCTGACCGGCGACGAGGTCGTGATCGGCCGCAACCCGACCACGGACATCACGCTGCTCGACGAAGGCATCAGCCGCGAGCACGCGCTCCTGCTCTTCGACGAGGACGCGCCCGGTTACGTGATCGAGGACCTCGCGTCGACGAACGGCACGAAGCTGAACGGCAAGCGGATCCGCTCCGCGCCGCTCTCCGAAGGCGACGAGATCCAGATCGGCCAGACGCTCTTCCGCTTCGTCCTGTTGAAGGACGACTGACGAACGCGCCGCGCGTCTCTTGCGGGGCCCCCGCCCGGCCCGATAGCCTCCCTCCGACCGCTCCGAGGCGCGCCTGCGACGCTGCAGCGCCCGCCCGCGGCACTCTGGGGGAAGATCCGTGGTCTACGCACCGTCGCACGCACGCCGCTCGCGCGTCCTCTCTGCCGGCGTCCTGGCGCTGGTCGTCGCCGCGCTGGGATGCGCCACGAAGCCGCAGCCGCCGCCGACGGCCCCGATGATCGAGGGCTACGTGGTCGGCGCCCCCGACGAGCTCGCCGTTCACATCCTTCCCGATCCGGAGATCAGCCGCGAAGTCCGGGTGCGTCCGGACGGCATGATCTCGATCGATCTCGTGGGGGACGTCCAGGCGGCGGGCCGGACGCCCATGCAGATCGCCCAGGACATCCAGCAGCAGATCGGTCGCTTCAAGCGGGACGCGGTCGTGAACGTGACGGTGATCTCGTCGCCGAGTCAGTTCGTCACGGTCTACGGTGAGGTCGTCACGCCCGGGATCTTCGCCCTCGAGACGGAGACCCGCGTCTCCGAGGCGATCGGGCGCGTCGGGGGAACCCGGCCCTTCGCGAACCTCGATGCGATCCGACTGATTCGCACGCGCGGCACCCAGACCGAGATTCTCATGGTCGACCTCGACGCGATCTCGTACGGCGACATGCGAACGAACCACGTCATGCGCGAGGGAGACCTGATCGTCGTGCCGCCGACGATCCTGGCGCGATTCGGGTATGCGATGCAGGCCCTGCTCTTCCCGTTCCAGCCGCTGATCTCGGCGGGCACCTCGGCGGGCGCGATCGCCGCCGGCGCCAATACCTTCTCCGACGCGCGCTGATGCTGCGCCGCTTCCACCGGTCTGCCGGTGGCGTGCGCAACCGCCCGCGGTACAGTCGTTTCGGTCCGTAAATCCTCGGGAAATCACGGAAAGTCCGTCCCCCAAGCGGTGTCCAGACACACTCACGAAGGGGCGGGGGCTCCCGCTCGGGCGTAAGCCCGGGGGCGCGTTGGCCCGATAGGAACGACCAGGCGGCGGCGCCGGGTCGTCTCCAAGGCGGCTCCCGACGGATCCGGAGCTTGCCAGAACCGCTTTCGGGAGTACCCAGCGAAGATGTACGAGAGCTTCTTCGGCCTGCGCGAACTCCCCTTCTCGCTGACCCCCGACCCCCGATTCCTGTGGCTGTCGGACACGCACGAGGAGGGTCTCGCGACCCTCGTCTACGGCATCACGCGGAACAAGGGCTTCCTGCTCCTGACCGGCGAGGTCGGCACGGGCAAGACGACGCTGCTTCGCGCCGCGCTCCGCGAGCTCCCGCGTGACACGGACACGGCGCTGATCATCAACACGATCGGGCTCACGCCGCTCGACCTCCTCAAGCTGATCGCCGCCGAGTTCGGGATCGAGGGCCGCTTCGAGTCGACCGCGGACTATCTGATCGCGATCAATCGCATGCTGCTCGAGCGTCTTCGCACGGGCCGCAACACCGTCCTGATCATCGACGAGGCCCAGAACCTCGACGCCGCGACCCTCGAAGAGGTCCGCCTGCTGTCGAACCTCGAGACCGACACGTCGAAGCTCATGCAGATCGTCCTGACGGGCCAGCCCGAGCTGATCCGCAAGCTGTCCTCGCCGCAGCTCCGGCAGCTGCGGCAGCGCATCGCCGTCGAGCACCACATGGAGCCGCTCACCCCGGAGCAGGTGAAGCCGTACATGGCCCATCGCATCGACGTCGCCGGCGGACGCTACGAAGAGATCTTCGAGCCCGGCGTGGAGAGCGTCTTCTACTGGTTCTCCCAGGGCTGCCCGCGCCTGATCAGCCTGCTGGCCGACCGGGTCCTGCTCTCCGCCTACTCGAAGCAGATCGCGCCGATCTCCGCCGACTTCGTCGAGGCCAAGGCGAAGTCCATGGGCGCGACGCGCGCCGCAGGCCTCGCGAGCGACCTCGCCGGCGGCCCGCCCTAGGCGACTCGGCCGACGCGGCCGACTCCGGGGACCGCGCGCACGGCGACTTCGCGCGTCCAGGACGGCGCCGCAGCGGAACGGCCGGACCGAAGCAGTTCCGGCCCGCGCCCGTCAGTCCCCGAAGAGCGCGTCGAGTGCGGCCTTCGCCTTCGCTCGCGCGTCGTCTGCGGGGTCGGCGCCGTCGTCCTCGCCGGGTCGGAAGTCGTCGCAGCGATTCGCGCGATCGCGCTCCGTCACCCGTTCGGCGTTCGGCTCGCGGCATTCGTTGTACGCCGACGGGTCGTGATGCGCGCAGTTGAGACAGACGTGCAGATCGCGGCCACACGCTTCGCATTCGGCGCGGAAGCCGACGGACTCGCCCGCCGTGATCGCAATCCCGCTCTGGCACCCGTGGCATCGCATCGCCGGCAACACTGCGGCAAGTCGTCCGCAGCCGCCACCTCACCGCCGCGGGACCGCGTCGACGCTCTAGTTTCGAATCGGGCCCGCCGATGTTCGGTCCAGCATGTTCGAACGCAAGCCGCCCATTCGATCCACGCAGGAAGACGTCGTCGAGCTGGCCGAGGACATCGATCGCTTCGTGATCGGTCTCGCCGAACGCATCGACGCGATCCAGGACGCCGAGCTCGCCCAGAAGCTCGGTGAGGTCGCCGAGCAGGCGCGGACGCTCGCCGCCGAAGCCGATCGGCTCGGCTATCCCGGCATGGCGGTCAGCGCGAAGGGCGTCGCGATGTCGGCGGAAGACGATGCCGGCGACGAGCTGCAGGAGACGATCGTCGAGCTCACCGAACTGGCCCAGCGCGTGCGGCAGGGGCATCGGGGCGCGGCCTAGTCTCGACACCCGCATCCGTCAGGGGCTGCCGTCGCGGTCGCGAGACCGTTCGCGCCTGCTCGGTTCTGCGGTGCTGCGAACCTCACCGCGCCGCGAATCGCGGATCAGCGGAGCCGTCGCGTCAGACGAAGAACCAGAAGCTGAACGGCGTGCCGTCCGGGTTCGCGAGCAGGTCCCCGCCCCAGACGGCGAGCGCCAGGAGCGCCGCGTTCGTCGTGCCGTGCAGCAGGATCACGGCGGACAGGCTCTTGCGGTAGTAGAACCAGAGGTTCGACAGGAAGACCCACGGCACGCAGACCCAGTACTCCCAGGGCACGTGGCCCGCCGTGAAGATGACCACCGTGACGAGCATGCTGCGCAGCGAATAGCGCGCGATCGGAAGGTCCCGGAAATCCGCGACCTCCCAGGCGTCCGCCTGTCGCATGACGAAGCTCCGGATGAAGAGCTCCTCGAAGATCGGCGTCACCACGGCGTAGCCGAAGAGGCGCAGCGCCAGGATCAGGCCGACCCACTCCTCTCCCGCCATCGCGGGATCGAAGACCTCACCCGGCTCGGGCCGGACGCCTGGACGGTCGATGCCGCAATGCTGGGCGCACTGTGCGGTCGATACCGGGTGGCGACGAAGGCACTGCTGCTCGACCAGAAGCGGATCGCCGGTCTGGGCAACCTGCTGGTCGACGAACTGCTGTGGCGCGCCGGGGCATCTCCCCAGCGTCCGTGCAACGACCTGTCGGCATCGATGGTCGTGAAGATCGCCACCGAGCTGCCGGCGATGCTGGACGAACTGTTCGAACGTGGGGGATCCAACCA
>JAUIMK010000084.1 GCA_030432735.1 bacterium
GAGCCGGGAGCAGCAGGCGCTCGACGAGCGATCGGAGATCCTGCGCGTCTCCCGACGACTCGAGCCGAAAGAGCAGGCGATCCTCCGCGAGGCGGCCTACGAGGTGCTCGGGCCCGAGGGCGATCCGCTCCCGCCGATCGTCGACTTCGACGTGCTCTTCGTTCCCGACGCGGCCGACAAGATCGCGCTCATCGCCCCCGGCCTCGCCTTCCACGAGATCGACGACGTCGGTCTGCTCGGCCCGTCCGACTGGCTCGACGACGAGCTGCTCCGGGTCGCGCGTCGCCACGTCTCCGGTGCGGTCGTCAGCTCGCCCTTCCACGCGGAGAGCGACCTTCCCTTCGTCGTGGATTTCGTCGAGGGATACCGCAGGACCTTCGCGGCGGACCCCGATACGTACGCCGCGGAAGCCTTCGATGCGACGAACCTCGTGCTCGTGCAACTCTCGGCGGGACGGGACGACCGGGAGGGCGTGCGCGAGGGACTCCTCGACACGCGTGCGTATCCGGGGGCCGCCGGCGTGTTGACGATGCACCCGAGCGGGAACGCGCGGAGGCGTCCGTTCCTGCTGCGCATTTCGGGTCGACGGTTCCAACCGCTGGACTGACGGCGCGCTTCCGCGCCCCCTGCGAACGGGCTGCATGCGGCGGCGCGCGCGCCCCTCGAGCAGTGAAGACGCGTCTCCTTCGACGCTTCGCATTCCCACGCGAATTGCCGGTTTCCTGCCGCTTTTCGAGGCTTGCAACTCGAAACGGGCGGCCGCTTCACTGTGCTCAAGTTACCCCTTGGCCGACCGTTGATGATCCTATGGATTGCAGGCCCCCGGCTGATGGACTCCCCGAAGAGCTGCCCGTGCTCGCGCTGCGTGAGTTCGTGGTGTTCCCGTACATGGTGCTCCCGCTCTTCGTTGCGCGCGAGCGTTCGATCGCTGCGATCGATGAGGCGATGGAAGGCGATCGACTCGTCCTCCTCGTGGCGCAGCGCAATCCCGAGACGGTCGATCCCGATCCCGACGATCTCTATCGGGTCGGCACCGTCGCGATGGTCATGCGCAGCATGCGCATGCCCGACGGTCGCCTGAAGGTCCTCGTCCAGGGCCTCGGCAAGGCGCGCATCGACTCCGTCATCGAGCACCGCGAGAGCACCTGGGTTCGGGCGACGGGCATCGACGCCGACGCCGAGGGGGCCGACGACTGGACCGTCGAAGGCGAAGCGCTGACCCGCGCGGTCCGCACCCGGGTCGAAGAGCTGCTGCCGCTCAAGAACCTCCCGCCGGAGGTCCTTTCGATCACGACCAACGTCCAGAACCCCGGGCGACTCGCGGACCTCGTCGCTTCGAATCTCCGCCTGCGCCTCGAAGAAGCCCAGGAAGTGCTCGAGATCGCGGATCCCCTCGCGCGCCTGCGAAAGGTCGACGCGCTGCTGAAGCGCGAGCTCGAGATGTCCTCGATCCAGGCCGACTACCAGGCGGGCGCCCCGCCGGAGCCCCAGGACGAATTCTCCCGGGACCATCGCGAGGCCTTCCTGCGCGAGCAGCTCCGCGCGATCCAGAACGAGCTCGGCGAGGTCGATCCCCGGGCCGAGGAGTTCGACGAGTACCGGCTCAAGGTCGAGGAGGCGAGCCTTCCCGACGAGACCCGCGAAGAGGCCGTGCGCCAGCTGCGCCGGCTGGAGCGGATGCATCCCGACGGTCCGGAGGCCCAGGTCGTCCGGAACTATCTCGACTGGGTCGTGGATCTGCCCTGGGATCGATGCTCCCCGGACCAGCTCGATCTCGATCGGGCGCGCGCCGTCCTCGACAAGGACCACGCCCACCTTTCGATCGTGAAGGACCGGATCCTCGAGTTCCTCGGTGTGCGCAAGCTGCGCGAGGACAGCCGCGGCCCAATCCTCTGCTTCGCCGGTCCGCCGGGCGTCGGCAAGACGAGCCTCGGTCGCTCGATCGCGCGGGCGATGGGGCGCGAGTTCGTGCGTGTCTCCCTCGGCGGCGTGCGCGACGAGGCCGAGATCCGGGGGCATCGCCGCACCTACGTCGGCGCCATGCCCGGCCGCATCATCCAGGGCCTGAAGACCGCCGGGACGACCAACCCGGTCATGATGCTCGACGAGCTCGACAAGCTCGGCGCGGACTTCCGCGGCGATCCGTCCGCGGCGCTGCTCGAGGTCCTCGACCCCGAGCAGAACAAGGACTTCAGCGATCACTTCCTGAACACGCCCTTCGACCTCACGAAAGTCCTCTTCATCGCGACCGCGAACATGCTCGAGCCGATCCCGGCCCCGCTTCGCGACCGCATGGAGGTGATCCGACTCTCCGGCTACACGCCCGAGGAGAAGAGCGAGATCACGACGAGCTTCCTCATTCCGCGCCAGATCCGGGAGCACGGCATGGAGGAGGACCAGGTCTCCTTCACGAAGAGCGCGATCACGAGCCTCTGCTCGGACTACACCTGCGAAGCCGGGGTCCGCAACCTCGAACGGCAGGTCGCCGCGATCTGTCGCAAGGTCGCGCGCAAGCGCGCCGAGGGCGACGAGTCGAAGGCCACGATCAACACGAAGAGCCTCGACAAGCTCCTCGGACCGCCGCCCTTCCGGAGCGATCACACCTCCGACGAGGCCGAGGTGGGTCTCGTGAACGGGCTCGCCTGGACCGAAGCGGGCGGCGAAGTGCTCTCTCTCGAAGCGAACCTCTCCCGCGGTCGTGGTCTCGTGCTGACGGGCCAGCTCGGGGACGTCATGAAGGAGAGCGGTCAGACGGCGCTGTCCTACGTGCGCTCGATCCTCGCGGAGATCGGCGTCGACGAGCGGGAGTTCGGACGCCAGCAGATCCACGTGCACGTGCCGGCGGGAGCGACGCCCAAGGACGGCCCGTCCGCCGGCGTCGCGATCGCGACGGCGATCGCCTCCCTCGCGACCGGCGTCGAGGTCCGGGCCGACGTGGCGATGACCGGCGAGGTCACCCTGCGCGGTCGGGTGCTGCCGGTCGGTGGCGTCCGAGAGAAGGCCCTCGCCGCGCTTCGCAACGGGATCACCACGATCGTGATCCCGGAGAGCAACGTCGCCGACCTGCGCGAGATCCCGAAGGAGCTCAAGCGGCGCCTCGAGTTCGTGCCCGTGAAGCACATGCGCGAGGTCCTCGACCAGGTGCTGGTCGAGCCCCTCCTCTGGCGGCCGCGCAAGCGCATCTCCCTCGCGACCAGCGCAGGACCGGGCACCGGGATGCCCGCCCACGCCGGTGCCCCCGACGCGACCGCGCGTCGGGACTGAAGCGAGCGCCACACCCGATGATCGGCTGGGCGCTCAGCGTGGGAGTCGGCGTCGTGGGCCTCGTGGTCCTGCGCGCCTGGCGCAAGGACGCCGCCCTCTCGAGCGGAGAGGTGATGGACGTGCGGGATCTCCTGCCGGAAGGGCAGGGCGACTGTCTCGTCCGCGTCCTCGGCGAGCGGCTCTATCGCGTCGACGTGCAGCTCGAAGCGACGATCGCGGCGGACGCGAAGCCGTCGCTGCCCTGCCGACTCACGATCACCCGCGCGAACGATCAGGGGGACGAAGAAGCCGTCTTCGAGGGGATGCGTCCGCTGGTCGACCTCCTGCCGCTGGCGGCGGGCAGCAGGGTCGGGCCGGCCGGCGAGCGTCACTGCTGGGGCAGCTTCCCGCTGCTCGAGCTCTCGAGCGAGGCGATCGCGCGGATGCGTTTCGAGGTCGAGCTGCCGATCACGGAAGCGGTCGACGGCCGCGAAATCGCGCGGATCGAAAAGGCGAACCTCGTCGTGAAGGAGAACGTCCGGCCGCTTCTGGTGCCGGCCAGGCTTCTCGAGCGGGTCGCGATCCCGTCGCCCATGCGAGCCTAGCCCGAGCGCTTTTCCGCGCCGACGCTTCGTCCTACGTTCGGCCGCATGACGAAGCGAAGCGCGCGCGGCGCGAAGACCCTCGCGGACGTGGGCGAGAGCGCCCTGATCCAGCGCATCGCGCGCCGCGCGGGACGCACGCCCGGACGCGACTGGGCGCTGCGCATCGGAGACGACGCCGCGATCCTGCGACCCCGGGCCGGTGACGAGCTCGTCTTCTCGACGGATGCCTTCGTCGAGGGCAGCCACTTCCGCTTCGGTCGCGAGCCGGCGCGCACGATCGGGCGGCGCGCGATGGTCGCGAACCTGTCGGACCTCGCGGCGATGGGCGCCGAGCCGGTCGGTGCGCTGCTGTCCCTGGCGGCCCCGCGCCGGGGTGCGCTCGCGACCTTCGATGCCCTCGTCGGGGGGATCCTCGACGAAGCCGAGCGCTTCGCGTGTCCCCTCGTCGGCGGCAATCTCACCCACGCGCGCGCGTGGAGTCTCGACGTGACGGTGATCGGCCGCTGTCGACGAGGCGGAGCGCTAAGGCGTCGGGGGCTCGGCGCCGAGGATGCGCTGTACGTGACCGGGACGCTCGGGGGGGCCGCCCTCGCTCGGCTCGTGGCCGACCGGACGGGCGGGGCCCTGCGGCGCGTGGCCATGCCGCGGATCGAGGTGGGGCGGGCCCTGGCCGCGATGGGCGGCGTGCGCGCGTGCATCGACCTCTCGGACGGACTCGCGACGGACCTCGCGCATCTCCTCGAGGGCACCGGGCTCGGCGCGATCGTCGACCCGGGTGCGCTGCCGAGACCCCGGGGATTCGACCGGGGCTGCGCGGCGCTCGGGCTCGACCCGGATCGGGTGATCGCCGGAGGCGGTGAGGACTACGAGTTGCTCTTCGCCTTCCGCTCCGGGCGGAATCCTTCCGCCGACACGCGACGCATCGGCAGGCTGGCCGCACGTTCGGGGGTTCCGATCTCGCGGATCGGCCAGATCACCGGCGAGAAGGGCGTTCGCGGCCTGCCAGCCCGCGGACGGGGGCACCACTTCTAGCGGATACGCGCGATCGAGGGCGCCTCCGGCTCGTCCCGATTCTCGTCGCGGCGCCCCCGCAGCCGTCAAGCGAGGACCCACGCAGGCCGATCTATCCGGCGTGCGACTCAACCTCTCGGGCAAGTTCGTCCTCGGCTCCCTGATCGTGGCCTGCGCGGCCTCGGTCGTGCCGACCCTCGTGCGGAGCCTCGGCATCGATTTCTGGAGCGGTCCCGTCCGCTTCTTCGTCGCCCTCGGCGTCGGCGGCGGAATCGGTTTCGCCGCCTCGCGGATCTTCGGGCCGAAATTCGATGCGCTGCGCACCGCGACCGAGCGGATCCGCGAAGGCGACCTCCAGCTCGACGTCGTGCGTTCTCCCCACTCCGCGCTGCGCGACGAGATGGACGATCTCGCCGAGAGCCTCGCAGGCATGCTCGGCCGTCTGCGTCAGCTCGTCGCGGAGGTCCAGTCGACGGCGGGAGAAGTCTCGAACTCCTCGGCCGGACTCGAGTCGTCCCTCGACCGGCTCCAGGCGACGAGCGCCCAGATCTCGCAGACCGTCTCCCAGGTCGCCGCAGGCGTGTCGCAGGAGCAGGAGCTGCTCGACCAGGCGTCGCTCCGCATGAACGAGATCTCGAGCGAGATCGATCTCAACGCGGGCCGCGCCCGCGAGGCCTTCGGCTTCGCGGCGGAGGCGAACCAGAAGGCGGGGACCGGCGTCGAGGTCGCGCGCCTCGCCATCGAGAAGATGAAGGCGGTCTTCGAACGCGCCGAGTCGACCGGCGACAAGGTCTTCGAGCTCGAGGCCAAGACCCGCCACGTCCACCAGATCACCGAGATCATCACGAGCGTCGCCCACCGCACGAACCTGCTCTCGCTGAACGCCTCGATCGAGGCCGCGCGGGCGGGCGAAGCGGGTCGCGGCTTCTCCGTCGTCGCCGACGAGATCCGCAAGCTCTCGGAGAGCGCCGGGCGGAGCGCCGACGAGATCAGCCAGCTCATGCACGAGATCCAGGCGGACACCGCGATGGTCGCCGACGAGATGCGCGAGTCGAGCCAGGTGATCGGGGAAGGGCGCGAAGACGTCAACACGATCGCCGGCGCGCTGCAGCAGATCAGTCAGGCGGTGTCCGAGGCGGCGACGCGCTCCGAGGAGATCTTCCACGGCGCCGACAGTCATTCGCTCAACGCCCAGAGCATGGTCGCCGCGATCGAGGAGATCGCGAAGGTCGCGAGCGGCAACGGCCGCTCCGTCGCCGAGCTCGACCGCACGATGGACGGCCAGCTGCGCACGGTGGACGAGATCCACCGCGCCTCCGAGCGGGTGAGCGAGCTCGCCGACGAGCTCGCGAGCTCGCTCACGATCTTCCGGACCGGCGAAGGCCCGGCCGGGTCGCCCTTCGCGTCTGCGTCCGCGCCTCTGTCCGCCGCGCCCGCGTCGCGCCCGGTCGCGCGCGCGCCGATCGAAGCGCCGCCCGCCGCCGATCTGCTCGACGTCGTGCCGACCGGCCTCACCGACCGGGACGAAGACGCCGAAGCATCGACGCCGCTGGAGGACCGGTTTTGAGCCGGGCGCAGACGCTCTTCGGAGCGACGTCGTGAGCGCCGCGTTCGTCCACGAGGACGAGAGCCGCCACCTGATGTTCCTCTTCGAGGACGTCCAGTACGCGATGCCGATCGCGTGGGTGGTGGAGGTCGCGGAGAAGAACCGCGTGACCAGCGTGCCTTCGATCTCGCTCCCGGTGGGCGGCGTCATGAACTGGAACGGAGAGGCGCTCCCCCTCGTCGCGACGGAGCTCCTGCTCGGGCGGGAGAACGAGGAGGCCGGCGCCTCGCCCTTCGGTGCCTCGATCACCGTCGGCTACGCGCAGGAACAGGTCGTCGTCGTCTCGGGCGGCCCGGGAAGCAGCGCGCGGATGGGGATGCCCGTCGATCGCGTGATCGGACTCGTCGACGGCGGGGCACCGGAAGGACCGACCCGATCGGGCTCGCTCGTCGTCGAGCGCCGGCCGGTCGACGGACGAATCGTTCACATCCTCGACCCCGCGGCCCTCGTGGCGCGCGGTGAAGAGGTCATCGAGAACGCGACGCTCCAATAGGGGAGCCCACGCGTTCCGTTTCGGGGGAAGACAATGGCACGGGTACTGATTGCGGACGACGCGTCCTTCATGCGACAGATGATTCGCGAGATCATCGAGCCGGAAGGACACGAAGTGGTCGGTGAGGCGACGAACGGCATCGAGGCGGTGGACCTCTACAAGGAGCTCCAGCCCGACCTCGTCACGATGGACATCGTCATGCCGAAGCGTTCCGGCATCGACGCGGTCAAGGCGATCCTCGCGGACCAGCCCACGGCCTGCATCGTGATGTGCAGCGCACTCGGGCAGGAGACGCTCGTGATGGAAGCGCTCCAGGCCGGCGCGCGTGACTTCATCGTCAAGCCCTTCAAGCCGGACAGCGTCATCGCGACCCTGAAGAAGGTCCTGGAGAAGGCCGACTAGCATGGCCCTCGACATGGCCAAGTATCGACGGATCTTCCTCGAGGAGGCGACGGACCACCTCGCGGAGATCAGCCGTGCGCTGCTCGATCTCGAGAAGGAGATGGGCAACGTGGAGGCGATCGACACCATCTTCCGGATGGCGCACTCGATCAAGTCGATGGCGGCCTCGCTCGGCTACGACCCGGTCTCGGATCTCTCCCATCGGCTGGAAGACCGGATGGAGGGCGTCCGCGCGTCGGGTCGGGTGCGGGACCCCGAGGAGCTCTCGCTCCTCTTCCGGGGGCTCGAGACGCTCGAGGCGATGGTCGAGAGCGTCGCGAACGAGCAGGCCCTCGAGCCTGCCGACGATGGCCTGCTCTCCGAGCTCGCCGCCGGGACGGACGTCGCGGTGAGCCTCGAGGGCGCGCCCGCCGATCCGCTCGCCGCCGCCTCCCCCGAAGCGGTGGGGGGCGAGCCAAAAAAAGTCCGGAGCTAGAGCCCGTCGCCGCGGCGGCGGGCGAGGCGCAAGCCTCGGAGGCGTCGCTCGCGACGTCGGCCGCACCGCTGCGCGCCGACGAGATCCCCGCGGCCGGTGACACGCCCGCGGAGACGAAGGACGCCGCCGCCGCTCCGGCTCGCGGGACCCCTCCGCCGCCGCCCGCCGCGGTCTCGCTCTCGCCGACGGTCCGCGTGCGGACCGACACCCTCGACCGCTTCCTGTCCGCGGTCGGCGAAGTGATCCTCAGCTCGAGTCAGCTCCGCACCGGCGTCGCGCGTCACGCCAGTGATCCGGAGGTCGCCGACGGCTTCGACCGGGTCGACCGACGCGTGGCGGAGCTTCAGCGTCGCGTGCTCGAGCTGCGCACGGCGCCGCTGGTCCGGGTGACCGACAACCTGCCGCGCACCGCGCGCCAGGTCGCCGAGAAGCTCGGCAAGCGCGTCGAAGTCGAGATCGTGGGTGCCGAGCTCGAGCTCGATCGCTCGATCCTCGACCGGCTCGGTGAGCCGCTCCTCCACCTCGTCCGGAACGCCGTCGACCACGGGATCGAGCCGCCCGGGGAGCGGAGGGCGGCGGGCAAGCGCGAGACCGGAGTGATCCGCGTCGAGGCGCGCCGTCAGAAGGACTCGATCGAGATCGACGTTTCGGACGACGGCAAGGGGCTCGACCTCTCCTCGGTCTGCCGGCGGGCGATCGAGGCCGGCCTGATCCACCCCGATCTCGTCGACGATCTGCCGATCGAGGAGATCGCGGCCTTCGTCTTCCATCCCGGCCTCTCGACGGCGCATTCGATCACCGACGTGTCGGGGCGGGGCGTCGGGATGGACGCGGTCAAGGCGACGGTCGAGAGCCTCGGCGGGGGCGTCGAGCTGCGGAGTGAGGTCGGTGTCGGCACGACGACGACCCTGGTCGTGCCGATCACCGCCGCCGTCCAGCGCGTGCTGCTCGTGGGCATCGGCGAGGAGCGCGTCGCGATCCCGATCGGCAAGGTCGAACGGATCCTCGAGGTTCCGGCGGAGACGATCGAGGAAGCCGCGGGGGAGGCCTTCGCCCTCGTCGACGACGAGCCGCTGCCGGTCTTCGACCTGGCGAAGGCGCTGCGGATCGAGGGTGCGTCCGCCGATCCGGGCTCGGTGCCGCTCGTGCTCTCGGAGATCCGCGGCGAGCGCGTGGCGCTCCGGGTGGCTCGCTTCGCCGGGCAGCAGGAGTTCTACGTGAAGCCGCTTCCGGAGCTCCTCGCGCGAGTGCGGATCCTCTCGGGGCTGACCGTGCTCGACGACGGCAGTCCGGTCTTCCTCCTCGACCTGAATCAGCTGGGGGCGGCATGATCGACACGACCGACCCCAGGACGCTCTCCGCGAAGCACGACCTCGACGCGCTGATCGCGCTCGCGCAGGCCGGCGCGAATCAGGCGGCGGAGGCCTTCGCGCAGCTCGTGGGGCAGCCGATCGAGGCGCTGGCACCGATCGTCGCGTTCGAGGGGACGACCGCCGGCGCGAGCGATCCCGACGCGACCGGCGTCTTCTTCGAGCTCGACGGCTGTCTCGACGCGATCGTCGGCATCGTGTTTCCCGGTCGCGCGAGCGAGACCCTCGTCCGCCGGATCGTCGGGATCGAGAGCGGGCCGCTCGAAGCCCCGATCGTCGAGTCGGCGCTCATGGAAGTCGGCAACATCCTCGCCTCCCACGTCGCGAGCGCGATCGCGGACCGGATCGGAGAACGTCTGCTGCCTTCGATTCCGTCCCTCGCGATGGACCACGCGCAGGCCGAGCTCGAAGCCTTCATCGAGCGCGTGGTCGGTCTCGACGCACCGCGCATCGAGACGGGGCTCGCCAACGACGGCGGGACGGTGAACGGCTACCTCGTCCTCGTGCCGACGGGCTGATACGCTACCGCCTCCCTCATGCCTCCGGAGGTTCCGCCTTGGACGCCGCACGTCTGCGCGCGCTGCTCGAAGAGGTCCGCGACGGTCGAGTCGATCCCGAGTCCGCGGCGGACGAGCTCTCGCGGTTGCCCTTCGTCGACACGTCGGTCGCGCGGATCGATACCCACCGCGCCGTGCGCCAGGGCATTCCAGAGGTCGTCTACGGGATGCAGAAGACGCCGGCGCAGATCCTCGACATCGCGCGCGGCCTTCGGAATGCCGGGCAGGACGTGATGGTCACCCGTGTCGACGGGGCGAAGGCGGAGGCGCTCCGGCAGGCGATGCCCGAGTTCGTCTGGGACGAGGTCTCGCAGCTCGCCTGGATCGGGCCGGAGGAGGTGCCGATCCGCGGCAAGGGCACGATCGTCGTCGTCTCGGCGGGGAGCGCCGATCTCCCGGTCGCGGCGGAAGCCGTCGGCGTCGCGCGCCGCTTCGGGAACGAGGTGGAGCTGCTGCAGGACGTCGGCGTCGCGGGGCTGCATCGGCTGCTCGCCGCCCTCGACCAGCTGCGCGCGGCCCGCGTGCTGATCGTGGTCGCCGGGATGGAAGGCGCGCTGCCCTCGGTGATCGGCGGGCTGATCGACAAGCCCGTGATCGCCGTGCCGACCAGCATCGGCTACGGCGCCGCCCTCGAAGGGCTGACGCCGCTGCTCGGGATGCTCACGAGCTGTGCGTCGAACGTGACCGTCGTGAACATCGACAACGGCTTCGGCGCGGCGCACGTCGCCACGCTCATCAACAGGCTCTAGGGAGTCGCATGGGTCGGATCCTCCATCTCGACGCGTTCTCCGGTGCGGCCGGGAACATGTTCATGGGCGCGCTGCTCGACCTCGGCCTGTCGCGCCCCCGGCTGCTCGAAGGGCTCGCGCCCCTCGGTCTGGACTTCAAGCTCGTCGTGAAGCGCGTCGAACGGAACGGCTTCGCCGCGCGCTATGTCGACGTCCGCGTCCCGGTCTCGGCGAAGAAGAAGCGGGCGGAAGAGCAGGCCCATGCGAAGGGGCCGAAGGCGAGCGGCCACTCGCACCACCACCACGGTCACGGGACGCACGCGCACGGTCGCCACTACGCCGAGATCCGCGCGCTGATCGAGAAGTCGGAGCTCGCGGCGCGCGTGAAGGAGCGGGCCCTCGCGATCTTCGAGGCCCTCGCGCGCGCCGAGGCGAAGGTCCATGGCTCGACGATCGACGCGGTCCACTTCCACGAGGTCGGGGCGGTCGATGCGATCGTCGACGTCGTCGCCGCGGCGGTCGGCCTCGATCTCCTGGGCATCGACCGCGTGACCTGCTCGCCGATCGCCGTCGGACACGGAACCGTCGAGTCGGATCACGGTCGGCTTCCCTTGCCCGCTCCGGCGACCCTCGAGCTGTTGGTCGGCCTTCCGACGGTCCCCGCCGGCGTCGAGTGGGAGACCCTCACGCCGACGGGAGCCGCCATCCTCAAGACCGTCGTCGACGAGTTCACTTCGCTCCCGGCGATGACGGTCGAGAAGGTCGGCTACGGGGCGGGGAACGACCGCCAGGGACCGATGCCCAACGTCCTTCGTGCGACCCTCGGGCAGACGTCGGGACTCGGACGCGACCGCGTGGTCTGCATCGAGACGAATCTCGACGACCTCGTCCCCGAGCACTTCGACTATCTGATGGAGCGGCTCTTCGAGGAGGGGGCGCTCGACGTCTCGCTGCAGTCACTGCAGATGAAGAAGAACCGTCCGGGCTTCCTGGTGCGCGTGCTCGCGCGGCCGAGCGACCGGGACGCCCTCGCGCGGATCGTCTTCGCCGAGTCGACGGCGATCGGCGTGCGCGTCTCCGAGTGGGACCGGCTCGTCCTCGAGCGGACGAAGAAGCGCCTGAAGACGCCCCTCGGCAGCGTCTCGGTCAAGCTGATCCGCAGCCCCGAAGGCGCCGTCGATTGTTCGCCGGAATACGACGACTGCAAGCGCCTCGCACGCCGGCACGGGCTGCCGCTGCGCGAGGTCGTGGAGCGGGTGCGGGCCCAGGCCCAGCGGGAGCTGGCGGAATGAGCGCGGCGCGCGTGCTCGGCCCGTCCGAGGTCCGCGCCGAAGTCGACGTCTCTCCCTTCGACCTCGTTCCGGCGAGCGGCCGGGACACCGGCGCCGCCGCCCTCTGTCTGCACGGCCTGACGGGGACGCCCTACGAGGTCCGCCCTGTCGCGGAGGCCCTCGCGGCACGGGGGATCCGCGCGAAGGGGATCTGGATGGCGGGGCACAACGGGACCGTCGACGATCTCGCGGCGACGGCGCGCGAGGAGTGGGTCGGTCGCGCGCGGCAGGAGCTCCTCGCGCTTCGCCGGGAGCACGCCCGGGTCTTCCTGGTCGGGGTGTCGATGGGCGGCCTGGTCAGCCTGCGGCTCGCGCAGACCGAGGAGATCGGCGGCCTCGTCGTGATCGGCACCCCGCTCGCGCTCTCCGCCCCGATCCCGCAGCTCCTCCCCCTCGTGCGGCTCTTCTCGAAGGGAAGGCGGAAGCGCGGCTCCGATCTCGCGGATCCAGCGGCGAGCGCGCGCCACCCGCATTTCCCGATGATGCCCTTCGACGCGGTCCAGGAGCTGATCCGCCTGCAACGGGAGGTCGTGCCGGCGCTCGACCGCATCCGCGAGCCGATCCTCGTGGCGCACGGGCTGCTCGACGGGACGGCGCTGCCGCGAGACGCGAAGCGCCTCTTCTCGTCCGTCTCGACGCCCGAGTCGAAGCGGTCGCTCCTGCTGCTCGAGCGCTCCGGGCACGTGGTGCCGGTCGACTACGATGGTCCCGCGCTCTGTGCAGCGGCAGCGGATTTCCTCGTGGCGCAGGCCGCGTCGTCCACGGGCTGACGGCTCGCCCACGGCGGGTCGAGCGACGCTCTTCGTCGCGACGCGCGATGCGCGGTGCGCCTAACGTCCGGTGGCGTTGCGGTCCCGTTCCCGGCGATCGAGCCAGCGGATCAGCGCTTCCTCGTCCTCGGCGGAGATGTTCGCGAACCGCAGTCCGAGTCCGGGGAAGGCGCCCTGACTCTCGGCGCGGTAGAGCACCTCGCCGTCGAAGCCGACCTGGCGGCCGAGCTCCGGGAGCGCGATCTCGCAGCGCATCGCCGAGTTGAGGTCGACGTCGACGTCGGTGGCCAGGAAGACGCCGCCGCGTCCGACTTCGGTCGCGATGCACGGGGCGGTCACGCCGAGGAGCCGCGCGTCGAAGCGGCCCGCATAGCGGGTGAAGCGACGCTGTCCGGGGGCGGCGACGAGCTTGCCCAGGCGCGCGACGAAGCGGTTCGGGTCCCTCGGCCCGACGACGTAGCCGGCGGCGCCGATCGCGCGAGCGGCCTCGCGCCGTGCTTCGTGGCGGACGTCGTCGAGCAGGACGACGGGGATGCCTTCGATCCCGGCGACGGCGCGGGTCGCGGCCACGAGGCTCGCGCCGTCGCTGCGGCCGAGGGCGTACTCGGAGACGACCAGGTCCGGGGTCGTTCGTGCGAGCCGCATCAACGCCTCGGTCTCGCTGCGCGCGGTCGCGAGCCGGAAGCCCTGCCGGTCGAGGGCATCGCGCAGGTCGGCGTTCTCGAGGACCTTCGTGCCGACGAGGAGCACGCGGGGGCGGTGGCGGGGCGCCCGCGCGGCGTGCGCGCGGACCCGGGGCGGACCGTGCCGTCTCGCAGAGGCGTCGTCCTCCTGATCCCGCAATCCGCGCGTCCGGTCCTCGGCCTCGCGCTTCTGGGCGGTCCGGCGCAGGCCGTCGATGTGGGCCGCGAGATGGCACTCGAGATCGGCTCCTGATTCGAGGGCGCGGTCGAGTCGGACGACGCGCTCCTCCCGATCGGCCAGGGGCAGACCGGAGAGCGGTCCGCAGCTCGGGAGCACGGCCTCGTGCCGATCGTTCAGGTGGATGCGAGCGTCGGGGGACTCGCCGGGGAGCGGGAAGGCCAGGCTGGCTTCGCCGGGGGCCCACTCGGCGTCGATCGAGAGCGAAGCGAGCCAGCGGGCCGCGTCGCCCAGCTGCCGCACGCGTTCTCGCCAGGCGGCTCGGAGCACGGCCTCGATCGACGGCGCGTCGGCGGCGTCCCGGACGTCGAGGATCGGGAGTCCGAAGAGGGGGCGAGGGCGCAGGCACTTGATCCGGCCGGCGTCGATCGTCGCGAAGACGACGCGCGGGAAGGTGATCGGGCCCGCCGGAGACTCGAAGGGCGCCGGGCCGAGGGGCAGCGAGACGAGCAGGCTGCGCTCGTCGGCCATCGCCCGGACCGCGAGCCCCATATCGCCGTATCGCTTGCGCAGGAAGGCCAGGGTGCGTTCCTGCTGCGTTTCGGGTGCCGGCATTCCGCCTCCTCCGTCGCCTCTCTTCGACGGCGCGTCTCGCCGTCTTGACGGTTCATCCCCGACGATTCTCTTCAGGCATCGCGCCCGGGTCGTCCTGGAAGCGTGGAGCGCCGGCGGCGCACCGGTCGTCCGGCGGCAACTCGCGCGTGGGTACCCCCGCGCCCCGTCTGGGGCTAAAGCCCTACTTCTTTGGGGTCGATACTCCTCGAGCCTGGACGGCGTGACCCCGGTCACCCCATGGAGAGCCCTCAATGCGACAGACCCTCTTCGCGCTCGTGGTCCTTTCGACCGTCGCCTTCGCCCAGAACGTGCTGGCCATCTCGCCGGCGCCGGAGGGCGTGGTCCCGGTCTCGGCAGCGGTCGCATCGGGCGTGTCCGCCGCGGCCCTCGTGCCCCCGGGCTCCTCCCTGGCGCTGCTCTTCGCCGGTCTGGTCGGTCTGACCGCCGCGGGTCGCCGGATCGAAGGGACCCCCCGCGCCTGAGCCGCCCGGCCCCCGGGCTCCGGATGCGCTCCCCGCGCATCAAGCTCCGTTCCTCCCGCGCCGATGACGACCCTGGCGTCGAACCGCTCCGCCCGAGCGTGGCTGCCGGGATCTCTCACGTGTCCTTCGTCCTCTTCATCGTCTCCGCCGCGTTCGCGGCGATCAGCTTCCGTCTCTTCCGCTCGGCCTGGCAGGCGCGGGGAGCCGAGGGCTGGCTGGGACTGGCCTTCCTTTGCGTGGCGCTCTCGATGCCGCTGCGCTGGCTGATCCAGCGCGCCCACCTCGCGCCGGCGGATCTCGAGCCGAGCTTCGTGCTGGGCGGGCATGCACTGATGGCCCTGGGACTCTGCGCCTTCACGCTCTTCGTGCATCGCGTCTTCCGCCCCGAGACCGCCTGGGCGACCGCGGTGGTCACCTTCGTGATCGCGATCCAGATCGTCTCGCTTCCGGCCCTCGTCCTCTTCGGCGGCCACCGGGACGAGCAGAACGTCTCCGTCCTCGTGGTGGGCCTCTGCCGCGCGCTGCCTTTCGCGTGGGGGTTCCTCGAGTCCCTCCGCTACCACCGACTGATGAAGCGACGCCAGGCCCTCGACCTCGCCGATGCGGTCGTGACGAACCGCTTCGCGCTCTTCGCCGTCTGGACGGGGGCGCTCGTCGGGCTGACCGGATTGCTCTTCGTCGTCCGGACGTGGGCGCTCGTCTCGACCGCGAGCGGGCGACTGATCGGATCCGACGGGAGCCTCTCCACGCCGGCCTGGCTACTCGCGCTCGGTCTGCTCGGCTTCGGTCTCTCCGCCGCGATCGCGCTCTGGCTGAGCTTCTTTCCGCCGCAGCCGTGGCTCGACCGGCTGCGCGCGAGCGCGGTCGCGCCGGCCGCTGGGCGCGGCTCTTGCGCCGGCGCCCGCTAGGCTAGGGCGACCCGGCCTGCCGCTTCCTGCGCATCGGCCGGCCGTTGCCGAGGCCCCGCGTCGTGGAAGCCGAATCCCTGGAAACCGAGGCCGCCCCGTCGGCCCACGCCCCGCCGCCGCGCTTCGTCGTCGGACGCGACGTCGAGGTCTCGCCGCATCTGGCCGCGCTCGCCTGCGACGAGGCCGTGCAGGAGGCCTTCCTGATCGGGACGAGCGGAGGCGCCCTCGATCTCCGTCCTCCCGGAGAGCACGATCGCCCGGGCGTGCGAGCGATCTTTCCGCCCGATCGCGGCGGCGCCGGTCCGAACCCGCTCGTTCGCGCCTTCGGGCCGAGGATCGTCGCGATTCACGATCTGACCGCCGGGCTCGGGGGCGACGCCTATCGTCTGGCGCGGGCGGGGTACCGCGTCGAAGGCGTGGAGCGGGATCCGGTGGTCTTCGCGCTGCTCGAGAGCGGCTGGCGCGCCGCGGAGGGCGTGCCCGAGGAGATCGCGGCGCGTCTGTCGTTCCGGGAAGGCGAGGGGAGGCGGGTGGTCGAGGAGATCGATGCACCGGACCACGGGGTCTACGTCGATCCGATGTACCCCCCGCCGAAGCGCGCGAGCGCGAAGCCGCGACGCGAGCTGCAGGTGCTCCGAGCGTGGCTCGCCGCCGACGTCGACACGCGTCCGATCGTGGAAGCCGCCCGGTCGCGCGCGGCGCGGGTCGTCGTCAAGCGGCCCCACCACGCCGAGCCGCTGGTCCCGAAGCCGAGTCACACGATCGAGAGCAAGCTCGTCCGCTTCGACGTGTACGTGAACCCGGCGCGTCTCTCCGGAGCG
>JAUIMK010000457.1 GCA_030432735.1 bacterium
GGCCGCGACGCCTTCTCCGGCGCGTCGTTGGAGCCGCGGTTCAGCACGCGCATCGCGTCGAAGCCCGACCAGATGTAGTGGCTCGCCGCCTCGGCGCCGCCGCAGAGCATCCGGTCGGCGAGTCCCGCGCGGATCCGCTCCATGCCCATCGCGAGCGCTTCGGTTCCCGTGGAGCAGGCCGACGAGTTCGTCGTGACCTGGTTGCCGAGGGCCAGCTGGCCCGAGAGGCGCGCGCTGATCCCGCTCGCCATCACCTGCTCGACGCAGGTCGAGCCCATGCGGCGGATCTTCTTCGCGTTCGTGAGCGGCACGACCTTCTCGGCGATCGTGTCCATGCCGCCGATCCCGGTCCCGATGATCGCGCCGCTGTCCCAATCGACTTCTTCCGAGTCGTGGGGCGGTCTCTCGAGGCCGGCGTCCTGCCACGCCTCGAGGGCGGCCAGGCTCGCGTAGCGATGGTTCATGTTCATCGCGAGGAGCTCGTCCTCGCCGAAGGTCTTCTCGCAGAGCTCGTCGACGCCTTCGGGCGAGCCGGCGACGGTGCACCCGAAATTCGCTTCGATCATCGCTTCCTGCGTCTTGATTCCGGAGCGACCGGCGCGCAGGGCTTCCTCGTAGGCGGGCACGCCGACGCCGTTCGGTGCCACGACGCCGATCCCCGTGATCACGACCCGCTTCTTGTCGGCGGCGTTCATCGCGGTACTCCCATCCCCGACACCTCGCCGGAACAGACGACGGTTCCGTCGTCGAGCTTCATCTCGAACTCGGCGCGCAGCTTCTTGCGTCGCCAGAACTTCTTCCGGCCGGTCGTCGTCACGCGGTCGCCGGGCTTCACCGTGCCCGAGAAGTCGACCTGACAATCCGTGAAGATCGTGAGCAGCTTCTCGACCTCTCCGCGGCCCGACTCACGCGCGACGAGCGCGATGCCGAAGGCGACGACGGCGGCCTGCGCGGCGGTCTCGGTCAGGATCACGCCCGGCGTGATCGGGTTGCCGGGAAAGTGGCCGCGGTAGAAGTCGGCGTCCTCGCGGAACGTGTAGGTCGCGACGATGTGCTCGTCGTCGAGCTCGAGGATCTCGTCGATGAACCGGAAGGGCTCCTGCTGGGGCACCATCGCGAGCACTTCGCCGGGCGAGAGCTCCTCGCCCGTCGGCTCCGTCGGTTTGGACGCTTTACCCGCCATACATGCCTCCGTTCACGTGGAGGACCGAGCCGTGGATGTAGCTCCCGCGCGTCGCGAGGAACGCGACGACGTCGGCGATCTCGGCGGCGTCCGCGACGCGGCCGAGGGGAATCTTCGTGAGGATCTGCTCCTGGATCTCCTCGGGCAGCTCGTCGGTCATCTCGGTCTCGACGAAGCCCGGCGCGACGGAGTTCACGAGGATCTCGCGCCCCGCGAGCTCCTGGGCGAGCGACTTCGTGAACGCGTCGAGCCCCGCCTTCACCATCGTGTAGGGAATCTGGCCGGCGTTGCCCGTATGACCGACGACGCTCGAGATGTTGATGATCCGGCCGGTGCCCTTGCGCATCATGAAGCGGCGCAGGACGAGCTTCGTCAGATACCAGGTGCCCCGCGCGACGCTCGCGACCTTGTCGTAGTCGTCGAGCTTCATCGACAGGACCGGCGCGTTGATGTTGAAGCCGGCGTTGTTCACGAGCACGTCGATCTGCCCGGCGACGTCCTTCAGCTCCTTGATCATGGCATCGATCGACTCGCCGTCCGCGAGGTCCGCCTTGATCGTGAAGGATCCGTCGAGCTCCGCCGCGAGCTTCCGCGCGCCTTCCTCCGAGGACCGATAGTGGATGCCGACGCGGAAGCCTTCGGCGGCCAGCGCGCGGGCGCAGGCCGTCCCGATTCCGGTACCGGCTCCCGTGACCAGGGCGACGGGGCGTTCGTCTTCGCTCATCGTTCCATTCTCCCGCCGCGCGTGAACGGGCTCATCGTTCCATCCTCCCGCCCCGCGAATGTTCGCTCTTCTCGGGGTAGTCCGGGTAGTCGATGTCCCGGAACAGGCCGACCCGCGCGCCCTTCACCGTGTAGATCTCTTCGTCGTCGATCAGCACGCTCGCGTCACCGACGACCATCGATGCCCCGGCGTTCTTGAGCTCCGTGTAGCGCTTGACCGTGACCTCGTAGCGCATGACGGTGTCGTGCGGTCGGATCTGGCCGAAGAACTCGACCTCGCCACAGCCGAGCGCACGCCCGGCGCCGACGCCGCCGCGCCAGTTGCAATAGAAGCCGAGGAGCTGCCACACGCCGTCGAGACCGAGGCAGCCCGGCTGGACCGGGTCGTCCAGAAAGTGGCAGTGGAAGAACCAGTCGTCGAGGCGCACGTCGCGGCTCGCGCTGATCGTGCCCTTGCTCCGCTCTCCGGTGATCGACTCGATCCGATCGACCATCAGCATGGGCGGCACCGGGAGCCGCGCGCGGAATCCCTCCGGCGGGTCCTCGATCAGCCGTCCGTAGGCGAAGCCCAGGAGATCCTCCTGGTCGAAATGGTCGCGGCTCTTGAATTCTTCGTGCGTCAACATATGGATCTCGCGCGGCGCGTCAGGCCGCGACGTCCTCCTCGAATCGCATCAGGTAGCTCCCCCAGGTGAGCCCCGAACCCACGCCGACGACACAGACGTCGTCGCTCGCGGTCCAATGCTCCCATCGCTGGGAGATCACGCTACCCGAGCCGGCGCCGGCGGTATTGCCGAGATCGGCACAGTTCGAATGGTGGAGCTCGTCGGGAATGTCGCAGCGCTTGCAGACGGACTCGAGCATGCGCAGGTTCGCCTGGTGCCCCACGAAGTGGAAATTCCTCGCTTCGTCGTACACCGACTCCCGGGTCGCCTTGTAGAGGTCGCCGGTCTTGCGGATCGCGAAGGTCTGGACCGTGCGGCCTTCCTGGTTGAAGTGGCCGAGGCGAGGCACGACGACCTTGTCGCTGCCGCCCGGGTCGGAGTGG
>JAUIMK010000458.1 GCA_030432735.1 bacterium
CGAATGCGAGGCCTCCTCGAAGGCGGTGTGCAGGGGGGCGAAAGCGGCGTCGGTCGGGGAGATGCCGAGCTCTTCGAGCGCCCAGTGCGCGACCTCGCGAGCGCCGGTGGCGACCTCGCGGGTCCAGAGCTCCATGTGTCGGCCCCAGGCGGCGTCGAATGCCCGTCCGGCCTCGCCGGGCTCGAGGGTTCGACCCGCGGCGCGCGCGGCCGCTTCGAGGGCCGCCACGCGCAGGCCGTGGGCGACCTCCCAGCGCGCTTCGACGATCAGGGTCTGCCAGCAATCGAACGTGACGGCTCGCGGCGGTTGGGGGAGCGACATGCGCGGAGTCTGCTCGCCGAAGGACGCCTGTCAAACCGGGCGCCGGAGGTCTCCTTCCTCGTCCGGATCGCGCGGGCGTCCCCGTCGGACTAGCCTCTCGCGTGCGCCGGTTGACATCGCGCTGTTCACGCGCACGTTCCGAAGACGGTGTCGTGAGGAATGTCGGGCGCCGAAGCGTCCATGCGCGGGCGAGTGGGGGAGAGGGCATGAGATTCTCGCAGGAGGGCCGACGTTCGCCCCTCGCGTTGGTACTGACCGCGGTCGTCGCGGTCGTCTTCCTTTCGATCTCGGATCCCGCGTTCGCCGAAGCGGACGATGCCGAGACCACAGCCGCCCCGGACGAGACCCGCGCGGCGATGCACGAGCTCCTCGGCGCCCTTCGGATCCTGCTCCCGGATGCGGTCGCCGGAGAGCTCGGGAACCCCGCCCGCAAGGAGGCGCAGACGGCTGCCCTCGCGTCGCTCGGCCAACGCGCCCAGGCCCTGTCGATCCACGGCAGCCCGCTGCCGAGCGGCTCGCGTCTGCTGGCGACCGCCCTCGTCGAAGATGCGTGGCGCGCCCGGAAGTTCTACGAGCGCGGTCGCTACGACAGCGCGGGATTCCTGATCGCCCGGATGGTGGACGACTGCACGGGCTGTCACTCCCGCGTCGCGTCGGCGGATGCGCCCATCTCCGCGGGCTTCGTGGACGCGGGGGGACTCGAACGGCTCGATCTGCTCGAGCGGGCGGAGATCGCGGCCGCCACGCGAAGCTTCGATCGCTCGCTCTCCCTCTACGAGGAGGCCTTCGCGAAGCCGAGCGCCTCGCCCGACGTGCTGCTCGCACCGATCACGCGGTACCTGGTCGTCGCCCTGCGCGTCGCTCGCGAGCCGGAGCGCGCGGCCGCGACGATCGCCGACCTGAGGAAGCGCGAGGGCGTCGCGCCCGAGGTCGCGAAGGATCTCGCGCAATGGCACCGCACCCTCGCGGCGACCTCGCGCGAATCGCTCGCTGCCGCGAGCGTCGAGGCCGCGACCGCGGCGATGGAGCGCGCGGAGAGCCTGGCGCGCTACCCCGCGGATCGCCGTCCGCTGGTCGACTACCTCGTGGCGTCGACGCTGTTGAACGATCTCGTCGCGAAGCCGCAGGATTCTCCGGAGACCGTCGCGTCGCTCTACGAGCGGCTCGGTCGCGCCGAGTTCCGGATCGCGCAGAACATCTGGCAGACCCGCGCCGACCTGTACTGGGAGGCGGCCATTCGTCTCGCGCCGGGGAGCGCCGCGGCGCGGCGTGCGTTCGATGCGCTCGAGCAGGAGATTCGCGCGGGCTACACCGGGTCGGGCGGCGTGCGCCTGCCGGTGGAAGAGGCGAAGCGGATCGCGTACCTGCGCGCGTTGATCGACAACGAGGGGCCGAGTTCGCGCGACGGCGAGCAGCTCTTCTCGCAGCACTGCGCGATCTGCCACGGCAACGATGCCAAGGGGCGCGGCCGCGTCGCGGGCGACCTCTACTGGCATCCCGCCGATCTGACGACGATCGCCGCCCGGCGCGGCGGCGATTTTCCGCGTGACGTGGTCTTCGAGCTGATCGCACGGCGCGATCCACTCGGGGCGCACCAGTCTCCGGAGATGCCGCGATGGGGGAAGTTCTGGCGGGACGACGCGCGGATCGAGGCGCTCGTCGACTACCTGGAGCGAATCCAGGTCCGCTAGGCCATTCGTTCGTCGAGGCCGATTGCCTCGGGTTGGGGCAGCGTGTCGTCGGCGTGGCGCCGTTCGGGGCGAGATGGGACCGCGTGCTGGCATGGCGCGTGCAAACACCCCTGGAGCGCTTGGCCCAGGCAGGGGCACCCGGTAGGGAGGAAGAGAATGACTTCGCTCGAAGTTCGGGTCGAGGACGTGATGACGCGCCGGATCGCGACGGCGCGTCCCGACGAGAGTCTGCACGAAGTGTGGTTCCGACTCGGCGAGGAGCACTGCCATCACATGCCCGTCGTCGAGGCGGGACGCGTCGTCGGCATGATCAGCAGCCGGGATCTCGTTCGGGTGGCGAATCGGCTCGGCGTCGCGAAGCTCTCCGCCGCCGCCGTCGGTGATCATACGGTCGCGGACGTCATGACCGACGGCCTCGAGACGATCGAGGCCGACGAGCCGATCTCGGCGGCGATCGAGCGGATCGGCAAGGGCGACCTGCATGCGCTCGTCGTCCTCGACGAGCAGGAGCAGCTGGCGGGCATCGTCACCGACCGGGACCTGCTCCAGTTCATGCTGAGCTGATCGACGCGGCGGGGCGGCGCGCAGGGCGCACCGGCCCGCGAGGCCACGAACGGATGGGGAGTGCATGGGCCTCGAGATCGACCGGGACCAGTTCGAGAGTCGCGATTACGACCGCTTCGCGGATCGCCTCGCGAGCTGTCTCGGCGTCCTCGAAGAGCTCCTCGAACGGCCGGGCTTCGGACGGGGGCCCGCGGAGCTCGGCGCCGAGCTCGAGTTCGCGCTAATCGACGACGGCGCGCGAGCCTTGCCGCTCAACGAGGAGGTCCTTCGAGAGACCGTCGATGACCGGATGACCGTCGAGCTCGACCGCTTCAACCTCGAGTGCAACCTCCTCCACTGCGGACTCGCCGGCGGGCCCTTCGCGCATCTT
>JAUIMK010000085.1 GCA_030432735.1 bacterium
CGCTCTGGCAGTCGATGCAGTAGTGGGATTCCGGGCGGGCGCGCAGACGCGGGAGACCGATCTCCTCGCCGCAGGCACGGCACTCGCCGAATTCCTCCTCGTCGATCCGCCCGAGCGCGGCGCGGACGGCCTGGAGGCGCGCCTGCTGGGCCGCCCGGTTCGCTTCGATCATCTTCTGCTGCTGGATCGCGTCGATGCGCGAGACGCGTCCGAGGGCAGGCTGATCGAGCTCGACCGGGCGCGCCGCCTCGGCCGAGCCGTCGAGGCCGGCCCCGAGCTCCGCGGCCAGCGCTTCGAGCTGGCTGCGAAGCGCCTTCTTCTCCGCTGCATCGAGGGCCAAGGGATCTCCGACGCGGAAGGCTCGCCCCGCGTGGCGCCGTTCGAACGCCGAGCGTAGGCGGAATGGCGCGCCGCCGCTCTCGCGCCGCCGCTGCTAGCTTCGGCGCGTGATGCGAACGTCTCGATGCAGGGGCCGGGCGACGCTGCCTGTGGCCTTCGCCTTCGGCCTCTTCCTCGTCCAGGCCGTGGCCGTGGCCCGCGCGGAGGAGGCGACCGTGGCCGTTGCGAGCAACTTCGCTCCGGTCGCCGAGGTGCTCGCCCGAGACTTCGCCTCGTCGACGGAGCACCGGATCACGCTCGTCGCCGGCTCGACCGGAAAGCTCTACGCGCAGATCGTGCGCGGGGCCCCCTTCGACGTCTTCCTCGCGGCGGATCGCGCGCGCCCGGAGCGCCTCGTCGCCGAGTCGCGGGCGACGGGGACCTCGCGGCGGGTCTATGCCCTCGGCCGCCTCGTGCTGTGGAGCGCGTCCCCGGAGCTCCGATCGGCGGCCGGCCCCGCGCTGCTCGCGGGCGGGGAGTTCCGGCGTCTCGCGATCGCGAATCCGGATCTCGCGCCCTACGGCGTCGCGGCGAGAGAGGTGATCCATGCGCTGGGTCTCGAGGCGCGACTCGCGGAACGGCTCGTGTTCGGGGAGAACATCGGCCAGACGCACGCCCTCGTGGCGAGCGGCAACGCGGAGCTCGGCTTCGTCGCCCACGCGCAGGTCGTGGCGGCGAGAGAGGTCGGCGGCGGCGGTTGGCTCGTGCCTGCGAGCCATCACGCGCCGATCCGCCAGGAGGGCGTGCTCCTCGCGCGGGCGGCGGCGAACCCCGCTGCGCTGGCCTTCCTCTCCTATCTCGGGACCGAAGAAGCGAAGCGCGTGATCGAAGCTGCGGGCTACGAGGTGCCCTGAACGATGTCGCCGTCCTTCGACCCGACACCGATCTGGATCACCGTCCAGCTGGCCGCCTCGACGACCGCACTCCTCTTCCTGGTCGGCACGCCGATCGCCTGGTGGCTCGCGCGGACGCGGTCGCCCGCGCGCCCCTTCGTCGAGGCGGTGACGGCGCTTCCGCTGGTCCTGCCGCCGACGGTGCTCGGGTTCTACCTGCTGATCCTGATGAGCCCCGACGCGCCGCTGGGCGGGCTCTGGCTGACGATGACCGGTGACACGCTCGCGTTCTCGTTCTCGGGACTCGTCGCGGCGTCGATGCTCTATTCGCTTCCCTTCATGGTGCAGCCCCTGACTGCGGCCTTCGAAGCCGTCGGGCCGGGGCCGATCGAGGCGGCGGCCAGTCTCGGCGCATCGCCCCTCGACGCCTTCCTTCGCGTGGCGATCCCCCTCTCGAGACGAAGCTTCCTGACCGCCGGCGTACTCACCTTCAGCCATACCCTCGGCGAGTTCGGGGTCGTGCTCATGGTCGGCGGGAACATCCCGGGCTCCACGCGGGTGCTCTCGATCGCCATCTACGACCACGTCGAGACGCTTCGTTATGCGGAGGCGCACGCGCTCGCGGCCGGACTGCTCGTCTTCTCCTTCGCCGTGCTCGTCCTCGTCTACGCCTTCGACCGGAGGGCGCGCGTCCGTGTCGGCTGACGAGCCGGATGCCGAGCGGAGCGCGCTGCGCGACCGGGGCGGAGCAGCGGCCTCCGACTCCGTCGTGCCTCCCGGTTGGCTCGACGTCCGGGTGCGGGTAACGCTCTCCGCGTTCACCCTCGAGGTCGACGAGCGGATCGAGGCGCGAGGCGTCACGGCGCTCTTCGGTCCGAGCGGGAGCGGGAAGACGACGCTGCTCCGGGCGATCGCCGGGTTCGAGCGTCCGGTCCGGGGGCGGATCAGCCTGGGAGACCGGGTGCTCTTCGACGCCGACGCCGACGTCTTCGTCCCGCCCCACCAGCGCCCGATCGGCTTCCTCTTCCAGGATGCGCGCCTCTTCGGCCACCTCGACGTCACCGGGAACCTCGAGTTCGGGGCCCGGCGCCGGGGGCGCGGCGACACCCGCTTCGCGTGGGCGGACGTCGTCGCGAGCCTCGACCTCGCGTCGTTGCTTTCCCGCCGCGTCGAGGGGCTCTCGGGGGGCGAGCGCCAGCGCGTCGCCCTGGCGCGCACGCTCCTCTCGGGACCCGAGCTGCTGCTGCTCGACGAGCCCCTCGTCGGGCTCGACGCCGCGCGGAAGGCGGAGATCCTTCCCTATCTGGAGACGGTCACGCGGCGCTTCGGAATCCCGACGCTCTTCGTGAGTCACGACCTCGACGACGTGGTGCAGCTCTCCGATCGCGTCCTCGTCCTCGACGACGGGCAGGAGGTCGCGGCGGGGCCGACCGCGGAGATCGTCGAGCGCCTCGATCTCTCCCGGCTCGCGGGGCCGGGAGAAGCGAGCGTGGTCCTCGAAGGACGGGTCCTGCGGCACGACGCGCGACTCCACTTGACGATCGTCGACCTGCACGGCGACGCGGTCTCGCTCCCGCTGGCGGACCGGCTGGGGGAAGGCGACGCCGTCCGTCTTCGCGTGCTGGCCCGGGACGTCGCGGTCGCTCTCTCGCGACCGCAGGGGCTCTCGATCCGCAACGTGCTGCCCGGGCGCGTGACGGCGGTGCGGGACGAGGGGGCGGGTGCGGCGGAGGTCACGATCCAGCTCCGGGAGGATCACCTGCGTGCGCGACTCACCCGCGCGGCGGTCGAAGAGCTCGGCCTCGAGGAAGGCAGCGAGGTCTTCGCGCTGGTGAAGAGCGTGAGCCTCGACCGCGGACGTTAGGCCTGCCGACGGGCACGGGCCTCGCGCCGAGTCGGGCGGCGTCGCGCCGATCCCACTCGCGTCGGTCTCAGTCGGCGGAGACCGACGCCTCGAAGGGGACCTTCTCGCCATCGGCGAACTCGAGGACGATCTCGACCGTCTCGTCCTCGCCGAGGGCCCGGGCGGACATCAGACGCAGGAAGAGGCCGCGCGGGGCGAAGGCGACGTCACCGCCCGCCGGGACGGGCATGCCGCCGGGCATGCCCTCGGAGGACCACTGCCCCTCCCCGTTCACGGCGGTCCGGCGGATCGAGACGCTCTCTGCGCACGCGCAGCTCGCGCCGACGATCGTTCGCGTCGTCTCGCCGCCGTTGCGGAGCACGAAGTAGACGGAGGGATCCTCGCTCCCGATCGGGAGCGCGACCCGTCCGTTGAAGACGCGGATCTCGCTCTCGCCGGCCGTCGCGGTCCCGGCGACGAGGACGAGGGCCGAGAGGACGAGGGTCGCGAGCGCGACGAGGAGGGGCTTGACCGGCTGCGTTCCGCGCATCTTCGAATCCTCGATCATCGTTCCGCGGGTTCGATCCGCAGGATCATGCTCCCCGAACGATGCTCGAGGAGGGCGATCAGTTCCCCGTTCGGGCCGACTTCGACGTCCCGGAAGCGGCCGAGGCCCTCGATCAGCGTCTCGCGTTCCCGTTCGCCGGCCGCGTCGACGACGTAGCGCCAGAGGTCGCCTCGCGAGAGCGTGCCGACGATCATGTGATCGCGCCACGCCGGGAAGAGATCGCCGCGGTAGAAGACGATGTTCGAGATGCCCGGGGAGGGCGTCCAGTCGATCATCGTGCCGGTGAGGTCCGCCGGGTCGAGCTCGAGTCCCAGCTTCTTCGCGTAGGGAAGAGGACGCCCGTCGTAGTCCACGCCGAGAGAGAACACGGGCCAGCCGTAGTTGCGCCCCGGCAGCAGCAGGTTCCCCTCGTCGCCGCCGCGGGGACCGTGCTCGGTCGACCAGAGGAGCCCCCTCGACGTGTCGTAGTCGAGGCCCTGCGCGACCCGGTGGCCGAGGGTCCAGATCGACGGGAGCGCCCCCGGCACGTCGACGAAGGGGTTGTCGTCCGGCGTGCGTCCATCGTCGTGCATCCGCATCGTCTTGCCGTCCGGACGCGAGAGATCCTGCACGCCGGCGTAGTCGGTGTAATGCCCGACCGTCAGATACACGTAGCCCCGATCGTCGAACGCGATCCGCGCGCCGGCGCCGTTCTCGGCGCCCTCGATCTGATAGGTGTCCTTCGGCGCCTCCCAGATCGTCTCTTGATCGACCCAGCGGTTGCCGTCGAGGCGGCCGCGCACGAGCCGCAGCATCGCGGCGCTCTGGCCCGATTCGCGGCTCGCGGCGTTGCAGTCGTCGCATCGATCGCCGTGGACGAAGTAGATCCAGCCGTTCTCCGCATGGTCGGGATGGAGGGCGACCTCGTGGGCCCAGCCGGTTCCGGTGTAGGCCGTCCCGCGGAGGACGGAGTCGTCCCAGATGCGCGGGGTCCCTTCGACGAGGGTCGCCTTGCTTCCGTCGGCCTCGACGATCGAGAGGCCGCGCATCTTCTCGGTGACGAGGAAACGGCCGTCGGGCAGGGGGGCGATCGAGTAGGGCTCGGAGAGGCCTCCGTGGACCGTCTCGATCTCGAGCGCGTAGTGCTTCGTCGGGATCGGCTCCGTCGGGATCCTGGGGGGGAGCCCGACGCCCTGACCGTCCGCGCCGCGGTCGCCCTGCCGCTTCTCCATCAGGTAGATCGCGAGGCCCCGGATCTCGTCGGCGGAGAGCGTGTCCCGCCAGGGCGGCATTTCCGCGTCCGGGGCGCCTTCGGCGATGCTCGTGGCGATCGCTTCGAGGGAGTCACCGTCCTTCAGGTCGCCGAGCAGGGAAGGCCCGAGCGAAGAGCCCTCCTGGTCGCGGCCGTGGCAGACGGCGCACTGGGCCCCGTAGATCGCGCCCATCTCGTCGGGGAGGACCCAGGCGTCGCGGGCGGGGTCGCCTTCCCCTTCCGCTTCGGCCGTTCTTTCGACGGGCGCGGCGGAGCTCGCTTGGATGTTCGGCGGCGAGGGCCTGCAGGCGACGGCGAGGGACAGGGAGAGCGACACGAGAAGGAGGGCCGCGACGGATCGGTTCGGGCGCATGCGCATGGCGTCCGATTATACGGCGCCGTTCTCGTCTTCGGACGACCATTCGCCCAGCGACTCGAAGAGCAGCGTCACCGGGAGGGGGTCGAGCTCGAGGAGATCGCTGTGGGTGCGGTCGCTGCTCGTGCGGTTGATCCGGTCGCGCATCGCCTCGACGTCGTCGCACTCGATCTCGTAGAGGGCGAGGAAACGGCGGCCGTCGATCGAATCGACGCCGGGGAGCAGCGCGTGGGCGCTTGCCTCCCAACGGGTCGCGCGGACGATCCCGTCGAGGCGGAGCAGCTCCTGGACGTGCAGCGCGTACCAGTCGTGGAACGCGTCGACGCGCTCCGGGTCGGTGACGTTCGAGGCGACGAGCATGAGTGCGCGGGGCATGGATTCCTCCGGTCGTGGGTGGGTCGAGGCGAGCGATCAGCTCGGGGCGCCCGGGATCGGGCCCTTGATCTTCATGCCGGCGCTGATGCCACCGTCGAGATCGAAGTCCGCACCGGTGTAGAAGGCGCTGTCGTCCGCGGCGAGGAACGCGACGGTCGCGGCCACGTCCTCGACGCGCCCGCGCCGGCCGATCGGCGGAGGATCGTGGCGTTCCTGGAGCGCGCGCATCTTCGCGATGCCGGGAACGAAGGGCTCGACCATCTCGTCGCTGCCGGCGGCGGGGTTCACGCAGTTCACGCGAATGCCGTCGCGGCCGAGCTCGAGGGCGGCGACCTTCGTCAGGCCGCGGAGGGCGAACTTGGAGGCGCTGTAGGCGCTCGTGCCGCCTGCGACGTGGTGGGCGTCGATCGAGGCGATGTTCACGATCGAGCCGCCCCCGTTCTCGCGCATCGGGGCGATCACGGAGCGGATGCCCAGGAAGGGGCCGATCTCGTTCACCCGAACCAGTCGCAGGTAGTCCTCGACGCCGGTGTGTTCGATCGGTGCGATGTGGATGATCGCGGCGTTGTTCACCAGGGTGGTGAGCGGGCCGAAGGTCGAACGGGCGAGTTCGATCGTCGCCCCCCAGTCGTCCTCGCTCGTCACGTCCCCTCGAACGAAGCGCGCCCGATCGCCGAGGTCGCGGGCGACGGCCTTTCCGAGCTCGTCGAGCAGGTCGACGAGGACGACGCAGGCGCCGTCGGCGACGAGGCGACGTGCGATCGCTTCTCCCGATCCACGCGCCGCGCCGGTCACGATCGCGGTCTTGCCTTCGAGTCGGTCCATGGCGTCTCCCTCTCTGCTCGCCCGGCACGGATGTTGGCAGCCCGGGCGCACGATGCCATCCCGATCGGCTAGGATGCGCCCATGGGTCGGAGGGGGAACGGAATTCGCCGAAGGGGAGCGCTTCGCGCGGGCACGAGATTCGATTTCGCGTCGACGTGGGTGCTCGTCGCGTCGATGGCCGTCTTCGCGGGCTGCGGAGGGCGTCTCGGTCCCGCGACCGTCTCGCTCACCCGGACCCACTACAACGTCGCGGCCCAGGAAACGAGCGCGCAGGAGCTGCTGCTCAACCTGGTTCGGCTCCGCTACCGCGATACGCCCTATTTCCTGCAGATCGCGTCGCTCTCGACGAACATGCGCGCCATGGCCGGTCTGGGCACCGAGTCGTTCTTCGTGCCGAACGGCGCGGACAGCCAGCTCCTGCTCGGGAGCCTGTCGATCGAGGAGTCGCCGACGGTCACGTACACGCCCCTCGTCGGCGATCGGTTCGTGAGCCAGCTGCTCGAGCCCGTGTCGCCGGAGATCCTGCTGCTCCTCTCGCACGCGGGCTGGTCGATGGAGCGCTTCATCCGGCTCTTCGTGCAGGAGATCGGCGGCGTGCCCAACGCGCCGACGGCGTCCGGACCGACCCCGGCGGAAGAGCCGGTCTTCGAGGAATTCCTGCGTGTCGCGGAGCTGCTGCGCAAGCTGCAGTCCCGCCGACAGCTCCAGCTGATCGGCGGCTCCCTCGGAGGCCGCGGTGCGGAGACGCCGAACCCGACGGAGGACGGGGTCCTGCTCCGCTTCTCGCCCGCCGCGCTCGAGACCGACGAGTACAAGGAGCTCCAGGGGCGGCTCGGCCTCGAGCCGGGCCGGGAGATCTTCGAGCTCGTCAGTGGCATCGGCGCCCGCGCCCCCCACCGGATCAACCTGGTCCTCCGGTCCGTGCTCTCGGCGATGTTCTACGCGTCGCACGGGATCCAGGTACCGGAGGCGGATCGCGCCGCCGGCCGGGTCACCACCACGATCTCGCGCGACGGCGATGAATTCGACTGGGATCGCGTGACCGGATCGCTGATCGACGTCGGGTCGGGCCGAGCACCGGACCTGCCCTACGCGTCGGTCCGCTACCGCGGCCACACGTTCTGGATCGACGACGCGGACCTCCATTCGAAGTCGACGTTCACGATGCTGAACCTCGTGCTCGCGCTCCAGGCCGGTGAGCTCCCGGCGGGCGGTCCGATCCTGACGCTACCGGTCGCTCAGTAGGCGAGCGTGCTCGCGCGCGTCCGCGTGCGTCGCTTTTCGCGAAGAAACCGCTTCGTCGGTCCGATTCAGCTCGGAACGCGGATCCGCTCGACCAGTCTCCGCACGTCCGCCGACGGCGGTGGCGTCATCGCCGAGACGCCCAGGGCGACGGCGAAGTTGAGCGCCGCACCGACGGCACCGATCCCCTCCGGAGAGATGCCGAAGAGCCAGTTCTCGGCGACGTCGGCGGCGATCGGCTCGATCACGATGCCCTTGAACCAGACGATGTAGGTGATCGTGAAGACGAGGCCGGTCGACATGCCGGCGATCGCGCCCTGCTTGTTCACTCGGAGGGAGAAGATGCCGAGCAGGGTTGCCGGGAAGAGCGAGGCGGCGGCGAGGCCGAAGGCGAGAGCGACCACCTGGGCCACGAATCCGGGCGGGTTGTAGCCGAGGTATCCGGCGAAGAGGATCGCGATCGCGGTTGCGGTGCGTCCCGCGGCAAGCTCGCCGCGTTCGCTGATCTCCGGGCGGAAGACGCCCTTCAAGAGGTCGTGGGAGACCGCGGCAGAGATCACGAGGAGCAGGCCGGCGGCGGTCGACAGCGCCGCCGCGATGCCCCCCGCGGCGACCAGCGCGATCACCCAGTCGGGGAGGCCCGAGATCTCGGGGTTCGCGAGGACGACGATGTCGCGGTCGACCCGCAGCTCGTTGCCCGCCCAGCCGTGGCGCGTCGCTTCCTCGGCGAACGCGGCGTTCGTCTCGTCGTAGTACTGGATCCGTCCGTCGCCGTTCCGGTCGGTGAACTCGAGGAGGCCCGTGTCCTCCCAGGTCCGGAACCACCCGGGCCGGTCGTCGTAGCGGAGGTTCGCGTTCGCCTCGAAGACCGGGCCGAGCTGGATCGTCTCGGTCAGGTTCAGGCGGGCGAGGGCGCCGACGGCGGGGGCCGTCGTGTAGAGCAGCGCGATGAAGAGCAGCGCCCAGCCGGCGGACATGCGGGCGTCGCGCACGCGGGGGACGGTGAAGAAGCGGACGATGACGTGGGGGAGGCCCGCGGTTCCGATCATCAGCGCCATCGTGATGAAGAAGACGTCGATCCGGCTCTTCGACCCGACGGTATAGGCGGCGAAGCCGAGGTCCGTCACGACCTGGTCGAGTCGGACGAGGAGGGGGACGCCGTTCGTGCCCTCGACGGTGCTCGCCATCGCGATCTGGGGGAGGGGCTGGCCCGTGACCTGCAAGGAGATGAACACCGCCGGGACCGTGTAGGCGAAGATCAGGACGCAGTACTGCGCGACCTGGGTGTACGTGATCCCCTTCATCCCGCCGAGCACGGCATAGACGAAGACGATCGCCATCCCGATCAGCAGGCCCACGCCGATCGGCACCTCGAGGAAGCGGGAGAAGACGATCCCGACGCCGCGCATCTGCCCCGCGACGTACGTGAAGGAGATGATGATCAGGCAGACGACCGCGACGACGCGGGCGGTCTGGGATTCGTAGCGATCGCCGATGAACTCGGGGACGGTGAACTTGCCGAACTTGCGAAGGTAGGGCGCGAGGAGCAGGGCGAGCAGCACGTAGCCGCCGGTCCAGCCCATCAGGTAGACCGAGCCGTCGTAGCCGAGGAAGGCGATCAGCCCCGCCATCGAGATGAAGGACGCGGCGGACATCCAGTCGGCGGCGGTGGCGAGGCCGTTCGCGATGGGATGGACGCCGCCACCGGCCACGTAGAACTCGCCTGTGCTGCTCGCGCGGCTGGCGATCGCGATCCCGATGTAGAGGGCGAAGGAAGCGCCGACGACCAGGTACGTGAGTGTCTGGAGGTCCACGACTAGTCCTCTTCCACGCCGTGGTCGCGATCGATCTTCGCCATGCGCCACGCGTAGAAGAAGATCAGCACGACGAAGACGTAGATCGAACCCTGCTGGGCGAACCAGAAGCCCACCTGCAATCCGTTGATCTCGATCCGGTTGAGCCAATCGAGGCCGAGGATCCCGAAGCCGAAGGAGACGACGAACCAGACGACGAGGCAGAGCCCGACGAGGCGCAGGTTGTCCTGCCAGTAGGTGGTCTTGCGCAAGAACTCGTCTCCTCCTGCGCGCCGGCCGGATGGGCGGCGCGGGCGATCGCCGGCGGGAGTCCAGCGGATCGGGGAGAGCGGGGCAACCCTCGCCGCGTCGACCGGTTCCCTCGCAGGCGGGTCGGCGTCGTCGTCGCGTGGAGCGGGGGCCTAACGCCCGCAGACGAGGTTGCAGGGCAGGTCGACGTGGAGGACCGCGCCGTTCGCGCAGTGGCAGGCGCCGTCGGCGCCGCGTGCGGACGCGGCGGGTGCGGTCGCCGCGGCCGGAGCGGCGGGGCGCGCGCTCCGCTGCTCTTCCTCGAGCGCCAGCTCGCCCGGGAGGCACTGACTCCCGCCGGAGCTCGGGCAGCCGGGCTTGTAGACGAGACCCGCGACCGGGGTGAAGCCGCGTGCCGTCCCGTTCCAGAACTTCACCGGGATCGTCTTGCGCTTCCCGTCGCGCCGCAGCTTGAAGACTTCGAAGTGGAGGTGCGGACCCGTCGAGAATCCCGTGTCGCCGGAGAGGCCGATCAGGTCGCCCTGGCGGACGCGCTGGCCCACGCGGGCGGGGCCGCCGTGCCGGAGATGCGCGTAGATCGCGAAGGTGCCGTCGCGGTGCTCGATGACGACGCGGTTGTCCTTCTCGAACTCGCCCGTACGGGTTCCGCTCGCGACCATGTCGTTGATCACCTCGACGATGACCCCGCCGCGGCTCGCGAGGATCGGCGTGCCCCAGGGCATCGGGAAGTCGAGCGCGTACCGGCCGAGGCCTTTGTGGCTGAAGCGCCCGTTGTAGCCCTGGCTGATGCCGCGCTGCGAGGTGCCGCCGAAGGGCATGCGATAGTGCCAGCCGTCGTCGTGCACCGCGTTCGGGTTGCCGCGGAGCAGGCTGAAGCTCGTCTCGTGCGAGTAGGCGCGGCGACCGTCGACGATCGCCGCGACCCCGGCGTCGTAGCGTCCGCCGGGCTCGGCGCGCAGCGCGAAGGGGGTGGGCTGCAGGGGGCGAAGGTTCTCGAGGACCGTCGGCTCGACGACGACCCAGGTCGGGGTCTTGCGTCGACTCTGGATCTGGAACGTCACGAACTCGCCGCGGCGCAGGGTTCGCAGACACACGCGCTCGTGGCAGGACCAGTCGGAGACCTGCTCCGTCGTCCCCGCCTTCGCGTCCGCGAGCGGACCCGCCGTCACCGCGAGCAGAAGAGCGGCCAGGAGGTTTACAGGGGACGCGACGTGCATGCGGCGCGTATCGGAGGCCCCGTGGCGTGGCTTGACGCTCCGGGGGCGTTAGTTCGGCGCTTCTCCGGGGAGCACGATCAGCCAGGCCTCGAGCGTGCCCTCCGGGTTTTTCCCGGTTCCGGCGATCGTCCGTCCATCGTCGGAGATCGCGACGGCTCGTTCGAGCTGCCAGGCCGGAGGGAGCTCGATCCCGGCCTCGCGGGCGACCGTCTCGACCCGCTGGAGACCCGCGTCCGGGGCCCAGAGGAAGGCCTCGTCCCCGCGTTTCGTCGTCGCCCGGCCGACGATCCGCCGGCCGCCGAGCGAGGCGGCGAAGGCCTCGCTGTCGTGGGCGCCCCCCGGCAGGTCGCCGAGCCCCCGGATCCCGCTGCGGGCGCTCCAGCGGAACGCCGCGCGGCCCCGGGGCCCCGAGCCGCGTCCGACGACGACGCTTCCGTCCGGGGCGATCGCCAGGGCCTCGCTGTCGAATTCGCCGCCGCGCAGATCGCCGAGGCCGACGATGGATTCGCCCGCGCGCCAGAGGGCCGCCTGCCGCCCGCGCGGCGAGCTCGCGCTGCCGACGATGCTCGATCCGTCCGCCGAGACGTCGGTGGCGTGACTCGTCGGTCGGCCTTTCTCGAAGGTGCCGAGGTCGACCATCCCGGTGTCGGCGGTCCAGCGGAAGGCGCGCGGCCAGGTGCGGACGCCGCGGATCGCCTGGGCGGTTCCCACCGCGACGGTTCCGTCGTGGGAGAGCCCGACGGCGTCGTTCGAGAAGATGCCCCGCGGCAGGTCTCCGAGTCCGATCATTCCCTCGGCCGCGCTCCAGCGGAAGCCCTCCTTGCCGGAGGCCGACTGACTGGTGCCCACGACGACGCGTCCGTCGCCGGAGATCGCCGTCGCGCGGCTGACCCGCGCGCCGCCCTTCAGGTCACCGAGCGCGACGAGCCCGGAGACGGCATCCCACCGGAAGCCCTCCTCGCGCCCGGCGTCGTCGACGATCGACGCGCCGACGACGAAGCGACCGTCGGCGCTCAGGTCGAGGGTTCGGCTGGCGAAGGCGCCGCCCGGAAGATCGCCTATGGCGTAGAACCCGACCGCGGTCTCCGCTCGCGCGGTCGAGACGAGTCCCGCCAGGCCGAGGACGACGATCAGGGCGGGCCGGATCGGGATCGGGTCTCGCTCGCACGCACGTCGGCGTGCCCGCTCAAGCGTCGACGTTCGCATCGGGCCTCTCGTGCATTCGAGAAGGATGGCACAGCGGCTCGGGACCCGGTCGAGGCCGGCCGTTCCACGCCCCGGCTCGCGCGCGTTCGGTACAGTTCGCGCGCGGATCGGGTCGGCCTGCGGAGTCGACGATCGACCGCGCCGGTCGATGGGATCGACGGAGTCGAAGGGGCAGCGTTGAAGGCGTTCGAGGAATACGGCCCGCGTCTGGCGGCATGGCAGGCGCTCGCATCGGTCCTTCTTCTGGTCGCGATCCAGCCGCTCGTCTTCCCGCTCGGCTCGCCGCCGGTCGCGACGTCGACGATGCAGGACGCGGAGCAGTTCTTCTTCGAGCCCCACCAGGGCTCGCCGGTGCTGATCCTGCTGGTGATGGGCTTCCTCGCCTGGCGGCGCCGCGACGCGTTCCTGGCTTCGCCGGGCCGGCCCCGGCCGATTCCCGCGATGATCGCGACCGCCGTCGCGGGCTTCTTCGTGGTCTGGTCGCGGCTCAACGACGCCACGGATCATCTGATGCTGGCGATCCTCGCCGGCGGGTTCGCGTTCGCGTTCGCCACCCGCGGCTTCGATGGCGCGCGGACGATGAGCGTCGCGCTCGTTCCGGCGCTCTTCGCGCTGCCGATTCCCGGCCGCTTGTCGAACGAGATCGTGTGGTTCCTGCAGCTCGCGAGCGCTGCGGGGGCGGAGCTCCTCTTGAACACGTTCGGCGTCGACGTGCAGCGCGACGGCGTCTTCATCGAGCGGGGTGGCCTCGGCTTCCTGATCATCGAATCCTGCAGCGGCTTTCGGATGCTCCACACGCTCTCGCTGCTCTCGATCGTGATCGGCGATCTCCTGACGCTCGGTCGGCGTGGGGTCCTGCTCTTCGTGGTGGCGCCGCTCGTCGCCTTCGCGCTGAACGTGCTGCGCGTCGCCTGGATCGTACTGGGCGAGGAGGGGACCGCCGACGCGTCGCAGCACGTCGGCCAGGGGCTCACCGTATTGATCGCCGGCATGGCGATCCTCTTCGCCCTCGGCCTCCGGCTCGAGCGTGCCGCGAGGGAGGCCGCGGGCTCGGAGGCCGGGATCGCCACCGGTTCCGAGACGGACCGGCCGCTCGGGGTTCCCGTCTGGCGGCGTCTGGCAGCGGTCCTCGCGGTCTTCGCGGTGGCGGCCCACGTCGTGCCGGCGTGGCCGCGCTCGACCCGCGTGGCGTCGCTTTCCCTCGTCGATTTCGAGGATCGCCCGAGATGGACGGTCGAGGAGGTCGGCGCCGATCGCATGTTCCTGGGCGCCCTCGGGATCGGCCGGATCGTCCGGCGCCGCTTCGAGCACGCGGGGTCGCGTCAGGCGATCGCCGGCGCGGTCGAGCTCTTCGTCGGCATCGAGTCCGGCAGCTTCCCCCGTCGCAGCCCGTTCTCGCCGCTGCTCGTCCTGCCCTCCCGGCACTTCGGCATCGAGCAGGTCTCGGCCGAGCGCGATTTCCGGATCGGACGCGAGTACCGGGAGGCAGTCACGCGGCGCGGTGATCAGCGCTTCCTGACGCGGGTCTGGTATCTGAACGATCCGGGCCCCGGCGTCGAAGTCCTGCGTTCGTTCTTCGCCCTCGACCGCGGCCCCTTCGACACGCACGAAGTCAGGGTCGCCATTCGCGTAGGGACGCCGATTCCGGAAGGCGGGCCCGATTCCCTGCGAGCGGCGAGGGGGCTCCTCGATCTCTTCGTGATCCGTTACCGCGACGAGCTGGCCGCCTACGATCGCTGATCGCGGGGCGGGGCTCGCGGCCGGGGTCGGCCTCGCCGCGCGCGAGGGACGGCGTGGCGGGGGATGGAGGGAGCTCGGGGCGCCGGGCGAGCGTCGGGCCCGTGTCCCCTACCAGGTCAGCTTGAGCTCGCCGCCGCAGCTTCGCGGGTCGCCGACGAAGTTGATGGCCACCTTCGAGAAGGCGGACACGTCGAAGGCCGCGGTCTTGTATCGCGTGTCGGTCACGTTGCGGCACCAGCCCGCCACCGAGATGTTGCCGTCGGGCGTCGTGTAGGACAGTCGGACGTTGTGCAGGATGTAGGCGGGCTGACCCGTTCGGAACTTCGGGTTGCCGCGGACGGCGTTGCCGTTGAGGCTGCCGCGCCCCTCGGCGGGGTCGAAGAACGCGTCGTCGGTCCAGGTGAAGTCGTAGCGCGGGGTGAACGAGCCGACGCCGTCCAGGATGAACTCCCAGCTGACCGTGCCGCTGACCTTGAAGCGCGGCGAGTTGATGAGCGGGTTTCCGGAGTTGTCCTCGACGATCTCGACCGGACGGTTGTTCCGCAGGCGGGGCTGGAGCTGCGTGAATCGCAGGAAGCGCGTCTCGAGCCAGCCGACGCGCATCGTCACCGACAGGTTCTCGTACCATTCCGGCACGAAGCCGATCAGCGGCTGGATCGTCAGGTCCGCGTCGGCGCCGAAGACGCGGGCGTTGTCCGCGTTCCGGATCACCAGGCTCGGCGGGTTCGCGAACTCGTCCTGGAACACGAAGACCTGGTAGTCCTCGTAGGCATAGTTGAACAGGGCGGCGCTCATGCGGACCCGCTGGGCCCAGCCCGTCGCGTTCATCCCGATCTCGAAGGCGTCGATGTTCTCGGGGGAGGCGAAGTCACAGTCGGTGTCGTTCGCGTTGAAGTGACCGGCCTTGAAGCCTCGGCTGTACTTCCAGAAGACGTCGATGTCCTCGGTCACGTCGTAGGTCAGGCTGACGGCGCCGGTCGGGGCCTGCCAGGTCCGCGTCTTCTCGCAGGCCGTGGGGATCGGGTTCGGGCCGTCCTGCTGGATGTCGAAGGACTTCTGCTCCCAGTTGTACCGGGCGCCGGCCTGCAGCGTGAAGCTCTCGAGCAGGTCGAGCGAGAAGTGCGCGTACGCGCCCCAGGCGTTCGTCTCCTGGGTGTAGGTCCGCAGGAAGCGCACGATCGCCGGGACCTCGATCGCCTGGTTGAGTCGGTTGTAGAGGTCCTCGTGGACGTAGATCCCGCCGGCTTCCCACTCGAGGGGGAAGTCCTCGAACGAGCCGCTGAACCGCAGGTCCTGGACGAACTGCCAGGCCTTGTCGTTGGTCAGGGACTCGAAGAGGACGTCGGGCGTGAAGTCGTTGTCCGAGCTCCGCCAGCGGTCGTAGTAGTCGGCGGAGGTCGTGCTCTTGATCTCGATGTCGGCGATCGTCGACTCGACCTTGACGTAGCCGCCGTAGGAGTCGAGGCGGGTCTGACCGACCCGGTTGTAGTCGCCGTCGAAGGGGCGCTTGTCGAGCGGACGGTCCCGGGCGAGGTTCTTGGCGAGAGCGGCGTTGGAGCCGAGCGCGCGGAACTCGCCGGTGATCTCCGGCGGGATGTAACCGCTGACCGTGCCGCCGCCGAAGGCGGTGCCGTCCGATCCCGTACCGATCGCCTCGCCCAGCGTCGAGTCCTGGCGTCGCGAGCGGCCGTGGACGTTCAGCGTGACGGCCGTCTCCGTATCCGGCACCACCCACTTGAGGATGGCGCGGCCCGCCATGTCGAAGGAGTCACCGACCTCGGTCGGGAGGAACGCTTCGACGCCGAACGGCGGCCGCGGCGGCTGGCCCGGCGTACGGATACCGAGGGCCTCGTTGCAGAGTCCGCGGCGGCGCGTGTTGCGCTCGTTGATGGGGGGGAGGCCACCGCAGCGGTTCGTGATGTAGGGCTCCTGGCCCTTGATGGTGAAGGCGATTCGCGAGGTCAACACGTCGGGAATGATCGGCGTGTCGATGCCGCCTTCGATGTTGTATTGCGGCGCGTCGATCGCGTCGACGGTGTTGAAGCGGCCGACCGACACCAGCAGGTTGCCGGAGTGTTCGAAGCCGGGCTGGCGAGACGTGATCTGGATCGCGCCGGCGGAGGCGTTGCGACCCGCTGCGCCGCTCTGGGGTCCCTTCAAGACGCTGAAGTTCT
>JAUIMK010000086.1 GCA_030432735.1 bacterium
CGCAAGCTCGGCTGGCCGACGATCTTCTGCCACAAGCTCGAGATCGACGACGATGGGATGATCACGAACTACCTGATCCGCCAGCCCGACCCGAAGCGCGCGTCGGTCAAGGCGTTCCATGCGCTCAAGTTCCGGTGCATCGCGACGGGCGACTCGTACAACGATACGACGATGCTCTCGGAGGCCGACGCGGGGATCCTCTTCCGACCGCCCCAGAACGTGATCGACGAGTTCCCGCAATTCCCCGTCGCCCGCGAGTACGGAGAGCTCCAGGCGGAGTTCGCGAAGGCGTCGCTCCGGGACCTCTAGCGCGCCTCCCTCCCTCGACCGATCGCGAGACCGGACGGCGATCCCGGCGACGCCGCCTGCGCATGTTCGGCGACCACGCCCGAGCGCTCCCGCGGCGGGCGATCCCGGCTCGTGATCAGGCTCGGCCAGAGTCCACCGGTCAGCAAGAGGACCAGGACCAGGGACAGGACCCAGGCCTCCCGCGACGTGAGGTCGGCTTCGCCGTCGTGAAACCGACGCCCCGAGAAGAGCCGGAAGAAGCTGCGGATCACGTTCATCCCGTTCAGTGCCGTCGCGACGATCAGCACCAGCGAGAGCAGCGGGAACTCGTCGACGGAGCCCTGCACGAGCAGGTCCTCCGCCACGAAGCCCAGCGTCACCGGGAACCCGACGCTCGCCAGGCCCATGGTCAGGAAGCCCGCAGCCATCCTCGGCGTTCTCGCGAAGCAGCCGCTCGAAGCGTCGAGCTCCAGGGGACCGCGCCGCGCCTCGAGCGCGGAGTAGGTCATCGCGAAGCCGGAGGTCGCCACCGCGAGCACCTGCCAGGCGACGAGTGAGCCGACGAAGCCGACCTCGGAATGTCCCTCGAGTCCGAAGGCGACCAGCCCCGTCTGACTCATCATGAGATAGGCGAGCGCGCGCCGACCCGACCGCTGTGCGATGCCGAGCGCCGAGGCCACGACGGCCGTGGCCGCACCGAAGATCGCGACCCCGCTGGCGAGCGCGGTCGGCACCTCCTGACCGAGCATCGAAACGTGGGCGTAGACCCCGAGCTGCGGCGCGACGAAGGCGATCACCAGGGTCATCGGCGCGTCCTCGACGAAGCGGACGAACCAGCTGTGCCCGGGAATCACCGCCTCGCGAATCCCCATCGCGCCGAGCAGCCCCAGCGCCACGAGGGCCCCCGCGCCGAGCTCGCCCGCGACCACCGCCCCCGCGAAGAGCAGACCGCTCGTCCCCTGGAAGAGCGCGAAGAGCCAGGGCGTCCCCCGCAGACCGGTGCCTGCCCGCGCGCGGAGCCGCCACCATACGACGAACGCCGAGGCGCCCCAGCAGAGCGCGAGCAGCACGGGCCGATCCGTACTCACGAAGAGCATCGCGATCGCGGTGACCACGAGGCTCGCACGCAGGTCGTCCCGGGAATGGGAGAGGGGATCGGCGAGCCCGACGGCGACCCCCGCGATCACGCAGATCGTGATCGGGACGACACCGAAGAAGCCGGGGGCGACCAGCACCGAGTGCGTCGCATCGATGATCCCCAGCGAGACGAGGCCTTCGGCGAGCACGCATGCGAACCCGCTCGCGCCGACCACGGCGATCGCTCGACGTCGCACCGTGCGGAAGGAAGTCACCCGGCCGAGTGCGGCGACGGCGAGCAGCCACAGGACCGCGATTCCGACGGGAAGCAACGCGGTCATCGTCTCCCTCCCTCGATCGCCGTGGATTCGTCCGAACCCTCGACCTCCCGCGCGAGCCGCCGCGACCAGGCTGCGTCGAGGGCATCGAGCCACCGCAATCCCCGCATCAGGCGTGCCACTCCCTGATCGACGATCAGCGTGTCGAGGTAGCCCCGTTCGAGGGCCGCCCGATAGAGCCACGGCTGCAGGGCCGCGGGGACCCATCGTTCGAGATGCCCACCGCTTCGCGGCAACGCGCCCCCCATCGCCTGCTCCATGTGCTGATGGTCGTGGAGCAGGCTCGGCGAGCGCAGGATCTGGAGGCTGCGCAACGAGGCGTGCCCGACGATGTGAACGAGGGCCAGCCCGTGGAAGCCCAGGCCGATCTCGACGTAGATCAGCCCGAGCTGGGTCATCGAGGCATAGGCGAGCACGCTCTTGATGTCGCTCTGGACCCGTCCGACGAAGGTCGCGTGCAGGGCCGTCAACGCTCCGACCAGGATCACGGCGGCCCGGATCCGAGCGTCGGCTTCGAGGATCGGCGTCGCCCGCAGCAACAGGTAGGGCCCGAGATGGACGGAGATCGCGCCGTAGAAGATCGCGCTCGACGGTGTCGGCCCCTCCATCGCGCGCGGCAGCCAGCCGCCCAGGGGAATCTGAGCCGCCTTGCCCATCGATGCCCAGAGCACGAGGAAGCCGACGAGGACGACGTCCCCCGCACCCGGTGGCACCGGCAACACGGCCCAGGCTTCGGCGCCGGGCGTCGTGGAGAGGTGCGAGTGACCGATCGTGTGATGGAGCCAGACCGCCGCGGAGAGCAGCCCGATGTCACAGAATCGATAGGTCACGAAGGCGCGAAGCCCGTTCTCGACGGGCAGGCGCCGCTCGTGGAAGAACGCGATCAGGAGCGCCGAGGTGAGCCCGACCACCTCCCAGCCGAAGAAGACGAGGTCGAGATTCCCGGCGAGCACCACGAGCAGCACCCCGCTCCCGAAGAGCGTGAGCATCAGGTAGAAGCGGTGGAATCCGGGCTCGCGATGCAGATAGCGGCTCGAGAAGGCGGCGATGATCCAGACGAGTCCGGAAGAGAATCCGGCGAAGAGCAACGAGAGGCGATCGCCGACGAGGAGCCAACGAAAGCGGTAGTGCCCGACCTCGAACCAGACGCCGAGGTCGGCTTCGAAGGGAGGCTCTCCGAGAATGAAGAGCGACGCGAGCAGAGAGAGCGACAGCAGCGTCGCCAGACTGAAAGCGATCCGCACGGTTCGACTCAAGATCGCCTCGGGCACGCGACGGCCCGTCGCCCAGCGCAGGACGCCGAGCCCGAGCGCCGCGACCACCGGCAGCGCGATCAACACCACGAGCGCCCCCGCTCGAAGATCGAAAGAGGACTCCGTCACGCGGCACGCTCCCTGTCGATCCAGACCGGCGGCAGGTGCCCTCGGTGACCGCTGTAGTAGGCGGCCGAGCGCGTGAAACGGGGGACCTCCGATCGCACGGGTCGATGCGCCTCGAACCCTCCGTTCACGAAATGCCAGAGGGCATTCGACGTCGGATCGAGACAGACGAGCTGGATCCAGCCGTTGCCCACGAGCGCCGAGAGCGCCGGCTGATGCTCGACGATCGCCTCGAGGACCGAGCGCTTCGCCTCGACGATCGTGAGCAGGCGAACCGGCTCGTGGATCTCGACCATCTGCCAGGGGAGCCCCGGTCGAAGATCCGACGCGTGCCCGTCCATCACGCCGATCAGCCCCGTGATGTTGTGGGGCAGCTTCGTTCCCGACCCGTAGCCGGCCGGATCGATGTAGCTGAAGTAGTACTCGAGATTGATCCCGGCGCCGACGGGTCCGACCGAGAGCAGCAGCGGAGCGAGCCGCTCGCCCTCGGGATCCGTGGTCGGATCGTAGGAGACGAGAAAGGCCCGCCGATCGAGGAAGAGTCCCCGCGTCCGCTCGCGACGACCGACGATGCAGATCGCGTTCGTCGCGTGGCCGTATTCCGGGCGAGGCTGCGCGAGATCGATCGCGTGTGCCTTCACGTCGCCGAGGGCCCGATCGACGCTGACGTCGAGGGGCGCCGTCTCGAAGCGTCGACAACGTTCGTGCGCCTCTCGTCGACACGCCTCGGCGAGCCGCTGCCTCGCGGTCGCGACCGCCCCGTCGTGCGAACCGGGCAGGAGATCCAGGTCGTACCACGTCACGTCGTCGTCGCAGGTATTGTGATAGGCGCCGACGAAGCGCGTCGTCTCGGGGATCGAAAGGCCCCGCGTCGCGAGGATCGCGCGCACCCCAGGATGGTTCGCCATCGTCGCGAAAGCGCGCGCGTTCGGGCCCCCTCGGCCCCCGCCCGTCGCCCCGCAATCGTGCGCCGCCTCGTGCGGGTTGTTGAGGCTCGAGGAGCCGTGCCCCATCACGACGACGAGCGGCGACCAGACGCGGTCGAGTCCCATCGTCGTCACGGCCGACTCGACGATGTCGGCCATCTCCTCGGCCGTGTAGCCGATGCGAAGCGCCGCTTCGACGTCGACGTCGGGCTCTGCCTCGAGGAGCAGCCGGGTCTTCGGTCGCTCCTTCTTCGCGGCGCCGAGAAGTCCCTCGAGTCGATGGGCGAGCCGGGGAAAGAGGGCCCAGCCGACCAGCGGCAACATCGCGAGCGGGCCGAAGAACAGGCTCAGGAAGCCGCCTCGGACCAGGCTCTGCGCGCCGACCCGCGTCGCCAACCTGAATCGAGCCACCGATCGCCCCTGGTCCGACTCGTCCACACCGGGCTCCCGCGGCACCTCGCGCACCAGGCGGTCCGGCGACACGACCACGGGACAGAGAGGCCGCGGGCGAACGTCCTCGAGCCCCTGGTACTGCATCGCGACGCCGAAGAATCCCGCGTAGCCGAAGGTCTCGACCCGGGGATCGAGCTCTTCGAGATGGCGGCGCACCGACTCCTCTCGGTCGTCGATGCAGAAGATCGCCTGGAACGAAGGCGGCTCGGACTCGCCGTCGACGGGGCCCGCGCCCGCCGCGAGCGCGTCGAGCACCTGCACGCGATGCCGTCGCTCGTACGCGAGGTGGTAGACGAAGCGACGCTCGGTCTCCCCGAAGTCGCGGAGCGCCTCGATCCAGGCTCGCGCGACCTCGGCCTCGCCGAAGCGTTCGATCGGGACGTCGGCCAGCTGGGCGAAGCAGAACGCCTCGAAGATCAGCGCCTCGTCCATCGTCTCGGCATGCGTATCGCTCAGGGCGGGATCCACGTAGGCCGTGGGCTCGCCGTCGAAGCCCCGCTCCCGACGCAGTACGGCGCGGGTCGCGAAGAGATCGAGGCAGAGCTGCAGCGCGAGGAAGTCCATCAGACGCGAGGCCGGCGCGCGGACCGGTGCGCGGTCCGGGCGTTCCTCGAGGTGCCGCACCATGCCCGCCCAGCCCCGCAACGAGAGAAGGGTCTCGAGAACGAAGCGCTGCCGATCCTCGGGCGAGATGCCGAGGCGAGCGAGGGCCCACTCGACGACCGCGCGGGCCTCCATGCCCTCCTCCTCCTGGCGCCGGAAGACCTCCGTGAGCTCGCGCGCCCACGGAATCGGGGGCCCGAGTCGCTGGCCGTACAGCCGACGAACGGCGACCAGCAACCCTTCCTCGCGGTCGGGCATCGTCCAGTAGGCGACTCCCTGGTCGAGGAAGGCGGCAGACCAGCGGATCAGGAGCGGGTGCACCCATTCGTCCGTGTCGACCTGCGTCTCCGCGTGGAGCCGGTCGCGCCAACGAAGACCCCGAGGCGCGACGGGGCGATTCGGACAGACCGCCGCGAAGGCGCCCCAGAGAGTTCGCAACGCGGCGGCATCGGCCCCCGCCGCGCGGAGCGCCGCGCGACGCGCCTCCGAAAGGCCCGTGCGCAAGCCGGCCAACGCGCCTCCCTCGGCGAGCTGCCAATGGAGCGCCGCTCGGCGCGTCGGAATCTCGAGGGGGTGTCGCAGCCGCAGGCGATACAGCTCGCCCGTCGTGGGTCCGCCTTCGAAGACCGGCCGGGTCGAGTCGCGTCCCGCGTGCGACAGGGCCCAGTCGAGATCCGCTTCCTGGATCCGACCCGAGGCCAGGTGGTCCGCGAACGCGGGTTCGGACTGGAAGGGCTCCGTCCCGAGGATCCCGCCCGCCCGAACGACCGCCTCTTCGAAGGGCAGATCCTCGAACGCGTGCAGCGTGTTGTGGTGCACGAAGGCGTGGAGGGGCGCCTGCTGCGGCAGCAGCTCCGCGACCTCCTTCAGGATCTCGTCGAGATCGCAGGCCTTCCCGTCGGTTCCTCGCGATTCGTCGGCCCGACTCACGCCGGACGCACTCGCGTGGCGTGGGGATGGGCGGTCGCCGCCGTCATGGTCTCGAGCCCCTCGACGACGAGCTCGACGTCACCGAGCTCCGCCGCCATGCCGTCGAGCCGCGCCAGGAAGGTGTGATCGACCAGCCGAGCGCTCGAGAGGTCGATGACCACACGCGTCGTCTCGGGGGTCATCGACGACAGGTGCTTCCGGACGGCGAGCAGACGCGGAAAGACCGCCGCACCGTGAATCACCAATCGAAGCTCGGATTCCCTTCCTTCTCCCTTCGCCACGCCCCCGCCGAAGAGATGCCAGGGCGGGACGCCGCGCACCCAATGCAACACGATCTTGAGCACGAGTCCGACGCCGACACCGACCAGCAGATCCGTCGCCAGGGTCACGACCAGCGTGACGGTGAAGAGCAGCAGCTGGTCTCCCCCGATCGACCGCGCCTTCGTGAGCTCGTTCGGCGAGGCGAGCCGCGCTCCCGTGAAGACGAGCATCGCCGCGAGCGCCGAGAGCGGAATCATCTGCAGCAGTCCGGGGGCCACGACGACGAAGGCCAGCAGACAGATCCCGTGGAAGAAGTTGGCTCGGCGCGAGGTCGCCCCGGCATCGACGTTCGCCTTGCTACGAACGATCTCCGAGATCATCGGAAGGCCGCCGATCAGCGCGCAGACGAGATTGCCGACCCCGACCCCGAGGAGGTCCTTGTTGAGGTCCGAAGCCCGATTCTCGGGGTCCATCGAATCGACGGCGAGCACACTCAGCGTCGACTCGATCGTACCGACGAGCGCGAACATCACGACGTACTTGATCGATGCCGCGCTGGTGATGACCGAGAAGTCGGGAAAATTGACGGCGTCGAGCAGAGACCCGGGAAGCGAGACGAGATATTCCGGTCCCACCTCGAAGGTGCGTCCCCAGAACTCGTACTCGTGCGGATGGGCGATGTCGAAGTAGAGGTCGAGGGGAATCGCGACGAGGAGGACGACGAGCGGCGCGGGGATCTGCTTCGCCCAGGCGCTGCGCAGGAGCGGCCAGCCGAAGAGGATGAAGAGCGAGACCAGGCCGATCGCCAGGATCTCGGGATTCGCATGCCCGAAGCTGGCGGGAATCTCCGCGAGCAGCTCGAGCGGCTCCGAAGCTTCGGGGGTCACACCGACCAGCGTGTGCATCTGCTTGGAGATGATGATCACGCCGATCGCGGCGAGCATGCCGTGGACCACCGAGGGGGACATCGCGATCCCGACCGTGGCCGCCCGCGCCAACGCGAAGCCGATCTGGATCACCGCGGCGACGGCCCCCACGGCAAGCGCGCGCTTGTAGCCGGCGACCGGATCGCCCTGCCCCAGCTCCTGGACCGCCCCGAGCGCGATCACGATCAGGCCGGCGGCCGGCCCCTTGATCGTGAGCTCGGCGCTCCCGAGGAAGCTGACGACGGCGCCGCCCACGATGGCCGTCAGGACGCCGGCGATCGGTGGAAAGCCGCTGGCCATGGCGATGCCGAGACAGAGCGGCAGCGCGATGAGAAAAACGAGAAAGCCGGACTTCACGTCCTGCGGCGACAGACCTCTGCCGCGCGCGTTCGAATCGGTCGAATCCACGCCGGATTCCTCCATCCGGCGTCGCCCGTGCAGCGGTCGTGACCGCGCTCACGCGCCGGAGGGTCGGAGTTGAAAGACGATGAGGGCGTCCCGCGAGATGCGGAGCGCTCGTCCTTCAGGCGCGGGGCGGCGCGCGGGCGTGGCGGGCGTAGAAGAGGGCCTCGGAACGCCGCGTGATCGGCGCCCCGTCCCGAATCGCGACGCGGCGGATCCCGAACCAGCCCAGCTCGGGGAGGACGCCGTTCTCGACGTCGTCGTCCGCGTCGCACTCCCCTTCGACCGCTCTCGCGATCCCACGCGACGCGTCGGTGGCGTGCGAGCCCTGACCGGCCCCCGTGGCGTCCACGAGGAACTCCGCCGTGCGGTCGCGCGCCGAAACGGGGCCGCCCGCCTCCACGCCGACCCGGTGGAGACCCGGCTCCCCGGCGAGGGATCCCGACGCGCCCCCCCGACCGTCGCTCGCGGAGAACACGAGCGCGCCGGTGAGCAACGCAATCACGAGGGATCGGAGGAGGGAAATCGCCATGGGAGACCTCGGGCGCGCGCAGATTACGCGCCCTCCGGAACTTCGGCAATCCCCTGCCGGCGCATGAGAGGCTCCTGCACCCTCATCCGCCCCTCCCGATCGACCGATGGACTACCCTCCCGCGAAACCCAGACCGCCTACCCGGAGAAAGCCCAGGAATGAAGACGCTTCCGCATCTGATCGAGAACAACCGAGAATGGGCGAAGCACATGACAGACGACGATCCGTCGTTCTTCTCCCGACTCGCTCACCAGCAGAGTCCCGAGTGTCTCTGGATCGGATGCTCCGACAGCCGCGTGCCGGCCAATCAGATCGTCGGCCTCGACCCGGGGGAAGTCTTCGTCCACCGCAACATCGCGAACGTGGTCGTCCACAGCGACTTCAACTGCCTGAGCGTGCTCGAGTTCGCAGTCCACGTGCTCGAGGTGAAGCACGTCATCGTCTGCGGGCACTACGGCTGCGGCGGCGTGAAGGCCGCCGGCGCGGACAGCCACCTCGGCCTGATCGACAACTGGCTCCGGCACATTCGTGACGTTCGCCAGAAGCACAGCGAGGCCCTGAACGCGATCGACGACCAGACCGCACGAGATCGGCGCCTCTGCGAGCTCAACGTGATCGAGCAGGTGCGCAACGTGTGTCATACGACGATCGTGCAGCAGGCCTGGTCCCGCGGCCGATCGCTGTCCGTCCACGGCTGGATCTACGACGTCGCCGACGGCCTCTTGAAGGACCTCGAAGTCACCACGGAGAGCTCGCAGGAGATGGAAGAGGCCTACCGGATCGTGACGGCGCTGGACGGATAGCGGGGATCGCGCCGCGGGGGACGCGCCGCCGCCGGGCTAGGCGCTCGCCCCGGACTTCGCGAAGTTCTTCACGCCTTCGAGCTTGAACATCGGCTCGTCCGCCGGCTGATAGGTCAGCACGATCGCCCGGCGTGCGCGGTCGGACGCGTTCGGCTGGCTGCCGTGGACGGTATGCGCGTCGAAGACCACGATGCTCCCGGCCGGCAGCTCCGCGAGCCACTGCTCCTTCTCGTCGAAGGCCGCGGGATCGGTGAAGAGCGGGCCGAGCGCGGTGCCGTCCTGCAGTCCGGGCAGGAAGCCCTTCGCGTGGCTGCCCCGGATCACGCGGAAGCAGCCGTTCTCGCGGTCGGCATCGTCGAGGGTGATCATCACGTTCGGCAGCTGGTCGCAGTGGGAGCAGACGTGGCTCCAGTACGGCGAGTCCTGGTGCCACCGGAAGCCCGAGCCCTCGCGCGGCCGCTTCAGGTTGATCTTGTCCGTCCAGAGGGCGATCCGATCCGCGTCGAGCACGCCACAGAGCGGCACGACCAATCGCGGGTCCTCGACGAGACGCTCGAAGACCGGGTCGAGGTGGTGGAAGGGCTCGATCACGCGGATCGTCTCGCTGCCCGCGTCGTGCTCGTACTGGACCGTCGCCTCCGCCGCCTCGACGTAGCGGTTGCCGTCGATCCGATAGTCGTCGTCCTCGGGCGCCTCGGCGCGCTCGACCGCGCGGGACTTGGCCAGCGCAGCCCGCTTCGCGTTGGCGGCGACGCGCTCGGCGGCGGCGCGCAGACGCTCGAGATCCTCGGAACCGAACACGGCTTCGCGCGCGAAGAAGCCGTCTTTTTCGTAGTACCTGCGCTCGTCTTCGCTCAGCTCGAGGGGGGTCGTATCCAAGGGCGTCTCCGGCGGCGGGAGTGAATCGCGGGCGCGCGGCGGGGTCAAGCCGCGCGCGGGCGCCGCGATCCGATGCATCGTACGCGCGCGCCGCGCCGCGCTAGGGCGTCGCGCTCGCTTGCGCCGAGGCGGCGTGACAGAGGTGGCAGCTGCTCGAGACGGCGCTCGCCATGTAGTAGTTGGGCGGGGTGCGACGCGCGGCCCGCTGGGCGTGCTCGACGCGTCGGATGAACTGGCTGGCGTAGCGGTTGAGGAGCGGATGCTGACTGGTCTGACCGACGGGATCGAGGGCGCGGGCCGCCGCGGCCATGCGCTCGAGGGTCGCGAGCACGTCCTGGCGGGCGCCCTCGTCGTCCGGCGCCGGCGGCGTCTCGAGCAGGTCGTCGAGGTGATTCGCTTCGGCGGCGAGCACCCACATCGTGGAACGGACCTTCGCGCGCGGAACGTGCCGCAGATCGGGCGGGCTGGTGGTCGCCTCGTAGTTCGTGAAGGGGTTCCGCCCGTGGCACGCCGCGAAGACCAGCGCCGCGGCGAAGAGCAGCAGCACGGCAATCGCGGGCGTCGATCCGGGTCGTCGCATGGCCTCGTGTCCTCCTACCCGCTCGATGATGCCACGCCGACCTGCTTCACGCCCTTCACAGCCGATCGCCGGCGAGGGCCGCAGGGCCGCAGGGCCCCGAAGCGTGACAAATCTGCACGCCGCTCCGAGTCGGGCGCTCGACTACGGCGCGCCTCGCGCGGCCCTCGGACGCGGAGGCACCCGAATCGTTGCGCGGAGAACCGGCATCCCGATTGCTACGTTCTTCGTGCACGCGAGTCGTCGCGGACGAGGGCTCGCGTCCGATCCTTCATCCTCCCACCCATCGGAGTTCGTCGACATGCTGACCGTATCCCACCTCATGCAGGCCGAGCCCGAGACGATCGCCGTCGACGCGTCGATCGAGACCCTCGAGCGCGCTTTCGTCCGCACCGGCTTCGGCGGATTCCCCGTCGTCGATCAGGGGCGGCTCGTCGGCGTCGTCACCCGCTCCGACATCGTGCGCTCCCACGAGACGGAGCGCGCGCGGGAGGCCGAGATCTCCGAGTACTACTTCCATGCCGCCCCGCCGTCCCACACCGCGGATCCGCAACGCGAGGTCGATGCGACCGCGGCGCGAATCGGCGTCCGCATGGCCCACATGTCCGTGAGTGACGTGATGAGCCAGAACCTGATCACGATCGCCCCCACCGCCTCGCTCGAGGAGCTCGCGCAGACGATGCTCGAGCATCACCTCCATCGCCTCCCGGTCGTGGAGAAGGATCAGCTCGTCGGAATCGTCACGACCCTCGACATCATGTCCGCCGTCGCCGACGGGCGTCTCGTGGCGGCCAGCGACTGAGTCCCTGCCGCCGGGAACGCCGTCCGTCGCCGCGGACACGGACGCGGTACCCTGCCCCGGGCAGGAGATGGAAGAGGAGAGGAAGGGAAGATGGCAGTCGAGCTCGACGCGTACATGACGAGGAAGCCGATCTCGATCGAGCCCGACGCGCCGGCGCTCGCCGCGCTCGACCTGATGATCGACCACGGCTTCCGCCATCTGCCCGTCGTCGAGGCGTCGAAGCGCGTGTGCGGCGTCGTCTCCTTCGACGACCTCCGCGAGACGCTCCCCGTTCCGGTGAGCCTGATGTCGCCGCCCGCGGCGGATGTGCGCCAGCAGGTGCTCGACGTCTCCGTGCGCGATGCGATGACGCCGGACCCCGTGACGATCCGGGCCGACGCGCCCCTCGAAGAGGCGGTCTCGCGGATGCTCCAGGGGCGCTTCGGCTGCCTGCCGATCGTCGACGGCGAGGGCCGACTCGAAGCCATCGTGACCGAGACGGACCTCCTCCGGGCCCTCGCGACCGCGCTCTGGTCTTCGAACGACGCCTAGCACCCGAGCGGAAACGCGACGCCGCGGGCGCGCGCGGCGCTAGCGTTTCCGGAAGCTCTGCGAGAGCACCTTCTTGCGCAGACGGAGCTCGTTCGGCGTCACCTCGAGGAGCTCGTCGTCCTCGATCCAGCCGAGCGCTTCCTCGATCGTGAGCTTCTTGTGCGGCGTGATGATCACGTTGTCGTCGCGCCCCGAGGCGCGCATGTTGTCGAGCTTCTTGGCCTTCGTGAGGTTCACGTTGAGATCGCCGGCGCGGCGGCTCTCGCCCACGATCTGCCCCTCGTAGACGTCGACGCCGGGCGGCACGAAGAGCGTCGCCCGCTCCTGGATCTTGAAGATCGCATGCGGGGTCGTGCGGCCGAGATCGGTGCAGACGACCGGGCCGACGTTCCGACCCGGGAGGTCGCCGGCGAAGGGCTCGAAGCCCTGGACCGTCCGGTAGAGGATGCCCTCGCCGCGGGTGTCCGTCAGGAACTCGCCGCGATACCCGAAGAGCCCGCGGCTGGGGACGATGAAGCGCATCTGCACCCGGTCGCCGTGGTGCTCCATCGTGTCCATGCGCCCCTTGCGCTGGGCGAGCTTCTCCATCACCGAGCCGGCGGCGGTCTCGGGGACGTCGGCCACGACCTCCTCCACCGGCTCGCAGCGCTTCCCCGCGATCTCCTGGACGATGATCTCCGGGCGCGAGACGGCGAACTCGTAGCCTTCGCGCCGGAGCGTCTCGATCAGGACGGCGAGCTGGAGCTCGCCGCGGCCGGAGACGGCGAAGGTGTCCTGCTTGTCGGTCCGCTCGATCACGATCGAGATGTTCGACATGCCCTCGCGTTCGAGGCGCTCGCCGATCTGCCGGCTCGTCACGTACTTGCCGTCGCGCCCCGCGAAGGGGGAGTTGTTGACCGAGAGGCTCACGCGGATCGTCGGGGGGTCGATTGCGATCCGCGGAAGCGGGTCGATCTTGTTCGGCTCGCAGACCGTGTCGCCGACCTGGATGTGGTCGACGCCGGCGACGATCACGATGTCCCCCGCGCGGGCCTCGTCGATGTCGATGCGCTCGGTCCCGAGCGTGCCGAAGAGCTTGGTGATCCGGAAGGCGTCCTGGGCTCCGTCCTCACCGACGCGAACGACGGGAGCGCCGCGCTTCATCTTTCCGCGCACGACGCGACCGATCACGAGGCGACCGACGAAGGGGTCGTAGCCGAGGGTGACGGCCTGGAACTGGAGCGGACCGTCCTCGTCGACCTTCGGCGGTGGCGCGTGCTCGAGGATCGTGTCGAGGACGGGGACGAGGTCCTTCATCTCGCCACCGTACTCGGTCGTCGCGAGGCCCTGCTTCGCGGACGCGTAGACGACGGGGAACTCGAGCTGCGTGTCGTCGGCACCGAGCTCGACGAGCAGGTCGAACACTTCGTCGACCACCTGCTCGGCGCGTTCTTCCGGCTTGTCGATCTTGTTCACGACGAGGATCGGGCGGAGGCCGTGGTCGAGGGCCTTGCGAAGCACGAAGCGCGTCTGCGGCATCACGCCTTCGTAGGCGTCGCAGAGCAGCAGCGCCGCGTCCGCCATGCCGAGCACGCGCTCGACCTCGCCGCCGAAGTCGGCGTGGCCGGGGGTGTCGACGAGCTGGATCCGCACGCCTTCGTAGACGACCGCGGTGCTCTTGCTCTGGATCGTGATCCCGCGCTCCTTCTCGAGGTCGCCGGAATCCATCACCCGGTCGGGGGCGGACTCGTTCTCGCGGAACGCGCCGCAGGCCCGGAGCAGGCCGTCGACGAGGGTGGTCTTGCCGTGGTCGACGTGCGCGATGATCGCGACGTTGCGCAGGTCCTCTCGGACACCGGAATCGGACATGATGGTTGGATCTCGCAAGAAGGGTCGGCGCGCCGGCCTCGGCTGGAACGCCGGGCGGCGGACGAAGGATTCGCGGCCGGGCCTGCTCGTTGGAGCGGCGAGGAAGAGCGGACCCGGAGTCGCGCGCGGAAGCATTTCGGGGTGGGCCTCGTCCCCCCGGTCGAGGCGGCGGCAAAGTAGCGCAAAGCCCCGCGCAAGCCCGTTTTGACGCAATTTTCACCGTCTTCGCGCTGCCTCCGGCCGATCGGCTTCGTAGGCTCTCCCGCCCCCACGGAGCTCGAGGAGGAATGCCCGTGAGCGAATCTGCGCTCGCTTCCCTTCCGATCAGCGAAGACGGACCGACCGACGAAGGCGCGGCCGGAGGCGGCCGAGGCGGCCCCCTCGGCCCGCCCCAGGCCCCTCCCCGCCTCGAAGGCGACGTGGCGACCGAAGGCGTCTGGAATCGGCTCGGCAGGCTCCCCTCGATCGTCTACTGGACGATCCACGCCGGCTGCCTCGTCGCCCTCTACACCGGGGTCGGCGCGTTCGAGATCGCCCTCTGCCTCGGCCTCTTCTGGGTGCGCCTCTTCGGCATCACCGCCGGCTACCACCGCTACTTCGCCCACAAGACCTTCAAGACGAGTCGCGGCTTCCAGCTCTTTCTGGCGCTGCTCGGGTGCGCCGCCGTCCAGAAGGGACCGCTCTGGTGGGCGGGCGGCCACCGGCGCCACCATCGCTTCTCGGACCAGGAAGGCGACCTCCACTCCCCGCGCAAGGGCTTCTGGTGGGCCCATCAGGCCTGGATCTTCTCGGGCGAGTTCGAGGACACGGAGCTCGACCGCATTCGCGACTTCGCCGCCTACCCCGAGCTCCTCTGGCTGAACCGCTGGCACATCGCCGTGCCGATCTCCCTCGCCGTGTTCTGTTATGCGGTCGACGGTCTGGCCGGACTCGTCTGGGGCTTCTGCATCTCGACGGTGCTCCTCTGGCACGCGACCTACTCGATCAACTCCCTCGCCCACCGCTTCGGGAGCCAGCGCTACGAGACCGGCGACGACTCGCGGAACAACTTCTGGCTCGCGCTGCTGACCCTCGGCGAGGGCTGGCACAACAACCACCACCACTACATGGCGTCCGCGCGCCAGGGCTTCTTCTGGTGGGAGATCGACGTGACCTACTACGCGTTGCGGGCGCTCCAGGCCGTCGGACTCGTCTGGGAGATTCGCGAGCCGCCGGCCCGGGTGCTTCGGCCGAAGACCCGATCGAAGACGGCGCCGTCGTCGATCGCGGCCTGAGCGGCGCTGCCCGAATCGGAAGCGGGCCCGAGTCGAGGGAAGGCCCGATCAGGAGAAGCGCAGGCCGACCCGCGTCCCGGTGCTCTCGCCGCCGGCTCCGGTCTCGATCTCGACGTGGCCGCCGCTTCGCCCGACGAGCTCGCGCGCGATCGCGACGGCGAGGGGGCGCCCACGGTGGGCCGCCTCCGCCGACAGGTCCTCGACCTCGCCATCGTCGATGACGTCGAGGCGCGTGTCGCCGCCCTCCTCGACGAGCTCGAGGCGCACGCTCGCCGCGGCGCCCCGGTCGGCGACGTGGGCGAGGGTCGCTTCGACCAGCGCGATCAGCAGCGGATGGACCCAGTCGAAGTCCGGCGCCGGCGCCTCGGTTTCGAGCGCGCCCCGGACCTCGAAGCGCACGCCGCGCGTGCCCTCGTCTTCGATCTGCTGAGCCACGCGTCCAAGCACGCTGGCCCAGCTCGTCCCGCCGGTGCGTCGCCAGGCATCCGACAGCAGCGGACGGAGCAGCGCGAGCAGCGGGCCGGATCGCCCGGCCAGCCCGTCGATCAGGACGGACGCCTCGGCCATCGCCCGCGCGTCGAGCTCGTCGTCGAGCAGGTGCGCCTGGAGGCGGATCCCACCGAGGTGATTGCCGACCTCGTGCGCGATCGCGAAGGCGAGCTCGACTCCGGAATCGCTCGAGCCTCCCATGGGTGCTCCTCGCTGACGGGGCCTCGTGGGGGGAAGCCGGCGCCGTCGGGCGCGAACATATCCGAATCGATCTGCGCCGCGCGATCCCAATCCGCGCCACAGGGAGTAATCTTGCAGCCGACCCGGGAGGAATCCCTCTGATCCGACCGGTTCAAGTCGGCTTCGAGCCCGGTTCTCGATCCCGATGTCCCCCGACCGCGCCCATTCGAAGGAGCGAGCCCCGACGATGCAGACCGCCTTCCTCCGTGGACGCGACCATCAGCAGGTCGGCCGACTCGAGCTCGAGGGCCTGCCTGCGGCCGCCGTCGCCCTCTCGCGGGGCGGCGCGCGCAAGACGTACTCGTACACCGATCCGAACGAAGACTGCGTCGCCTTCGCCCTCGGCGAGGGCGGGCGACTCGCGATCGCCGCGGATGGCCATCACGGCGAGCTCGGCTCGGAGGCCGCCGTCGAGATCCTGCTCGATCGCTTCGCCGCCGCGTGGACCGGCGCGTCCTCTCCCGCCCGCGCCGAAGCGGACTGGCGCGAGCA
>JAUIMK010000087.1 GCA_030432735.1 bacterium
CCGGCCCGAGGTCGCGATGCGCACCCTCGTGGAGGTCAGCGATCGGATCGCGCGACGACGACGCGGTGAAGCCATCATCCTGCTCCGCGAGGCCAATCAGATCGAATCGCGTCATCCCGCCGTCCTGATCCGACTCGCTCGCCTGCTCTTCCGGGACGGCCAGCCCGCCGAGGCGCTCTTCTGGCTCGACCAGCTCGAAGCGCGCGCTTCGGAGGAAGAGCTGCTCCGATGCCGGCGCCTGCGCCTCCGGATCGACCCGACCTTCCGCAACCTCTGGGCCTGGCTTCGCGGCGCCCGCCGGGGCGACGCGCCCCGCGCCCGTCGCCCGAAGATCGAGCTCGCCTGAACTCCGCCGAGGCGCACATCCGTTGCGCGCGCCCGTCCGACCCGATGCGGTTTCGCGCGCGACGCCGCCCCACCCCGGCTGTGATCCCCGTCATGGTAAGCGCGACGCGGGCCGACGAGGACGAATGCAAGACTCGCGAGGACACCCCCCATGCACCGCATGAAGACCAACCGAATCCGAACCGCGTCCCTCGGACGCGTGCTCGCTCCGATCTGCGTCGCGATCGCTCTCGCGCTGCCTGCCTGGTCGAGCGATACGCGCACGAAGAGCGACGTCCAGAGCCTCGATCAGCAGGTCCAGGACATCAAGTCGGACGTCCTCGCGATTGCCGCCGAGCTGCGTGCGCTCGAAGAGCAGCTCCTCCATCCCTCGAGCACGCAGGTCTCCGTCTTCGTGGAGGTCGGCACCGACCAGGACGTACGGATCGACGCCGCGCGCGTCTGGATCGACGGCGAGCCCGTCGCCCACCACGTCTATACCCACCGCGAGCTCGAGGCGCTCTCGAAGGGAGGCGTGCAGCGCATCTACACGGGCAATCTGCGCGAGGGCGCGCACGCGCTCCGCGTCGAAGTCGAGGGACGAAGAACGACCACCGGCCGCTTCGCCTCCACCGAGGAATTCGTGATCCAGAAGGCGGTCGGCCCCAGCAAGGTCGGCATCACCGTGAGCGAATCGCTGACCGGTGGCGCGCAGGTCGCGATCGCGAACTGGTAGTCGAGCATGACGAGCATCGAGTGGAGGAAGGGACTCGCGCTGCTGATCCTGCTGTTCGCCTGGCCGGCCCACACCGGCGAGCGCGCGGCGGATCACCACTATCGTGAGGCGCTCTACTACGCCCATCTCGGAGATCCCTTCGAGGCGCTCGCGCGTCTGGACACGGAGCTCGCTCTCCACGACGAGGTCGACGAGCCGGAGCTCGACCTCCTCCACGTGGATCTTCCGCGAGCCGAGTTCTCCGTCGGCGACTTCGAGCTGCGCTACCGGATGCACCAGCGGGCCGGCCGCGCCATGGCCGCGGTCCTCGAAGCCGACGTCTCTCCGGAGGTGCGCGCGGACGCGATCGTCCGTCTCGCGCGGCTCCATCAGCAGAAGGGCGCGCCCACCCTCGCCCTCGACACGCTCGCGCTCCTCGACGAGGGCATCCCCGAAGCGCTCCGCAAGGAGGCCCGCTTCGTCCGCGGAAGCGCGCTCATCGCGCTCGGACGCTGGGACGAGGCGATCGAGGCCCTCCGTCCGCTCCGGGGCGAGGAACGACTCGACGACTTCGCGTCCTACAACCTCGGGATCGCGATGCTCGGAAAGGACGCTCCGCTCGACGCGGTTCGCCAGCTCGACCGGGCGGGACGGCGCCGTCCGTCGACGGACGAGTCCGCCGCGATTCGGGACAAGGCGAATCTGCTGCTCGGAACCCTGCTCTTCGAAGCAGGCCAGTTCGAACGCGCGGCGGACGTGCTCGATCGGGTCCGGCTCGCGGGTCTCCATTCGAACGAAGCGCTGCTCCGGGCCGGCTGGAGCTCCGCTTCGGCCGAACGCTTCGAGCGCGCGGTCGTGCCGTGGTCGATGCTCGCGAAGCGCGACCCGACCGAGGAGGCCGTCCAGGAAGCGCTGCTCGCCCTGCCCTATGCCTACGGGGAGCTCGAGATCCACGGCCGCGCGGCGGAGCTCTACCAGCGCGCTGCCGGCACCTTCGGCGAGGAGCTGGGGAAGATCGACGCCTCGATCGAGAGCATCGAGCGCGGCGCCTTCCTCGAGATGCTCGACGACGAACGGATCCGGCACGATCGTGACTGGGTGCTCCGGATGCGCGAGCTGCCCGACATGCCCGAGACGTTCTACCTGACTTCGCTCGTCGCCTCCCACGCTTTCCAGACCGCGCTCCAGAACTACCTCGACCTGAGCGACATGCGACGACACCTCGTGAACGGGCGGCGGAGTCTCGAAGCGTTCGACGACCTCGTGGCGACGCGCCGCGACTACTTCGAGCCGCGGCTTCCGACCATCGACGAGACCTTCCGGAACCTCGATGCCCGCATGCGGCTCCGACAGGAACAGCGGCGACACCTGGCCGCGAAGCTCGAAGGGATGCTCACGCGTCCGGCGCCGCGCCTCTTGGCCACCGGCGAAGAGCTCGAGATCACCCGGAAGATCGCGTCGCTCCGGGAGCGGATCAACGAAGATCCCGGCACCGAAGCACTGCGCCGCCGCGTCGATCGCCTCGAGGGCGTCATTACCTGGCGGCTCGAGACGAGGTACCACGACCGGCTCACGCAGGTCCACGAAGAGCTGCGCGCGCTCGAGAGCGACGTCGAAGAGCTCAAGGCCACCTACGAGCGCTTCGTCCGCGTCCGCCAGGCCGCGCAGCACGGCCACACCGGCTTCGACGGCACGATCGCCGGCCTTCGCGAGCGCGTCGAACGCGCCCTCGATCGCATCGACGACGCCCGCGAAGCGCAGGGGCGAGCGCTCGAGCGACTCGCGACGAACGAGCTCGCGAAGCGACGCGTGCGGCTCGAGGAGTACCAGAACAAGGCCCGCTTCGCGTTCGCCGACAGCTACGACCGCGCGGTGAAGAAGCAGGCCGAACGAAGCTCGGAGCGACCCGAACGATGAGTCGTCCCGAGCCGACCCCGATCCGGTCCCGCCTGCTCGCCGCACTCCTGATCGCGACGGCGACGAGCGGGTGCGCCCGGCTGGGTCGCGAGTCCACCCTGGCCGACCTCCAGGGCCGAAGCCCCGACCTCGAGGAGGTCGAGGTCGGGGACGGGCTCGCGCAGGCGATGGAGGGCTACCGCCAGTTCCTCGAAGAGGCACCGGAATCCGCGCTCACGCCCGAAGCGATGCGCCGCCTCGCGGACCTCGCCCTCGAGAAGTCGTACGGAAGTCTCGGCGCTCGGGCGACGCGCGTTGCCGGCGAGGCCGGAGACGCGGCGCTGCCCCGCCCGCAGTCCTCCGAATTGCGCCCCCGCGCCACGACCGGAGACGCCGCGCGTCCCGCGCGCGAATCCGACGCGCAGCTCGAGGCGCGCGCGTTCGGGGCGACACCGCTGGCCTACGCCGACGTCGATCCGGGCGAGCTCGATCCCGCCGTCCGCCCCGCCGACACGGCCGGGCCCGCCGAAGCGATCGAGCTCTACGACCGGATCCTCGAGCGCTACCCGGACTACCCCTACCTCGACCAGGTCCTGTACCAGAAGGCGCGCGCCCTCGACGAGCTCGGGCGCGTCGACGAGGCGATCACGGTCGCCGACCGGCTGATCGCCGAGCGACCGGGCTCGCGACACCTGGACGAGCTCCTCTTCCGCCGCGGCGAGTACCACTTCGTTCGCCGCCGCTTCTTCGATGCAGAGTCTTCCTACGCATCGATCGTCGAGCTCGGCCCGGCCTCGGAGTACTACGAGCTCGCGCTCTACAAGCTCGGCTGGAGCCTCTACAAGCAGATGATGCTCGACGAGGCGCTTCGCAGCTACGTGATGCTCCTCGATCACAAGGTCGCGACCGGATACGACTTCGACCAGGTGGAGGACGAAGCCGAGGCACAGCGCGTCACGGACACCTACCGCGTCATCAGTCTCTGCTTCTCGGAGCTGGGCGGCCCGGAGGCCATCTCGGACTTCTTCGACGCCCACGGCCCTCGCCCCTACGAGTACCGCGTCTACCGCGAGCTCGGTGAGTTCTTCCTCGACAAGCTCCGGTACGCGGACGCGGCGAATACCTACCAGCGCTTCATGGATCGCTATCCGACCCACGCCATGGCCCCCCGCTTCGGCATGCGGGTCGTCGAGATCTACGAAGCGGGGGACTTCCCGCGGCTCGTCCTCGAGTCGAAGCGCGCGTTCGCGGAAGACTACGGCGTCGCTTCCCCCTACTGGCAGCACCACGACCTCGAGGCCGCGACGGAGATCCTCTCCTACCTGGTACCGCGAATACCTCGTCTCGTTTCCGACCGACGCGGCCACGCCCGGGATCCACCGTCGATTCGCGGATCTGCTGCTCGAGGACGGACGCTTCGCGGAGTCCGCCGAGGCTTTCGAGACCGTCGCCTACGCGTATCCGCCCCATTCCGAGGCGGCAGAGGCGGGCTACGCCGCCGTCTTCGCGCGTCGCGAGGATCACGCCGCCGCCTCCGACGACGCGGGCGAGGCGCCGCTTCGTTCGGTGGTCGCGACCTCCCTCCGCTTCGTCGACGCATTTCCGGCGGACGAGCGCGCCGTGCTCGTCCTCGGCGCCGCCGCCGATGACCTCTACTCCCTGGAAGACCATGCCGGCGCGATCGAGCAGGCCCGCCGCCTGATCGCGGACTACCCCGACGCCGAGCGCGAGACCCTGCGAGGCGCCTGGCTCACCATCGCCCACGCCTCCTTCGACAGCGAGGGCTTCGAAGAAGCGGAGAGCGCCTACCTTCGCGTCACCGAGCTCTCGTCGCCCGAGGACGACGCCGTCACGGACAATCTCGCCGCCGCGATCTACAAGCAGGGCGAGCTGGCGCGCGCGGCCGACGACCCGCGCGGGGCGGCGGTCCATTTCCAGCGGATCGCTGCGGTCGCCCCCGACTCGAGCATCCGCCCGATGGCGGAGTACGACGCCGCCGCGTCGCTGATCTCGCTCGAGGATTGGGGCGCTGCCGCCGAAGTGCTCGCTGCCTTCCGCGTCGATCATCCCGACCACACGCTCCAGCGGGACGTCACGCGTCAGATGGCCCACGTGCTCCGCTCCGACGGAGACCTGTCTCGCGCCGCCATCGAGTACGAGCGCGTCGCCGACGAGGCCGAGAGCGCCGAGGAACGAGCCGACGCGCTCGGTGTTGCCGCCGACCTGCACGAGGAAGCCGGTGAACTCCGACGATCCCTGGACATTCTCACAACACTTGTGACGGAGTACACGGACCCGCTCGAACGGCTGGTCGTAACGCGGTTCAAGATGGCAGAGATTCACGGAAAGCTGGAAGAAGCGAGCGAGCGTCGCGAGGCGCTTCGGCACGTCGTCGCGCTCGACGCCGACGCGGGTCCCGAGCGGACGCCGCTCGTCCGTGGACTCGCGGCCAAGGCCGCACTCGAGCTCGTCGAGCCCGCTTTCCGACGTTATGCGTCGATCGATCTCGATCAGCCCTTCGACCGGAGCCTCGCCCGCAAGCAGCGCACCCTCGAAGCGGTCGTCTCGGACTTCGAGTCCCTCGTCGACTACGGCGTCGGCGAAGTGACCGCCGCGGCGACCTTCTACATCGCCGAAGCCTACGGTGAGTTCGGCCGCGCCCTCGTCGAGTCGGAGCGCCCGGCCGACCTGTCGCCGGCGGATCGACTCGACTACGACGACATGCTCGAAGAGCAGGCCTTCCCCTTCGAGGAGAGGACCATCTCCCTCCACGAGAAGAACCTCGAGCTCGCCCGGACCGGCATCGCGAACGCATGGATCGAGCGAAGCCTCGCCCGGCTCGCCTTCGCCTCCCCGGGTCGCTACGCGAAGCAGGAGGCGAGCACCGGCCCGCTGGAGTCGCTCGACGCCTACGTCTACCGGGCTCCTGCGCGCGCGATCGCGTCGAACCCGACGCCGCCCGCCGACCCCCCGGAGGCCGAGACGAAGCCGGAAACCGCAGCCTCCACGGCGCCCGAAGTCCTCGCCGAATCGACGGAAGACGCGACGACGCGCGAGAGCGACACCTCCGAGCTTCCCGCCGACGCCCTTCGCTCGTCGCCGCCCGCAGCGATCGACGCTTCGAGCGTCGACGATCCGGGCACGCCCGCCGGCGAAGCCAGGGGGAACGAATCATGAATGGGCGGTCCTTCGCAGCGCCCGACGGGCGAGCCGCGGCGCTCGCGGTCGGCCTCGGCGTCGTCCTGTGCTTCGCCCTCGGATGCACCGGCAGCTCCGGAGGCGCCCTCGTGCGAACGGACGAAGGATTCCGGATCAGCGAGTCTGGCGGTGTCGGCCTCGGCGACCGCGCCCGATTCCGCGACGCGACCGATTCCCTCGTGAACGATGATCTCGACGCGGCGATCGACGGCCTCGAGTCGACGGCCGAGGCCCTGCCGGACCGCGCCGCGCCCCGCGTGAACCTGGCCATCGCGCTGCGGCGCGCGGATCGTCACGAGGAAGCCGAGGCGGTCCTTCGCGAAGCGCTCGAGCTCCATCCCCGCCACGTCGTCGCCCACAACGAGCTGGGCATCGTCTACCGGAAGCTGGGACGACTCGCCGAGTCGCGTGCGAGCTACGAACGCGCGATCTCGCTCTACGGCGACTTCCATCCCGCGCATCGCAACCTGGGCATCCTCTGCGACCTCTTCCTCGAGGACCTGCGATGCGCGCTGGACCACTACCGGCGCTACCGCGAGATCGTGCCCGACGACGACCAGGTCGCCATCTGGATCGCCGACCTCGAGCAGCGGGCGGCGCAGTAGGAGCATGATGATGCCCGGATCGATCCACAGAACGACGTGCGCCGCCGTCGCCAGCCTCTGCTTCGCGCTCGCGGCACCGATCGCTTTCGCGGAGGACGAGAAGACCGGAGGCGACGAGAAGCTCGTCTCCGGCATGTCGATCCTCGGCAACGACGAGTCGCCGAAGTCGCTCGTCATCGTGCCCTGGAAGTCGTCGGATCTCGGCGACGACCTCGATCTCACCCGGCGCTTCGGCCAGGACCGGAGCGCCCTCGATCCCGAGGTCTTCCGTCGAAGCCTCGACTACCACCAGATTCGCACCGGAGGCGAGGGCCGCTAGCGCCCCACCCCGGCCCAAGACCCCCGCATCGAAGCCGTCCCGGCGGACGCCGATCGATGCGGATCAGGAGGCACCCCCCATGGATACGTTCTACTCGATCGTCGGATTCTTCTTGACCGGCGGACCCTTCATGTACCCGATCCTCGTGGTCTTCGCGGTCGGCGCCGCGATCGCCATCGAGCGATACATCACGCTGTCCCAGGTGACGGCACGCAACCGCGACGTCTGGTCCCAGGTCGAGCCCGCCCTCGTGGACGGTGACTTCGATCGCGCTCGCGAGCTCACGAGCAAGGACGAGTCGACCGTCGGACGTCTGCTCAACATGGGGCTCGATCTGCAGGGCGTCGTCCGGCGCCGCGAGGACATCGAGATCGCGATGGAGGAACGGATGATGGAGATCATCCCGAACCTCGAGAAGCGTACGCCCTACGTCGCCCTCGCTTCGAACATCGCGACGCTCCTCGGCCTCCTCGGCACGATCATGGGCCTGATCTCGGCCTTCACCGCGGTCGCGAACGCGAACCCCGCGGAGAAGGCGGACCTCCTCTCCGCCAGCATCTCGGTCGCGATGAACACGACGGCCTTCGGCCTGATCGTGGCGATCCCGCTCCTCATCACGAACCAGGTCCTGGTCGCGAAGACGACGGAGATCATCAACGGCCTCGAGATGGCCTCCGTGAAGGCCCTGAACGTGATCTCGGCCAGCTCGAAGCGACGCCTGGAGGCCTGATCCCCGTGACGCGACGTCATCACTACAGACGCCCGAACGCTCAGCCGTCGGACCTGGACATGACCACCTTCCTGAACCTGATGGTGGTGCTGGTCCCGTTCCTGCTGATCACGGCCGTCTTCTCGCGGATCACGATCGTCGAGCTCGACATGCCGTCGAGCCAGGGCGGCCCCGCGATGGACGAGCCGGAGTTCCGGATCGAAGTGATCGTCCGCGACTCGGGCCTCGAGATCACCAACGGCCGCGTCACGATCGCGGCCATCCCGATGGCCGGTGAACGCTACGACCTGATGACGCTCAAGGACCTGGCCGTGTCGCTCAAGCGGGATCACCCCGACGCGACGCAGGCTTCGGTGCTCCTCGAGCCCCAGATCGAGTACGACCACCTCATCCAGGTGATGGACGCCATCCGGAGCGCTTCGCTCGACGGCTACGGCGAGGTCGTGCCGGACGCAGCGGAAGAGGCCGAGGCCGCCGAGGCGCAGCCGATGCGCGTCGCGCTCTTCACCAACATCTCGATCGGAGACGCACCGTGAACGCCTCTCGTCGCATGAAGCGGATGTCGCGCAACGCCGCGAAGGCCGTGCCGAAGATGAACCTCACCTCGCTGATGGACGTGTTCACGATCCTGGTGTTCTTCCTGCTGGTGAACTCGGCCACGACCGAGGTGCTGGAGACGCCGAAGCAGATCACGCTTCCGGCCTCGACGGTGGAGGAGAAGCCGCGCGAGACGGTAGTGATCTTCGTGAGCCCGGAGACGGTCACGGTCCAGGGCGAGGTCGCGACCACGATCGAGGCCATGGTCTCGCATCCGGAAGCGGAGATTCCCGGGATCGCCGCCCGACTCCAGGAGCTGCGCCAGACCGTGATCGGGACCAGCACGAAGGCCGTCGCCAAGAGTCAGGAAGTCACGGTGCTCGCCGACCGGACCGTTCCCTTCGAGATCGTGAAGCGCGTGATGTCCACCTGTACGGGACAGGGCTACACGAAGATCTCGCTCGCCGTCATGCAGGCCAGCGAGGAGCAGGCGCTGGCCAGCCGGTAGCCGAGCGGACCCGAGCGATGATCGAAGAAGCCGAAGAAAGACACGGAAGCGCGCTGCGCGACGAGCTGAAGCGAGCTCGGGCCGACCTCGACGCGACCCTCGCGTCGCTGCGCGAGGTGGACGCCCGACTCGATGCGCTCGAGGACGAGCGTCCGCGATTCGTGCATCTCGAGACCGTCTGCAGCTCGCTCGAGAAGCTCGACGAGCTGAACGCCGCCGACCTCTTCTGGCAGGCGTCGACGACCGGACTCGACGCGGTGGGCCACCTCGAGCGCGTTCGCGCGCGAATCGACGGCTTCGAGAAGGAAGTCTCGGAGGTCGAGGCGCGACGCGAAGAGCTCCTCGACGCGGTCGAGCGGAAGCAGGACGAAGCGGATTGGGTCGCCGGTGAGATCCTCGAGCTCGAACGCAAGGTCGAAGAGCGCCAGAACGAGTGGGAGATCGAACGGGACCCGGGCGAGATCGCGATCCGGACCTCGATCATGCCCTGGGCGCGCGGCGGCGAAGACGACGCGCGCTTCCGGAAGACCCTCGGCCTCTCGCTCCTCGCGAGTCTCGTCATCGGGCTGCTGCTTCCGCTGGTCGAGATTCCCATCCCCGATCGGTGGGAGGTCTTCGACGAGCAGGATCGCCTGACGCAGCTGATCCGCGACGAGCGCGTCGTGATTCCGCCGGCGATCGCCGTCCGCGAGCCCGAGCCCGTCGCTCCGAGCGAGCCCGAGCCGGTTCCGCCGAGCGAAGAAGAGTCCGTCGCGCAGTCGTCCGAGCCCGCGCCCGCGAGCAGCTCGAGTCCAGCGGCGAAGAAGCGCGACATCGCCAGCAGCGGACTCCTCGCCTTCAGCGAGCAGCTGACGGGCCTCGCGCAGAACCGTGCGGTCGACCGCCTCGGCTCGAACGCCCGGATCAGCGACGACGGTCGCGCAGCCGCGGATCTCCCGACCCGATCGATGGTCGCGTCCCACGCCGCCGGATCGAGCGGCGGCATCAACGTCGCGGAGCTCAGTCGCGGATCGGGCGGAACCGGAGAGCGCCTCGAAGGTGTCGCGATCGAGAGAGCGACCAGCGCGATCGGGACCGGCGGCGGGAACGGCGACCGGCCTCTCGCCGGGGGCGGTCCTTCGGCCTCGCGTACGGACGAGGAGATCCAGATCGTCTTCGACCGCCACAAGGCGGCGCTCTACCGCCTCTACAACCGCGCGCTTCGGAGCAACCCGACGCTTCGCGGACAGATCGTGCTGCGGATGACGATCGAACCGGACGGCTCGGTCTCGCTCTGCGAGGTCAAGTCGACGGACATGAAGGCGCCGGAGCTCGCGAAGCGCGTGGTCGAGCGCGTCGCGACCTTCGACTTCGGGGCGAAGGAAGGGATCCCGCCGGTCACGATCGTCTATCCGATCGATTTCCTGCCGGCCAGCTGAGCGTCGACCAGGAGACGACGCCCATCCGTGATACGCGCCGGCGCGAACCCCGCGACCGGCAGAGAGATTCAGACAAGGGCAAAGCCATCGAAAGATGGCGACGCAAAGTCACCGGTCTAAAGGGCCCCGAACGGGGCCCCATGACAGCGGGACCGCCGACGAATCGAGGCCCGATTCCGAGGGCTCCCTCGTTCCGACGCGCGTTCCCGCTCGAAGTTCCCGGTGGAACGAGAGAACGTGATGCGAACGTGGGAACGGAAAAGCGCCGGGAGAGTCGGCAGGGCCTTGCACGCCCTGGCCGCAGTGCTCCTCTTCGTGCTCCCGAGCACGGGCGTAGCGCAGGTCGTCACGTTCACCTCCGCGACCGCCTCCTGGCGAAACGCCCAGGACAACGTCCCCGGCAGCCAGCCCGGCGATCCGGCGATCAGCAACGGCGTCCCGACCTCGAGCATCAGCTGGGGCGGCGCGACGCCGCAGAGCGGCTACGACGTCACCATCACGATTCCGGACCCGAACCAGTTCCCGGTCGCGGACTTCTCGCATCGCAACTTCACGGTCCCGGATCCGTCGCTCACGTCCGTCGAGCTCGACTTCGTGCTCGACTTCGACGTCGACGGCGCCCAGACCGGCCCGCTCACCTTCACGTTCACCTTCACCCACGAAGAGACGCCCAACAATCTCGACCCGTGCCCCTACCCGACGCCGCCCGGCGAGGGCTGTACCGACCGGGTGATCTTCTTCGAGGCCCCCGACCCGACGACCTTCACGATCGGTGGCAAGACCTACACCCTCGGACTGAGCTTCCTCGACCCGAGCGGTGATCCCATCGGCGAGTTCATCACGCGCGAAGGCGGCGTGGTCAACTCGGCGGACCTCGACACCGAGTTCGCGTTGGTCCCCCCGGTCCTCGAGGTCACGAAGACCGGCCCCGCCACGCTGACCCTCGCGCAGCCGGGCAACTTCACCCTCGACGTCCAGAACACCGGCCCCAACGACGCCTGGAACGCGACCCTCGTCGACGTCCTCCCGGACGGAGCGACGGGCGGACTCTGTGACGTCCCCCCACAGATCCTCTCCGCCCGGGTCTTCGCGGCCGACGGCGTCACCCCGGTTCCCGGCAAGGGGCCGCTGGTCGAAGGCGCCGACTTCACCGCTTCCTACGCGGGCGCGCCGACCTGCGAGCTGACCCTGACGATGGCGTCCGCCGCTTCGGTGATCGCCGAGAACGAGCGCCTCGTCGTCGTCTACCGCGCGCAGCTCGACGGCGACACCCAGGGCGGCGTCGCGCTCACGAACGTGGCGGGCGCGACCGAGTGGTTCGACGACGATCCGACGAATCCCGACCGCGGGATCTACACGCGCACCTTGAGCGACGGCACCGTCGGCGTCGACGACCACGAGGACGCGCACACCGTCACGACCGACCCCCTCGACTACCTCTTCGAGAAGACGGTCGTCGACCCGGTGAGCGCGACGCCGATCACGAGCGCGATGCCCGGGGACACGCTTCGCTATCGCCTCGTCTTCGAGAACCGCTCGCCGAACGCGCTGGCCGGCTTCGACCTCCGCGATCAGGTCGACCGACTGAACGGCACGCCGCTCTTCGAGGCGGGATCGCTCGCGCTCGTGACCGTCCCCGCCGGCGTCGACACGATCGGCACCGATCCCAACGGCGGCGCCGCGGGTACGGGCCTCCTCGACGTTCGCGACCTCACGGTCGCCGCGGGAGGCAGTCTCCTCGTCGAGTTCGACGTGACCCTCGCCTCCCCGATCGCGGACGGCACCCTCGCGACGAACCAGTCGGAGCTCACGGTGGCGGACGTCGCCTTCGCGGAGAGCGACGATCCCGGCGTGAACGGCGCCGCCGACCCCTTCGTCCCGGGCGACGAGGATCCCACGGTCGTGCCGATCGTCTCCGCACCGGATTTCCGGGTCGAGAAGATCTCCGCCTACCCCGACGGCGACCCCGCGGAGCTCCTCGCCGGCGAGCGTCTCCGCTACACGATCACCGTCAAGAACGTCGGGACCGAGAACGCGTCCGACGCGATCCTGCGCGATCCGATCCCGGTGAACACCACCTACGTGGCGGGCAGCACGATGCTGAACGGCGCGCCGGTGGCGGATGCGGCGGGGGGGACCTCTCCCCTCGTCGCGGGCCTGCCGCTGAACGCGCCGGAGGACGCGACCCCCGGCGCGATGCGCGCGGACCCGTCCGTCACGCCGGACAACGTCGCGACGATCGTCTTCGAGGTCCGCGTCGATCCGGGCGTGATCGACGGAACGGTGATCGCCAACCAGGCCTTCGTCAGCGCACCTTCCGGAGGCGTCGTCGATCAGCCGTCGGACGACCCCCGTACGCTCGTTCCCGACGACCCGACGCGGGACGTCGTCGGCGACGCACCGCTCCTCTTCGCTCCCAAGAGCGTCGTCCTCGTCCAGGACAACGGCGTGATCGGTCAGGTCGACCCCGGCGATCGCCTCCGGTACACGATCGTCGTCTACAACGACGGGGCCGTACCGGCGACGAGCGCCACCCTCTTCGACTCGGTGCCCACCTACACGGACTACGTCGCCGGGTCGACCACGCTGAACGGCCTCCCGATCGCCGATCCGCCGGGGACCGACGGCCCCCTCGCCGAGCCCACCGGCCTGCCGATCGCGTCCTCGAACCTCACGCCGCCGCTCCCGGCGGCCGGCGCCGGCATCCTCGCCCCCGGCGAGAACGCGGTCGTCGAGTTCGATCTCGACGTCGAGGCGACCGCACCGGTCGGCGGGATCATCAGCAACCAGGCGGTCGTTTCGACCGCCGAGCTGCCGGACACGCTGACCGATGGCGACGGCAATCCCGCGACCGGCCCCGAGCCGACGGTCGTCGTGATCGGCGGAACCGAGCAGGTGACGATCGCGAAGCAGGTGAGCGTCGTCGGCGGCGGCCCGGCCTTGATGGGCGGTACCCTCGAGTATCTCGTCACGGTGCGCAACGTCGGAAGCGAGCCGGCGACGAACGTCGTCGTGACCGATCCGATTCCGGCGGGCACGACCTACGTGCCGGGCTCTGCCACGATGAACGGCACGGTGGCCGGGGTGAACGACGGCGGCGGGGCGCTGCTGACCGCGGACTACGGCGCGACCTACGGCGTCCTTCCGGTCGGCGGCGTGATGACGCTGCGCTTCCAGGTCGTGATCGTCGCGGCGATGGGCACGCCGATCACCAACACCGCCGACGTCACCTGGAGTGCGGCGGGCATGGCGAGCGCGAGCGTGACGGTCACGGTCGGCGGCACCCCCGGCGTCGGCACCCTCGGCGGCAGCGTCTGGCACGACCAGGACTTCGACGACGTGAACGGCGGCGCGACCGACGTCGCGATGGCCGGTTGGACGGTCGAGCTCCTCCGCAACGGCACTTCGATCCAGACGGCGAGCACCGACGCGGCCGGGACCTACGTCTTCCGCGGCATCCCGCCGAACGACGTGAGCGGCGACGCGTACGCGGTCCGCTTCCTCGCGCCGGGCGCCGGACCGAACACGGCGTCGATGGGCGCGACCGTCTCGCCCTTCACGGACGGACAGCAGCTGATCAGCGCGATCGTCCTCTCGTCCGGCAGCATCGCCACCGGCCTCGACCTGCCCGTCACGCCGAACGGACTGATCTACGAGTCGGTCGCGCGGACGCCCGTCGCCGGCGCCACGCTCCAGATGCGCAACCAGGGCTCGGGCACCCTCCTGCCGTCGAGCTGCTTCGCCGATCCGAACCAACAGGGTCAGGTCACGCCGCCGAGCGGCTGGTACAAGTTCGACCTCGTGTTCGGCCCGTCCTGTCCCGACGGCGGCACCTATCTGATCGAACCCGTGGCGCCGGCGGGCGGGGCGTTCAGCGACGCCCTGTCCCAGCTGATCCCGCCGCAGAGCGACGACACGACCGCGCCCTTCTCGGTCCCGGCCTGCCCCGGCGCCGTCGGCGTCGATGCGATCCCGTCGACGGGCCAGCACTGCGAGGTGCGCGCCGACGCCGACGTCCCGAGCGAGCCCGCCAGCGATCCCGGCACGAACTACCAGCTCCACCTGACGCTCAGCAGCGCCACCGCCGGCACGAATCAGCTCTTCAACAACGCCATCCCCGTCGACCCGGTCCTCGGCGGCGCCGTCTTCGTACGCAAGACCACGCCGAAGATCGACGTCTCCCGGGGCGAGCTCGTCCCCTACGAGATCGTCGTCGAGAACACCCTGGGCGCCGCTCTCGGCAACCTCGAAATCATCGATCGCTTCCCCGCCGGCTTCCGCTACGTCGACGGCTCGGCGCGCCTCGACGGCGTCCCGACGGAGCCGACCCGGGCCGGCAACGAGCTCGTCTGGACCGGCCTCTCCCTCGACCCGGGCACGCCGCGCACCATCGTGCTGCTCCTCGCCGTCGGCGCCGGTGTGACCGAGGGCGAGTTCACGAACCGGGCCTTCGTCCTCAACACGATCAGCGGTGGCGCCGTCTCCGCCGAGGCGAGCGCGACCGTCCGCGTCTCCCCGGACCCGACCTTCGACTGCACCGACGTGATCGGCAAGGTCTTCGACGACCGGAACCGGAACGGCCGCCAGGACGCCGGTGAGCTCGGCCTGCCGGACGTCCGCCTGCTCACCCTTCGCGGCCTCGCCGTGCGCACCGACCCCCACGGCCGCTTCCACATCACCTGCGCAATCGTCCCGAACGAGCGGCGCGGCAGCAACTTCGTGCTGAAGCTCGACGACCGCACGCTGCCGAGCGGCTACCGCATGACCACGCGCCAGACGCGGGTCGGCCGGGCGACGCGCGGCAAGACCCTCGAGCTCGACTTCGGTGCGGCGATCCAGCGCGTCGTCGGCCTCGACCTCTCGGACGCCGTCTTCGAGCCCGGCGGGACGACCCTGCGCGCCCATTGGGCCTCGCGTCTCCCGCTCCTCCTCGACGAGCTCGAGAAGGCCGAGTCGATCCTGCGCCTCTCCTACCTGGCCGATCGCGAGGACGATGCCCTGGTCCGGGCGCGACTCCGCGCCGTCGAGGCGTTGGTGCGAGAGCGATGGAGCGAGCGCGGCGGCGAGGCGCTCGAGATCGAGACGGAGACCTTCCGCCGCGCGGATGGGCGTGCGACGCGGACGCCGCTGCGCCGACCGAAGCCGGACCAGACGAGCGTCCTCGGCGCCGCGCTGCCCCACGTGGGCGCGGGACCCCCCGACCTGCTCGCGGATCTCGACCCGGACGCCGGCCAGTCCGGTGAGCGTCATCTTCCGGCGGACACGGAGCCTTCGCTCTGGGCGACGGATCCCGCGGTCGCGAGCGAGTCGAGCTCCGATCGCCTCGAGACCCGACCCGTCGTCGAGGACGAAGTCGACACGATCAAGCTGACCGACGTCGTGCCGCCGATCCGGTTCGAGTCGGGACGCGCGGACCTCCCGGCGACGGTCGTCGAGACGATCCGCGCGCAGCTCGAGTCGATGAAGCACCTCGAGAACGTCCGACTCCATCTCGTGGGCCACGCCGACGACCAGGCGCTCTCTCCCGCGCTGCGCGCGCGCTTCGGCGACAACGAAGGCCTCTCGCGAGAGCGAGCCGGCGAGATGGCGGAGCTGCTCCAGCGCGCGCTGTCGCTTCCGCCGGAGTCGATCGCCTTCTCCTGGGCCGGCGCGAGCCAGCCCGTCGCCTCGAACGCCACGCCCGAAGGCCGCGCCCTCAACCGGCGCGTCGAGGTCGAGATCTGGTACGACGAGCCTCGCGAGGTCACCGGGAC
>JAUIMK010000459.1 GCA_030432735.1 bacterium
CGCGCCCCAGGAAAACTCGAGCCGGGCCTCGACCCCCTGCTCCGCGAAGTAGCGCTCGGTCATGCCCATGACCTCCGTCGCGATCCGCTTGCCTTCGAGGTCCTTCGCCGTCTGGAAGGGCGAGTCGTTCTTGACCGCGAGGATCCAGCGCACCGGGCCGTAGTTGGGCCACGGCGCGCGGAGATCGGCGAGCTCCTCGACGTCGGCGCCGGACTCGATGACCCAGTCGAGACCGGTGATCGCGCAGTCGAGCACGCCCTGACCGACGTAGCGGGCCATCTCCTGGGGGCGGATCAGGATGCACTCGATCTCGGGGTCGTCGATCGACGGGTAGTAGGAGCGCCCGGAGATCCGGACGTCGTAGCCGGCCTTCGCGAAGAGCGAGACGGTCGTCTCCTGGAGGCTGCCCTTGGGCAGGCCGAGCCGGATCTTCGGACCCTCGTCCTCTCTCGGAGTCAACATGCTCACTTCTTGTAGACCTCGTCGGGATCGAAGACCTGGACGCCCACGTCCTCGATCGCTCCGCCGTCGATGCGGCGGAAGAAACAGTTGCGCTTGCCGGTGTGACACGCGGCGCCGCCGATCTGCTCGACCCGCAGCACCAGCGCGTCCCCGTCGCAGTCGACGTACATGCCCTTGAGCTTCTGGACGTTCCCGCTCTCCTCGCCCTTGTGCCAGTACTTCTTCCGGCTGCGGCTCCAGTAGACGACCTCGCCGACCTCGAGGGTCCGACGCAGCGACTCCTCGTTCATGTAGGCCACCATCAGGACCTCGCCCGTCTCGTCGTCCTGGGCGATGGCGGTCACGAGGCCCCCGCCCTTCTCGAAGTCGATGATGGAGACGGGATCGGCGGAAGACTCGGCGGACATGGGTTCCTCGAGAGGCGGGGAGCGGCCCATCGCGCGGATGGCCGGGGCGGGGGCCCGAAAGGGCGCCGAGGCTACCGGTCCCGGAGAGCGCCCGCCAGAAGCGCGCCGATCCCCTCGATCTCCGACCAGCTCTCCCCACGGGCATAGCGGGTATCCCGCCCGCCGCGCTTGCCCGTCCGGATCGGCTCGCTCTCCAGGATGTCCCGAGACACGAGCCAGGCGAGGGCGTTGTCGAAGGTCGTGTCGCTGAGCGCCTCGGTCCGACGCGCATCGCCGAGGAGCTGGGCGCCCTCGAAATCGAGCTGCGCCTCCTTGATGAGGCCGCTCCGGAGCACACCGTCGTCCGCCGACTCCATCCACGCGACCAACACGCGCACGATCGAGTCGTAGCACTCGACGACGCCGCGGGTCTGCTCCGCCAGGACTTCGAGCGGGCGCCGCCCGTCGCGCGTCGCGTGCCAGATGCCGTCCTCGCCTCGCGCGATCCAGCCCTCGCTCTCGTAGTGCTCGAGCACCGCCTCGCCTCGCGTCAGGTAGAGCTCGCGCGAGGCGTAGTACTCGCGGTAGAAGATCTCGACCCAGGTCTCGAGCTCCTGGTGGACCGCGTCGCGGGCGAGGCCGACGAGCGTCGCGCGGGCGAGGACGCTCGGGATCACCAGGAAGTGGGCGATCGAGTTGCGGTAGATGTCGAGGGCGCGCCGCCGGCTCTCTTCGAAGTGCAGGATCTCGCCGCGATGATCGAGGCGGGACTTGAGCAGATCGGAGCGCTCGAGGAACGCGAGCGAATCCCGCAGCTCGGGCAGGTCGTTCTCGAGCGCGGGGGTGAGCCGCACGCCCTGCAGCCGCAGCAACCCCGCCACCTCCTGCATCCCGCGCACGAGGTCCTCGCGCAGGACGCCGCGATGGGGCGTGCCCATCAGCACGACCGCCGCGACCGACGTCGCGTTCGCGACCATCGCCCACCCGATGCGCTCGACGAGGGCGTGGCCGAGGGAGCCTACGAACTCGCGCTTGTGCTCCTCGAGGACGGTGCGGACCTCCGAGGAGGAGATCTCGCCCCGCTGCAACGCCTCGAAGCGCTCGCGCTGCCCGCCGAGGGCACCGGCGAGGGAGATCGGCTCGCCGAACGACACGTGCACCGATCCGAATCGCCGCTGCAGATACTTCCGGGCGCGGAAGAGACCGAGCACGCTCTCCTCCTTCTTCTTGCCGCCGTCGAGCTCCTCGACCATTCCCGATTCCTCGACCAACCGCTCGTAGCTGATCGCGATCGGCACGAAGAAGAGGTCCTTGCGGTTGCCTTCGAGGAACGCGTCGACGTCCCAGGAGAGCATGCCGAGGCGCGGGGCGAGGTTCTTGCCCGTCCGGGAGCGGCCGCCCTCGATGAAGAACTCCTGGGTGAAGCCCTCCCGGACGAGATAGGCGACGTAGGCGCGGAACACCTCCTTGTAGAGCGGGTCGTCGAAGGACTTCCGGAGATAGAACGCGCCCATGTTGCGGAAGAGGTATCCGAAGGGACCGAACGCCATGTTCTCTCGGGCCGCGATGTGGGGCGGCACCAGGTAGTTCTGGTAGAAGAGCCACGAGAGGATGAGGAAGTCGAAATAGGAGCGGTGGCTCGGGACGAGGACGATCGGATGGCGCTTCGCGTCCTCGGCGATCTCGTTCAGGCGATGGACTTCGATCGACGCGAAGAGCCGCTTGAAGAGCGCGCCGACGGTCGCTGCGCCGATCGCCAGCCACGTCGAGCTCATGTTGGCCGAGATCTCCTTGAAGATCTTCTCGACCTCGCGCTCGGCCTTCTCCGGCGAGCCCTTCTCGGTGCTCGCCCGGATTGCCATCGCCTTGCGCACGCCGGGATCGCCGAGCACCTCCTTCAACACGCGCCAGCGCGGCCGGAGCGAAGGCCCTTCGACGACCTTCTCCTCCCGGTAGAGATGGATGAGCACCGCGCGGCGGATCTTCCGCGCCAGACGCTTCGCGTCGTCCTCTGCGTGCACCTTGCCGTAGAGACCGACGTCGATCGCGTCCCCGACCTTGACCGTCAGGCTCCGATAGGTCGAC
>JAUIMK010000088.1 GCA_030432735.1 bacterium
GATGGCGCGGTAGAGCGGGCTGTCCGGAGAGGAGGCGATCGCGGGGAAGCTCAGGAGCTCGCTGACTTCGATCGAGGGGTCGTCGACGACCCGGCGGACGGCGTCGGCGAAGCTCGCGCAGGATTCGCCCGGCAGCAGGCGCGCATCGAGCTGCGCGCGGGCGCTCGCCGGCGCGACGTTGGTCTTGGGCGCGCCCTCGAGGACGGTGATCGACACCGTATTGCGTACGAGGGCGTTCTGGGCCGGGTTGCCGAGGAAGCGCCGACGGAAGCCCTCGTCGTTCTCGAGGGTGGTCGAGAGGAAGAGGTAGCCCCCGCGATCCCATTCGGCGGCGACCGGCGCGAGGGCGGTGAACATCTGCTCCACCTCGGGGATCACGCGGATCGGCGTCTCGACGCGCCGGATGCGATCGAGGGCCGCGACGAGACGCGGCACCGCGGCGTCGGTCGTCGGCGACGAGCTGTGCCCCGCCCGTCCGCTCGCCTCGAGCTCCAGCCAGCAGGGCGCCTTCTCGACGACGGCCACGCCCCAGATCGGCGGGCGCGCGTTCTCGCGCCCCGCGGCGAGCTGGACCCCGCCCCCCTCCGTCAGCAGATAGCCGACGCCGTCGAGCAGCTCCGGGTGGTTCCGGACGAGCCAGCCGGCCCCGTCGCGCCCGCCCGTCTCCTCTTCCGGCGTCGCCAGGAAGACCAGGTCGCGATCGAGCGTGATGTCGCTGTCGGCGATCGCGGCCATCGCCATCAAATGGCTCACGCCGACGCCCTTGGCGTCGAGGGCACCGCGCCCCCACACGAAGCCGTCCCAGATCTCGCCGGCGAAGGGGTCGACGCTCCATTCGAGGGGATCCGCCGGGACGGTGTCGAGGTGGGAGAGCAGCGCGAGGGCCGGGCGGTCGCCCCGGCCGCGGAGCCGGCCCCAGACCGCGGCGCGTCGCGGTCCGCCCTCCGGGCCCGGCGTCTCGATCACCCGCGTCTCGATCCCGGCGCGGCGCAGCTCCGCGGCGTAGCGGCGCGCGAGGGCCCGCTCGTTGCCCGGCGGATTCGCCGTCGGGATCCGGATGGCGTCCGCCAGGACCTCCGGAGCGCGCTCCGAGATCGGCCCGCGCTCGAAGATCCGGTCGAAGGGCCAGAGGGCCTGGGCCTCGCTCGACAGGCCACCGAGCGTCCCGAAGAGGAGCACGACTAGGACCAGACCGGTGGCGACGGCGGGACCCCCGAGTCGTCCGACGTGAAGCTTGTCGAGAGGAAGCAGATCGAGACTCGGGTCGCCCGTCAGGCTGTTTTCGGGATCGGCGGCCATGCCACTCCAGGTGGGGGGAGCAGTCGCCGGGGGAGGCGCCGAGAGAATAGACCTCGCCGGGGGGCGGGCCAGGGGCGAGAGAGCGACCGGGAGGGCAGTCGAAGATCTGGGTCCATAACCCCCCGCATCATGTCGTCTCCCTCACCCCAAAACGCTGCATCGGCGCGCTCGTCGGGCTACACATTGCCGCGGAGTGAGAGCCCCCAGGAGCATTTGAAATGCAACTCGATCCTTCCGACGGGGAAGGGCTCGGGACCGACTCGGTCGCGAGCCGTCCCGCTGAGCGCAGGACGACGGCCGACCTCGATCGCCCCCTGATTTCCCGCAACGGGATCATGGGACTGATCGTCGTGTTCGCCGTCGTGATGGGCTTCGGCGTCGGGAGCGAGATCGGCTCCGCCGAGGACGCCTCGCGCGGGGGGGCGAACGCGCGGGCCGCGGCCGTGATCGCGGCGGAGTACGGCGATGCTGCCACCGCTGCGGCCGCCGGCGAATACATCAGCGCGGCGACGACGCTCGCTGCCCATCACCCGGACCCGTCGCGGGGGAGCGCGCGCGACACCTCGACCCGGGTCTCCCATTCGCCGAGCGATCGCCCGACCACGGCGACGCTCGCGGCGGATCCGCCGCCCGGCATCGCGATCGACGATCTCCCGATCCACCGCTCGCCGAGCGCCTCGGATCCGGTCGAGGATCTCACGATCGTGACCCGCGGCGAGATCGCGAGCGGAGAGAGCCTCGGCGGCGCGCTTCGCCGTCAGGGAGTCGATGCCTCGGCGGTGCACCTGATCGCGACCGAGATGCGGAAGGTCTTCGACTTCCGGAACTCGCGCCCCGGCGACACCTACCGTCTCGGCCAGGACGCGGACGGTCGCGTGCTCGACTTCCGCTACGCGCAGAGCCCGGAAGAGAGCTTCTATCTCGCGTGGGAAGGCACGCGCTACGTCGTTCGCAAGGAGAGCGCCGAGCTCCGCCCCCTCGTCGCGAAGATCGCGGGCATCGTCGACTCCTCCTTCTACGGAGCCGTGCTGGCCCTCGGCGAGCAGAGCGCCCTCGCCGCCGAGTTCTCCCGGATCATGGCCTGGGACATCGACTTCAGCCGCCAGGTCCATCCGGGAGACGAGTTCCAGATCCTCTACGAGCGGCTGTATCGGACGAACGCCGACGGGCAGGACGTGTACGTCAAACCGGGTCGCATCCTCGCCGGTCGTTATGCGGGCAAGCACGGTGAGTACACCGTGGTCTACTTCGAGGACGAGAACGGGGACGGCGCCTACTTCCGCCCCGACGGAACGAGCGTCCAGCGCGCCTTCCTCGCCGCGCCCCTCGAGTTCAGCCGGATCAGCTCGCGCTTCACGCGCGCCCGCCGTCACCCGATCCTGAACGTCACGCGCCCCCATCGCGGCATCGACTACGCCGCGCCCCACGGCACGCCGATCTGGGCCGTCGCGGACGGCGTCGTCGAGTACCGCGCGCGCGCCGGTGCTTCCGGCAACCTGATCCGCATTCGCCATCGCGACGGCCTGACCTCCCACTACGCCCACCTCGCGTCCTTCGCGAAGGGCCTCGAGGTCGGGGACCGCGTGAAGCAGAAGCAGGTCATCGGCTACGTCGGCACGACCGGCCTCTCGACCGGCCCGCACGTCTGCTTCCGCGTGAAGCGCGACGGCGTCTACGTCGACCCGATGAAGATCGGCGGTCCGGCGGGTGACCCCATCGACGCGGCCCGTCTCCCGGTCTTCCGTTCGGTCCGCGACCAGCTGCTCGCGGACCTCGGCGTCGGCAACGGCCCCGTCGCCCTCGCCGACGAAGCGCTCTAGCGCGCCCACCGGCCCGGCGTTCGGAGCCGCCCCCCGTCCGATCCTGCCCATCGCGCCCGCCGCGGAGAGAAACCCGATGAGTCTCGAGGACCGATTGAAGGCGATCGCCCTGGGCGTCGTCGAGCGCGAACGTCGCCACGCCGACGACATGGCCCACGCGGCGGCGAAGCTCGACGCGCTGCGCACCACCGTCGCGACGGCGATCGACGGGTTCAACGCGACGGTGGCTGCGGACGTGCCGCATCTCTCGATCGAGGTCTCGCCCGTGCGCCTCGACGAGAAGCACCTCCACGCCCACGAGTTCGAGCTCGCGCGCGGTCGTCACCGCGCCCTCGTGATCGCGAAGAGCAAGGCCGAGTTCACCCTCGTCGGTCCGTTCAAGACCGGCAAGAGCGAGGGCCCCTGCCGGACCTTCCCGTTCTCCGCGGAGTCCGACCTCGAGGACGCGATCGAGGACTTCCTCACGCGTTTCCTCGAAGAGGCGACCGCGCCCTGACGAGCGGGTTCGAGACGACCTTCCGGCCGAGCGAGTCGCTTCGCGCGGTGCGGGCCGGGGCGCCGATCCGCGTGGGGACGGAGAACCGCGCGAAGCTCGGTGCGGTCCGCGATGCCTTCGCGGGCTTCGTCGACCCGGGTGTCACGCTCGAGCTGGTGCCGGTCGGCGTGGCGAGCGACGTGCCGGAGCAACCGATCGGCTGGACGCAGATCGTGTCGGGCGCGCGGAATCGCGCGCGGGCGGCGTTCGCCTCCGGATCCTGTGGTCTGGCCGTCGGGATCGAGGACGGGCTCGCGCGGCTGGCCGACGGACCGGTGGACGCGGCGGATCCGACCGAGGGGTTCTTCAACGTGGGCTGCGCGTGGATCACCGACGGCACCCGCGAGGGCCACGGCTTCTCCTCCGGCTTCGCCTACCCCGGAGGCGCGCTCCTCCCGGCCGTCCGGGACCAGGCCCCGATCGGGGACCTCTTCGACGACCACTGGTCGCGGGCCCGTCCGCCGGAAGCCGACGCCCACGGCACCGCACCGGGCGCACCCTCGGGCCGGAGCGGCGGCAACATCGGCCGGCTCACCGGCGGCCGCCTCGACCGCTCGGCCTACGGGGCCCAGGCCGTCGTCTGCGCGCTGATTCGCTTTCTGCACACAGATCTCTACGATTAGGCCGCGCCACCGCCCGTGCCGCCCGGTCGACCCGACCCGGCGGCGAGGAGCCCCCACCATGAAGCCGCAGGACCAACCCGTCGAGGGCGTGGGCGATCTGCTGGCCTACTTCGACGCGGCCGAGACGCCGCGTGAGGACTGGGCCGTCGGAACCGAGCACGAGAAGGTCGGCGTCTACGCCGATACCGGGGATCGCGTTCCCTACGAAGGGCCCTACGGGATCGGTGCGCTGCTCGAGAAGGTGCACGCGGCCACCGGTTGGGAGCGGGTCGAGGAACGCGGTCGCGTCATCGCCCTCAAGGAGGACGGTGCGAGCATCACCCTCGAGCCCGGCGGACAGATCGAGCTCTCCGGCGCGCCGCTCCGCACGACGAAGCAGACCTGCGCCGAGTTCAACACCCACGTCGATCTCGTGAAGGAGCTCTCCGACGATTTCGGGATCGCCTGGCTCGGTCTCGGCATCGATCCCTTCCACGACGTCGACGACATCCCGCACATGCCGAAGGGCCGCTACGACATCATGCGGAGCTACCTGCCGACCCGCGGCGGGCTCGCCCTCGAGATGATGCACGCGACCGCGACGGTCCAGGCGAACTTCGACTACGCGTCCGAGGCGGACATGATCGCGAAGCTGCGCGGGGCGCTGCTCGCGACGCCGATCGTCTCGGCGCTCTTCGCGAACTCCTCGATCTCGGGCGGACGCGAGAACGGGTACGTGTCGAGGCGCCTCGTGATCTGGCGCGACACCGACCCCGACCGCTGCGGCCTCATCCCGTGGGTCTTCGATCCGGATTTCGGCTACGAGCGCTACGCGCAGTGGGCCCTCGACGTGCCGATGTTCTTCCTGATCCGGGACCACGCCTATCACCCGGCCAACGGGCTCACCTTCCGAGGGTTCATGGAGCGGGGCTTCGAGGTCGACGGCGAAGTCCATCGGCCCACCGTGGGCGATTGGGACATGCATCTCACGACGCTGTTCCCGGACGTGCGACTCAAGCGGATCATCGAGGTGCGCGGTGCGGACACCGTCCCGCGTGCGCACATCTGCGCGCTGCCGGCGATCTGGAAGGGGCTGCTCTACGACGCGGACGCCCTCGAAGGCACGCTCTCTCTCCTCTCGGGCGTCTCGACGGAGGCGCTCGACGCCGGTCAGCTCGACGTGGCGCGCCGCGGCCTCCGGGCCGAGATGGCGGGGCAGAAGGTGCTCGATCTCGCGCGGGAGCTCGTCACGCTCTCGGATCGCGGGCTCGGGCGGATCCATGCGGAGGGCTTCAGCGACGCCGACGAGCGGGGCTTCCTCGAGCCGCTGCGCGAGCAGATCGAGAAGGGGAAGAGCCCGGGCGAGGAGATCGCCGAGCGCTGGAAGGACGAGTGGAACGGGGACCGACAGAAGCTGATCGAGGCGACCCGGTACTAGGTTTTCGCCGGCGGGCGCTCCGCCGACTCCCGGCCTTCGGACACACGGCGACGAGGCCGGGGCCGCCCGCACTCCCGCCGGACTTTGCTGGATCCGCCGCCTTCCGGGCGCGCTACTTATAGACGAGCCATGACCGAGACCGAACGACCGCGCATTCTGATCGTCGACGACGAGGAGGCGATCCTCGAGACGATGACGTTCACGTTCATGGACCTCTACGAGGTCCTGACGACGTCGGATCCGATGCAGGCCCTCGGGATCATGCAGGAGAACGGGCCGATCGCGGTCGTGATCACCGATCAGCGCATGCCGGGGATGACCGGGGTCGAGCTCCTGCGCGAGGTCTACGAACGCTACCCCGACACGATCCGCATCATCCTGACGGGCTTCGCCGACTCGGAGGCGACGATCCAGGCGATCAACGACGGCCACATCTACGGCTACGTGAACAAGCCGTGGGAGCCGGACGAGCTGAAGGCGCTGGTGCGCCGGGCGGTGGAGCTCCACGCGCTGAGTCTCGAGAACCGCCGGCTGGTCGAAGACCTGCGGGACGCGAACCTCTTCCTCGCGGCGGTGATGGACCGCCTTCGGACCGGTGCGATCGCGATCGACGCGGACGGAGTCGTCCGCGCCGTCAACCAGCCGGCCCGCGCCTTCATCGGAATCGAGGGCGACATCGTCGGCAGGACGCTCGCGAGCGTCATGGAGCGCGAGGATCTCGCGGAGCTCTCGGAGCGGGTGCGCGCGCTCGCGGACGAGGCCGGCGGGTCGTTCGAGGAGCTCGATCTCGGCGTCGGCGCGGGACATCGCATCCGCGTCTCCGTGCAGTCCCTCTCGAACGAGGACGGGACCCATCTCGGCCGCGTGATCCTCTTCAAGGAGATCTCCCACGAGCCGCTCACGCGGAACCTCGAAGAGATCGTCGATCGGGTCTCCGATACGAAGACGTCGGGCCCGGGGCCCCTGCGCGAGGCGCTCGAGAAGGCGCTCGCGGATCTCGCCGACCTCGGTGCGCGCGTCGCCGGGGCGGGGATCGAGTCGGCGAACATGTCGGAGCTGCGGGAGCGGGTCTCGCGTACGCAGACGGCGATCGGCAACTGGCTCGACGTCGACGACACGTTGGCGGGCGAGGCCTACCCGGACGCCCAGATGCTCCGGGATCGGCTCCGGGTCGCGGCCCAGCGCTGGCCCCTGCGCGAGTCGCTGCCGGACGGTGTGATCGCGCTCTCGAAGGCGGTCGAGGCGTATTACGAGAGCGGCGAGAACCCTCGCCAGCGGATCCTCTAGGTCCTTGGCGACCGCGACCCACACGGCGGCGGAACGCCCGGGCGACGTGCCCGCCGTGCCCGGCGGCGGGACCGGCGCGCTTCCGCGACTCGAGCTGCGGGTCGAACGACTCCAGCTCGTCTTCCGCTTCACCCTCGCGTTCCACGCCCGGGAGGTGCGCTTCGAGGTCGCACATGCGGGGCCCGACGGCGAGGGCGCCTTCGAGCGGATCTTCCCCGAGACGTTCTCGTTCCATGCCAGTCGTCACGACCCGACGGAGCTCTTCCTCCAGCTCGACGATCTGCTGACGAAGTCGCGCCTGCTCGGCGGGCGGGCGAGCCCGCGCGACCAGCGGAACCTGATGACGCGCATGCTGGCGGAGGCGCCGCGCTACCTGGACGGACTCGTCGATCACCTCGAGCAGGGCGACGGCCTGCGCCCGGACGCGCGCCTCCGCTTCCACCAGGACGTGGCGCTCCTGTCGCAGATCCTGCTGCGCTTCATCGACACCCACGACCTGGAAGGCGGCCGCCCCGTCCGGGTCGCCGGCTTCGACCTGCGGCGTCGGATCTACCGCTCGCTGCGCGTCCTCGTCGAGGAACGTGTCGACCCGGCCTACCTGGAGGCCTACCTGGCCGGGGACGTCCAGCTCGTCGATCCGGGGGACGATCCCACGGAGAGCGGCTTCTTCCAGGTGCTCGAGGGGGGTGAGGTCGAGGCCCAGAACCGGATGATCCTCCGGATGGCGGAGCGCGCGTTCTACCTCTGGCTCGAGGGGGTCTGTCTCGACGAAGAGAATCAGGCCTTCGAGAAGGAGGACTCCCCCTTCGGGACCCGGGAGGAGGAGGTCCTGGCCTCGATCCTCGAGCCCGGCGCCGACCGGATCGAGCGAAGCAGCGACCTGAGCCCCTTCCTCCGCCGCCCGGGCAGCAACTGCCGGCGGCTCCTCGGCAAGCTCGAGCGCTGGTTCCTGCGCGTGTACGACATCCGCCATTCCTCGGCGATCATCAATCACGTGGCGGGTCTCGACGCCGCGAGCGTCTCGAACGGTGCCGACCGCAGCCTTACCTGGCATACGCCGAAGATCCACCTCTCGGTCCTGCTCGGACTGCTCCTGCCCTACGTGGGCGCCGCCTTCGCCTACGAGCGAGCCCCCCGGCTCTTCGACTTCGTGTGCGCCGCGGAGGTCGTCCTCGTCTACGCCGCATCCATCTGGTTCCTCCTCTATCGCTTCTGCTGGAAGCGAGACCTCTCCTTCTTCCACGCGTCGGTGCCGCGGATCGGTGCCGGGATCATCGTCGGCTACCTGCCGGTCTTCCTGATCGACGAGGTCTGGGACCTGGCGAGCCGGGCCCAGGTCGCGCTGGACGCGGTCGTCGTGCTCCTGGCCCTGGTGACGCTCCTCTACATCTTCGTCGAGGTCGCGCGCCGGCTGCCGGATACGGCGGTCGCCTTCGCCCGGGCCCGCTCGATCTTCCTGCTCGGCGTCGTCGAGGCCTTCGGGGTGGGCGTGGTCATGACGAGCCTGATCGGGCCCTTCATGGCCTCGCGGAACTGGTCGCCGGACACGGGAGAGCTCGACGTGGCGGCGCTCCGGGAGACGATGCCGCCCATGATCGGTCAGCTGCCCCACATCGTGGGCTTCGAGGGCTTGTACGTCTTCCCCTCGGCGCTGCTCCTGATGACCTTCCTCTCGTTCTTCATCGGGATCTTCCTCCAGCTCATGTGGGAAGAGCTCCCGATCACCGAGCCCTTGTAACCAGGCGGGCGCGGGGCTGCCTGACGGACCCTCGGATGCCCGGTCGGGTAGCGACGCCGGTGGGCCGGTCGTAGACTTTCCCCCCACTGCGCGCCCTCGAAGCGCGGCCACCTGCGAAGGAAGCGTCTATGGAGAGCGAGCACCGACGCGTGCTCATCATCGGGAGCGGGCCGGCGGGATATACCGCCGCCATCTACATGGCTCGCGCGGGCCTCGAGCCGCTCATGCTGGCGGGGCTCAACTTCGGTGGTCAGCTGATGATCACGACCGATGTGGAGAACTATCCGGGCTATCCCGACGGAGTGACGGGGCCGACGATGATGGAGGAGTTCCAGAAGCAGGCGGAGCGCTTCGGGACGACGATCCTCTACACCGACGCGACGAGCGTCGACTTCTCGGCGCGTCCCTTCAAGGTGTCGACGGACAGCACGAACTACACCGCCGACGCGGTCGTGGTCGCGACCGGCGCCTCGGCGCGCTGGCTCGGGCTCGACTCCGAGCAGGAGTTCATGAACAAGGGCGTCTCGGCGTGCGCGACCTGCGACGGCGCGCTCTTCCGGGACAAGCCGATGGCGGTGGTCGGCGGCGGCGACACGGCGATGGAGGAGGCGCTCTTCCTTACCCGCTTCGCGACGAAGGTGACCCTCGTGCATCGCCGCGGCGAGCTCCGCGCGTCGAAGATCATGCAGGAGCGCGCCCTCGCGAACGAGAAGATCGAGTTCGCGTGGCACTCCGAGGTCGACGAGGTGCTCGGCGACGAGTTCGTGACCGGCGTGCGTCTCAAGGACGTGCGGGACGGCACGACCCGCGACGTCGACCTCGAAGCGCTGTTCATCGCGATCGGCCACCAGCCGAACACGTCGCTCTTCAAGGGGCAGCTCGAGATGGACGATGCGGAGTACCTGAAGGTGAAGGCCGGCTCGACCTACACGTCCGTCGAGGGCGTGTTCGCGTGCGGCGACGTCGCGGACCCGACCTATCGGCAGGCCGTGACCGCCGCGGGGACCGGCTGCATGGCGGCGATCGACGCGGAGCGGTGGCTCGCCGAGCAGGGGATCGGCTGATTCCCGACCGACCCCGCCGCGCGCCTGGAGGAGACGCAGTCGCATGACGCTCTCGCGAGAACATTTCGAGGAGCTGACCAAGCGCTCCCCGGACATCATCGTGGGAACCGACCGCAAGGGCCGGGTCGTCTACTTCAACGACGGGGCACACGACTCCCTCGGCTACGAGAGCGACGAGGTCCTCGGTGAGTTCGTCGGGATGCTCTATCCGAGCGTCGAAGAGGCGAAGCGGGTCGCCGAGGCGATGCGCGGCCCGGAGCACGGCGGCACCGGCGTCTGCAACACCCTCGAGACCGAGTTCGTCGCCCGAAACGGCGACCTGATCCCGGTCGCGATCTCCGGCACGGTCCTCTACGACGAGAAGGGCGAGGAGGACGGCACGATCGGCTTCGCGAAGGATCTGCGCGACATCCTCCAGAAGGACCAGCTCGCGACCCTCGGTGAAGTCGCGATCGGGCTCTCCCACGAGATCAACAACCCGCTCTCGGTGATCGTGAATCAGGCGACGCTGCTCGAGAACGACATCGCCCAGCTGGCGGGAGAGGCCGATTCCTCCGTCGAGAACGAACGCCTCGACGCAATCCGCCGCGAGGTCGGGCGGATCACCGAGGTCGTCGACCGACTCGGTGAGATGGTCGAGGCCGAGAGCTACGAGACGACCAACTACGTCGGACCGGCGCGGATGGTCGATCTGCGCAGCGACGAACGGAAGCGACACGAGCCCGACCCGCGTCTCGCCGGTCTACGCATCCTGGTCGCGGACGACGACGAGGGCATCGGCCGGACTCTCAAGGATCTCCTCGAGGTCGACGGGTGCCGCGTCGAGGTCGCCAGCAATGGAGCCCAGGCCCTCGAGATCCTCGAGCGGGAGCGCTTCGATCTCCTGCTCTCGGACGTGGTGATGCCGAAGATGGACGGACACGAGCTGTACCTGCGCGTGCGCGCCGACTATCCGGACATGCCGGTGCTGATGATGACCGCCTTCCACTACGACAAGGATCACATCATCAAGCGCAGCCGGATGGAGGGGCTCGAGGGCGTGATCTTCAAGAAGCCCGTCGACCCCGAGCGGCTGCGTCACGTCATCGTGGAGTCCGTCGGCCGGGGCTGAGCTTCGGGCGCGGCCCCGCTATCGCGGCGCCGGGTCCCCGCTCGGCGTCGTCGCTCCTGCCGCTTCGTTCTCGATCGCCTCGACGAAGGCGGCGTGCGCGAGCAGGCAGGCGTCCGCGTCCGGCTCTCCCTTGCGGTCGCCGTAGAGCCGGCCTTCCCCGGTTCCGTTCGCATCGGTGTAGACGAGGTCGCCGCTCAGTGCGTTCGCGAAGAGTCGGAGCTGCGTGACCTCGATCCGCTCCTTGCCACTGTCGAAGATCCCGAAGGGCAGCTCGATGCCGTCGGATCGCGAGCGGACCTCGAACAACATGACGACGCGCGGCGCGTCCGAACGCGTGCTCGTGAGCACGAGGCACGAGTTCGCGTCGAGCAGCAGGTCGTCCTCGTCGTCGATCGCGCCACCGCCGAGCTTGTTGCGGACGATCCAGGTCGGATCGCTCACGTCGAGGGAGCGGGCACCGAGGACGAGGGTGCCGTGGATCGGGACGCCGATCTCCCGGACGCGCAGCTCGACGTCGTAGGTCCCGCGGACGTCGGTGGCGTTCGTGCAGGCGGAGACGGTCGCGAGCAGCAGGAGGGAGACGAGGGCGCGCGCGATCCGGTCGAGACTCATGAACCTGCCTTGTGCTTCGGGGTTCGCATCACTCTAGGCTACCTTGACCGGCCATCGCCCCTGCGCCCGACCGGAGGCTCCCCCATGTCCCACGCTGGATCACCGGCTCCCGATTCGGGTGCAGCGCAGCCGCCCGCCGCGAACCCGCGACCGCCGATCGTGGTTCGCCACCCGCGGATCGACCTCGGCAACCGCGCGAGCTCCGAGGCACCGCCGATCGCCCACGACTGGTGGGGCGGCGAGCCCTTCCAGACCCACTTCCTGAACGCGCTCTCCTCGACCTTTCCCTTCGGTGAGGCGTTCTTCGTTCGTTCGGTCCGCCACTACGCCGATCGCCTCGACGACCCGCAGCTCGCGGAAGAGGTTCGCGCCTTCGCGGCGCAGGAGGGGCAGCACAGCCGGCTCCACGATGACCACGTCGAGCTGCTCCTCGCCCAGGGCTACACCGCGCTCGAGACCCGCAATCGCTTCTTCGATCGCCTCGTCCGGTGGCACAACCGGCGGACCCCCGCCTTCTCCCTCGCCGTCACCGCGAGCATGGAACACCTGACGGCGCTGCTCGCGCGCCAGGTCCTCGACGAAGAGGCGGACTGGACCGCCACGATGGAGCCGCGCATGCGGGCGCTCTGGCGCTGGCACGCCCTCGAGGAGTCGGAGCACAAGTCGGTCGCCTTCGACACGTACCGGGCCATGGGTCTGTCCCATGCGCTGCGGGTCTTCGCGATGGTGTTCGCCACCTTCGATCTCACGATCGAGACCTTCCAGCGCATGGTCTACATGCTCTGGAAGGATGGGCGGCTCTTCGACGCGGGGGTCTGGCGGCGCGGCGGGCGCTTCCTCTTCGCGCGCGGTGGATTCCTGCGCGGGCTCGGCGCCGACTATCGGGCGTGGTTCCGGCGCGACTTCCATCCCGACCAGATCGACGATCGAGCGACGATCGAGCGCGTGGCCCCGATCGTCGATGCGGAGCTCGCCGCCGCGGCGGCCGCGCGCTGAACCAGGCGAGACCGGAGACCGACGTGTTCCAGACCCTCAAGACCGAAGCCTTCGGACCGATCGGACGGCTCACGCTGACCCGCGGCGACAAGCTCAATCCGCTCGGCGTCGAGACCCTCGAGGAGATCGCCCTCGCCGCGCGTCATTTCGACGAAGAGACCGACGTGAAGGTCGTCGTCGTGGCCGGTGAAGGACGGGCCTTCTCCGCCGGAGCGGACCTCGAGAGCTTCTCGAAGAAGAGCGACAAGTCGACCCGCGAGGTCGCGGAGATCGGCCGCCGGATGGCCGAGGCGGTCGAAGCGATGGAGGCGATCACGATCGCGAAGATCCAGGGCTGGTGCGTGGGCGGGGGCCTCGTCCTCGCCGCGGCCTGTGACCTGCGGCTCGCGACGGCGGAGACGCGCTTCTCGATCCCCGAGGTCGATCTCGGCATTCCCCTCGCCTGGGGCGGGATCCCGCGCCTCGTGCGCGAGATCGGTCCCGCGCTCACGAAGGAGCTCGTCCTGACCTGCCGGGCCTTCGATGCCGAGGAGGCGAAGGCAGCGGGCTTCCTCAATCGCATCGTGCCCGCCGCGTCCCTCGACGACGAGGTCGAAGCGCTGGCCGCCTCCCTCGCGAAGAAGGCGCGCCACGCGCTGTCCTCGACGAAGCGCCACGTGAACGCCGTTACCGACCAGATGGTCGGGACCGGGCGGAGCTGGGCCGACGCCGATGGCCTCGTGACCGGCTTCTCGGATCCCGAGTGCGCGGACGCGCGGCGCGCGTATCTGCAGGAGCGGACGAAGGGGCGTTAGTCGGCCCCGGTCGTTCGCTCCCCGCGCGCGTCAGGGCGCCGCAGGCGCGCTCGGCGGTGCGGGCGGGGTGGCCGGCGAGTTGAGCTCGTAGCCGAGCTCGCGGAGGCGTGCGTCGATCGCGAGATGGAAGGCGGGGGTGATCCCGAAGGTGACTTCCTGGATCGCGACGAGGGTCTCCTGGTTCATCTGCGCGGAGAGCTCGAGGCTCTTCCGGCCGACCGGCGAGCCCCAGAACTCGACGAGGGCGGCCATCTCCTTCTCGTCGTAGTGCTTGGCGTAGACCGGTGCCATCAGCTTCGTCAGGTAGTCGAGATCGCGCAGCTTCTCGCCGAACTTCGCCTGCGCCTCTTCGAGGACGACCTGCTGCATCTGCTCGGTCACCTCGACGCCGCCCGCCGCGATCTGCATCAGCGTCTCGCTCGCCGCCTGATAGGCGATGTTGTCCCCGTACGAGACGTAGGTGTTCTGGATCTCGAGGTAGGTGCGGAGCGACTTCGTGAAGGCTTTGGAGGGCGCGGCGGCTTCGTCGGCTTCGTCGGCGTGGGCGACGGCGGCCCCGAGGAAGGCGAGCACCGAGAGGATCGTGGTGGCGACGAGGGCGCGGGTCATTCGGGCGACGGACATGCTTTACTCCTGGCCTCGCGGAGAGAGCTCGGCCGGACGAGGTTTTCGACCCGATCGGTCGGACGGCGCCGTCTCTTTCGCGCAATCGCGGGCGGCGATCGAACGGGAGGCGGCGCACGAGAATAGGGGCCGCGCTCATCGGCTGCCTCCCGTTCTGGACACCGCCCCGCGACCCGGAGTGCCGTCTCGGCGCCGTTTCCGCGTCGCGGGCAGGGTGGCGGCCAGGGCGATCCCGCGGACCTCGAGGGCGCCGGCTTCCAGGAGGGCGCTGGCGGCGGCCTCGAGGGTCGCGCCGGTGGTCAGGACGTCGTCGACGAGGGCGATCCGGAGGTCCGGCGGGATCGGCTCCCGCGCGCGAAAGGCGCCGCGGACGTTCTCCCGTCGCGCATCGCCGCGCAGGGAGGCCTGGGGAAGGGTGGTCCGGACGCGAAGCAGGAGGTTCGGCTCGAAGGGGCGGCCGAGCCGGGCGGCGACCGCCCGGGCGAGGGGATCGGCCTGGTTGAAGCCGCGGGCGCGCCGGCGGGTCGGATGGAGCGGCAGACTCGTCACGCGATCGATCCGACCGCCGGCCTCGCGGGCGACCCGCTCGGCGAGCGCGCCCGCGAGTGCGTCCATGGCGCGTTCGACGGCGAGGGCCGGGCGATGTCCGGTGCGCTTGATCGCGGGGATCCAGCGCACGATCGGCCCCGCGTAGCGAAGCGCGACGTGGCAGGCCTGCAGCGCGCTCGCCTCCGCCACGCATCGCTCGCAGCCCCTCGGCGTGATCCGCCGTCCGCCGCACCGTGGACAGCCGTCCGCACCCCGCCACCATGGAAGCGCCCGCTCGCATTCGAGACAGAACGCGGGGGGGCGGCCCGGGGAGCGCGAGCGGAGCGGCCGTTCGCAGACGACGCAGCCGACCGGTAGGAGCGCGTCGACGAATCGCGCGGCGACACGGGACCAGGTTCCGGACATCGAAGGGCCTCGCTTCGCCGCGTGGCATGCGGCGGGAGGCGTCGCGACGGGACGGACGCCGGGCGGGACCGGGTCTCGTGGGATCAGGCGGCGGGAAAGGCTTCTCCGTCGTCGACGTCGACTTCTTCGTCGCCGCCGAGTCCAGAGGGGTTCGGGTCCACGCCCTCGATCTCGAGATCGATCCTGGGCGCATCGCGCCAGAGCCGCTCGAGGTCGTACTGCTCCCGCGTCTCCGGGTCGAAGACGTGGACGATCGCGTCGTTGCAGTCGATCAGCACCCAGTTGCCGTCCGCCTCGCCCTCGACGCCGAGCGGCGGCTCACCGTGCGCCTTGAGCGCCTCGACGATGGCGTCGGCGATCGAGCGCACCTGACGGTCGGAGCGGCCCGTCAGCAGGATGAACGAGTCCGCGTACGAGGTGAGCGAACGCATGTCGAGGGCGACGGGCCGTTCCGCCTTCCGTTCGAGGGCGGCCTCCACGATCCATCGCGCCTTCGTCTTCGGGTCGGGGATCTCCAACCTTCTCTCCTCGCTTCGCCTCGCCGCTCGGGGCGGGCTCGTCGCCGTGCCCGGGGGCGGCGGCGCGTCCGCTGCGGCGCACGCCTGCGCCACCGGCTCGGTCCTAGGGTCGCGCTTCGAGCGGGCGCGGACCATAGCGCCCGCTCGATTCGATGCTCGCCCGGATCGATTCGGGCACGAGGAAGCGGATCGAGCGGCCGTTCCGGCAGGCTTCGCGGACCTTGCTCGAGGAGATGTCGAGGGCGGAGATCGGTACCAGCTGGATCCGGGTGCCTGCCTCCCTGTGGGTGGCTTCGCGTCCGTCGGCGGAGATCTCGAAGGCGTCCCGGACGATCGCGGGCATCCGCTCGCCGAGGTCGCGGAGCTGTCCCGGCGGACGCGTCATGACCGCGAGGTCCGTGAGCGCGAAGATCGCCTCCGGGGCGCGCCAGTCGCCCATCTCGGAGAAGGCGTCTTCGCCGACGATGAAGACGGTACGGCGGCGTCCGGCCTCCCGCTCCCGGATCGCGGCGAGGGTGTCCACGAGGTAGGACGGACCTTCCCGGTCGACCTCGATCCGATCGACCGAGAACTGCTTCGCATCGGCGATCGCCGCCTCGACC
>JAUIMK010000089.1 GCA_030432735.1 bacterium
GTGCCGGCGATGATGCCGCCGACCCCGGCGGAAAGACCGTCGAGTCCGTCGATCAGGTTGAGCGCGTTCGTCACGCCGACGATCCAGAGCAGCGAGATCGGCCACGCGATCGCGAGGGGGACCGGGTGCGTGTCGCCAGAGAAGGGGCTCGTGAAGAAGTCGATCCGGAAGCCCGCTTCGATCGCGATCCCCGCCGCGAGGATCTGGAAGAGCAGCTTCACGTACGGACGCACCTCGAAGCGATCGTCGTAGACGCCCACCGCGATCAGCGCGAGGGCGCCGCCGCCGAACCCGACCACGCCGCGCGCGAGGTCCGTCACGCTGCACAGCGCGAGGGCCGTCGTCATGCCGGACGCGCACCCGAAGGCGACCGCCAGACCGCCGAGCAGGGGCATCGCCGCCCGCTTGCTCACCTTCCGCTCGTTGGGACGATCCACCGCGCCGATCGCGCCCGCGAACCGGATCACGAAGGGCGTCGACACGAAGGCGATCGCCGACGAAGCCACGACGATCGCGATGGCGTGGAAGGTGTTCACGGTAGGATTCCGGCTGAGCGACGCGGGGTCGGTGCGAGGGCTAGTAGTATCCGTACTGTTCGCGGGTCGCCTCGGAGCCGTTCAGCACCATCCCGACGACCTTGCGACGATCGAGGATGTCGAGGGCCGCGCGGACGTCTTCCCTGGGCGTGATGCCGGCACGAACGACCATCACGAGCCCGTCGCAGATCTCCGAGACGCTCTTCGCGTCCGGAAGCCCCAGGCACGCCGGCGTATCGAGGATCACGCGGTCGTAGCGCCCGGCGACCTCTTCCGTCAGCTTCCGCATCTCGGGCGAAGCGAGCAGCTCCGACGGGTTCGACGGAACCGACCGGACGGGCAGCACGTCGAGGTTCACACCGTCGAGCTTGAGGATCGCCTCCTCGAGCGTCGCCTGGTTGAGCAGCACCTCGGCGAGCCCCACCTGCGGCTGCAGCCCGAGGGTCCAGTGCACCTTCGGCCGCCTGAGGTCGCAGTCGATGAGGAGCACGCTTCGCCCCACGCTCATCGCCGTGACCGTCGCCAGGTTCACCGAGCAGGTCGACTTGCCCTCGCCCGAGTTCGCGCTCGTGACGGCGAGCGTCTTGAGCGGACGCTGTGACGCGAGTGAATCGATCCGACCGCGCAGACTGCGGTACTGCTCCGCCACGTAGGAGTCGGGCTGGAGCAGCGCGATCCGGCGCTTGTTCGCCTCCCCAGGCTCCTCCGTCACGGCGCCACTCCGCCCCTTGAAGAGGCGCGACAGGAGCCCCGGCGGCTTCGCGGAGGGCGGCGCCACCGGCGGGGCTGCGCTCTCGAAGGGGACCGCCGCGGGCGCGGAGGACTCGACGCCGCTCATCTTCCGGCGGCGCTCTTCCTCGGCACGCTGCAGTGCTTCGTAGTGCTTGGGCATTTCTCTCTCCTAGCGATCCCGATCGCGACTAACGTCGAAATCGGAGCAGGCGTCGTCGACGCCGCTTCGGGGGCTTGTCCGTCCCCCGAGAAGAATCCTGATTCTCGACGGCGTCCTTGCCGACGAGGCCGAGGTCGTGCGCGACCTCGCGAATGTGCTCGGGACCGATCGTGCTCTCCTGCCGCGCATAGCCGAGCAGGAGGGCCCCGTCGCAGATGTTGTTGATCATCCGCGGCGTCCCCGCGGTGATCTCGAAGAGCTCCTTGAGCGCCTTCTTCTTGAAGAGCCCCTTGCCCGTGTAACCGGCCTTCGCGAGCCGCTCCTGGACGTACTCGGCGACCTCCTGCTGATCGAAGGGCCGCAGATGATGTCGGAGAGCGATCCGCTGTCGCAACTGGCGAAGCTCGGGCTGATCCACGAGCTCCTGCAGCTCGGGCTGCCCGACGAGCATGATCTGGATCAGCTTCGAGGTCGGCGTCTCCAGATTGGAGAGGAGCCGGATCTCCTCGAGCATCTCGGTCGAGAGATTCTGGGCCTCGTCGACGATCAGCAGCACGCGCTCGTTCGCCGCCAGCTTGTCGATCAGATATTGATTGAGCGTCAGCAGATATTCGGCCTTCGTGTCGCAGGGCGGACCGATGTCGAGCTCCTCGAAGAGGACGCGGAAGAAACCCATCGGATCGAGGCGCGGGTTGAAGATGAAGGCCGAGTTCGTGTTCGAGTCGAGCTGCCCGAGAAGCGCGTGCAGGAGCGTGGTCTTCCCCGTACCGACCTCACCGGTCAGCATGACGAAGCCCTTCCCCGAATTGACCGCGTAGACGAGCGTCGCCAATCCCTCGCGATGCGCCTCTCCCAGGTAGAGGAACGAGGGGTCCGGCGTCATCTCGAAGGGCGAACGAACGAGCCCGTAGTACTCGGTGTACATCGTCTTCCCTACCCGCTACCCGAGATCGATCCGACCGAGAGGCCTTCGCGCCTCTTCGGTGGTGGCCTCGGAATCGACTTCTTCGACACCGGCCTTGCCGGCCATGTTGACGAAGTAGTAGGTCACGCCTCCGCCGATCAGGACGAAGAGCACGACGGCGATCGCGGCGAGCGTCTCGCGCAGGATCCGCCTCGACCGCGCGGCGCGATCGGACTCGAGCATGATCCGCGGGACGGACACGAGGACCGGGATCCCGAGGCTCTGCTGGAGCTCGCTCGACGTGTGCACCGAAGAATCGGCGACCTCGGCGACGAGCCCCGCGCCCGCGGCGATCCCCAGACCGAGCACCGCACCGAGGATGAGGATCAGGATTCGATTCGGCGACGACGGCTCTGGGGCCGGCTCCGCCGACTCCAGGATCCGGAACTTCTCGCCGAGCTGACGCCGCTCGAGGGTGGCCTGCACGCTCGCCTGCTGGAGACGCGTGCTGAAGTCCTGGTAGCTGCGGTACAGCCCTTCGTACTGGCGATTCAGCGCGTCGAGCCGCTCGGCCACGACCGGCGTCGCCGCCAGCCGCGCTTCGAGGTCCGAAATCTGTTCGCGGAGGCGGTCGATGTCCTCGGCGGCCGCGGCGGCGCGAAGCTCGGCCCGCCCCTGCTCTGCACGGGCATTCTGCTCGCCGATCGACTGCGGCGGCTCCTTTCCGTCCGCCGAAGCCTCGCCAGCGGCGGCGATCTGATCCGCCAAGAGCGCGATCTCCGCCTCGACGCGAACGACGTCGGGATGCCGATCCGTGAACCCTCGGGCGAGCAGCGTTCCGCGCTCGATCTCCAGCAGCCGCTTGCGATGCGCCGGGCTCGCGGGATCCCCGCCGCCCGTCATCGACGAAGCCGTCAAGGCCTGATTCTTCCAGTAGGCCGCGTCGCTCTGAGCCGAGGAAAAGATTCGTTGCGCGTCGCGCAGGTCGGCCATGGCGAACTGCAGCATGCGCTGGTTCGAGTCGAAGTCCTCCGGCAGTCGACCGGGCGACTCCGCCTTCACCTTCGCGATCTCGCCCTCGACCTCCGCGAGCTCGGCCGTCAGCGACTCGATCTCGTCCTGCATGAAGTCGAGGCTCTTTCCCGTGACGAGCGTTCGCGCCTCGATGTTGGCGTTGATGAAGTCGTTCGCGATCCGCTGCGCGACCGTCGCCGCGACTTGCGGGTCCTCGTGCTGAAAGATGATCCGGAACGTATTGAACTTGACGTCCCGACGACGCTGCCCCTCCTCCAGCTCCGAGAGGACGGGCACGACACTGATGTACGACCGCATCAGGTCGACGACTTCGATCCGCTGCAGATCCTCGCTCTCGTCCTCGTAGAGGTTCATGTCGTCGATGATCTTCGAGAGCCGGATCCGACTCAGGATCTCGGCAGTCATCAGACCGAGGCGCTCGTTGAGATCGCTCTCGCGCACCCCCGAATTGACGAGATCCTCGTCGACGCTCTGCGGCTCGACGAGAATCATGGCGGACGAGGTATAGAGATTGGGCAACGCCATCGTCAGCCAGAAGGTCAGGAGGATGATCCCCCCCGCCACGATCGCGACGAACTTTCCGCGTCGCCGCAGGAAGCCGAGGAGGTCGAGGACCTGATTGCCGTTGCCTTGTTCGATATTCATGATTCGTTCGTCCTAGAAGACGTAGGGATCGAAGGTGTACCGGACCGATATGAAGCCCTGAATGTTCTCGTTTCTCGCGCGCCTGGACACATTCGCCAGAAAGCCCCCGCTCACCGGAACGAAAGGCGTGAACTCGTCCAACGTCGAGCGGCTGTACCGGAAGTTCGCGATGAGCGAGAGCTCCTCCGTCAGACGACGCTGGACGTTGGCGCTCGCGGCGATGAGGTCGCTTCTGGTATCGCGTCCGAAGAAGGCGTCGGACGCCACACTCTCTCGATGCGTGTACGTCCCTCGGAGCCGAACGACCCAGAGTCGCTGCGGCGTCCAGCGAAGTGACGCCGTCACACTATCCAAGATGGAGGACGCAGCCGCCGCGCCGCCGCCGCCTCCTTCCGAGCGGGTATACCCGACTTCGACTCCGCCGAATCGCCAGGCGTACGTCGCCCTGACCACCGCGAAGAACGAGTCGTCGTTGCTGAAGCTGACGTTCCCGAGCGAGTCCTCATCGCGGGTGTCGAAGGACGAGGGCCCCACGGCGATCTCCATGGCGACACGTCGCGTCACCTCGTGCGAGATCGAGAACGACACGTCGAACGTCTGTGTCTCCGAACGGAACTCGCGTAGTGCGAGTGTGGGATCCAGGGGAAAACCCGTCGACGGATCCCCGTCCGGATCGACGGACGCCCTCGTCTCGCGATCCCGATAGGACGCGTTCACGCCCACCTGAGTGCGTTCACCGATCGCGTAGAGCACTCCTGTGGAGAAAGTGTGGGATCGTGTATCCGACTGGTTTTGCGGACTGACGTCGAGGTCGTCGAAGGAGTAGTTGCCCTGGAGCGAGAACCGCGGGCTGAGCGCGTAGCTGACGAAAAGCCTGCCGTCCGAGCGCTGGACGTACTCGTCGTCCGTCTGCTCGAGGGGCGGAGCCGTCACCGGGCCAAGATCCAGGAATCCTTCCCGAGGCCGTCGCTGCCGACTGAATCGACCGTTGGCACCGATCGATGCCGCCGGGCTGACGCGCCAGAGATACTCCGCGGACGCCGTATGATCGAAGCCGCTGAAATCGCCTTCGTCCCCGCTGTCTTCGACCGCGAAGAAGCGCTCGTACGTCGGCTGGTAGCGGAAGTCGTATTCGAGCTCGTCGCGGTCGTCGCGAAGCGTCAGCCGCGGCGAGATCTCCCAGACGCCGCCCGCCTTCGGACGCAGGTCGCCCGTCGACTCTTCCGACCGCCGGAAAACGTTCGAATCCCCACCGAGACGATTCTCGATGAAGAACTCGAGTTCCCGTGCGTCTGTCGAGCTTGCGGCCAGCATCAGACCCAACCCCAGTAGTGATGCGCAGACATGCGCGCGAGCCATTCGGCGCCCCTGCTAGTCCGGTACGACGACCGTGTCACCGGGCATCAGCAGCAGATTCGACTCGGGGGACTTCCCCGACGTGTACGCGCCGTAGTTGAAGCCGTATTCAACGGTCTTCCCGTCCACGTTGCGGATCACCTTGATGCGGTCCTTCTTCGCCCAGGCGCTGAAGCCGCCCATCGTCGCGATCGCTTCGATGACGCGCATGTCGCGAGTGAGCGGGATCTGCCCCGAGCGGAGGACGCCGCCGACGACCGTCACCGTGTGGCTGTTCGTCTCCTGGACGATGACGGTGACGTCGGGCGCGGTCACGTACTCGGCGAGGGCCTCGGTCAGGACCTCCTTGAGCTCGTGCGGCGTCAGGCCCGCAGCCTGCACGTCGTCGACCAGCGGCACCGAGATCTTGCCGTCGCGGCGCACGGGGACGAGCACGGAGAGCTCGTCGTTCCGCCATACGACGATTCGCAAGACGTCCGGAATCCCGATCACGTACTCCTCTCGGGCCCCGACCTCGGTCTCCGGCGGGGGCGGCTGGCCCACGCCGGTGCACCCCACCACGAGGGCGGCCAGCGCCACGAGGGCGAATCGAGTCATCTGGTCAACGCGAATCATCATCGTTCTCCGAATGGGCCGGATCGCTTGCGCGATCCGCCTAACGCCCCTCGCTCAGGCCGTTTTCCTTCATCTTGTAGAGGAGGGCCTTGTAGCTGATCTGCAATCGTTCGGCGGCTTCCTTGCGGTTCCACCGGGTCTGCGCGAGCACGCGCTCGATCACCTTCTTCTCCGCGATCTGGGAGGCGCGCTTCGAGATCGCCTTGAGATCGAGCTCGCCGCCGTGCTCGAAGTCGGCGCCCAGTGCCACGAGATCCAGGTCGTCGTCGGCGGCATCGGCGGCGCCGCCCTTCGCCGGCGAGGCCACCATCGGCTCGCGCTGGGCGATCTCCTGGAGCACCGTCGACTCGTTCCCGAGAACGACCATCCGCTTGATCATGTTCTCGAGCTCGCGGACGTTGCCGGGCCAGTGATAGTCCATCAGGACCTGCATGGTCTCGTCGGACAGCTTCTCGACGTTCTTGTTGTACTGCTCGTTGTACATGCGCAGGAAATGCTCGACGAGGAGCGGCACGGCGTCGATCCGTTCCCGGAGCGGCGGAATGTGGATCGTGACGACGTTCAGGCGGTAGTAGAGGTCCTCCCGGAACTCTCCCTTTCTGACCGCCTCCTCGAGGTTGCGGTTCGTGGCGGCGATGATCCGGGCATCGACCCGGACGTCGCTCTCGCCGCCGAGGCGGGAGAACTCGCCGTCCTGGAGCACCTGCAGGAGCTTCGCCTGGAGGCCCGGTGCCATCTCGCTGATCTCGTCGAGGAAGATCGTGCCCTGGTTCGCGTACTCGAACTTGCCGAGCTTCCGCTTCTGCGCACCGGTGAAGGCGCCCTTCTCGAAGCCGAAGAGCTCGCTCTCGAGGAGCTCCGAGGGAAGCGCGGCGCAGTTGACCTTCACGAAGGGGCGGCTCCGGCGGTTTCCGAGCTGGAAGAGCGCCCGGGCGACGACCTCCTTGCCGGTCCCGCTCTCGCCGCGCACGAGCACGGTGATGTCGGTGTCGGCGACCTGCTCGATGATCTCCTTGACCTCGCGCATCTTCGGGCTGTCCCCGCCCATCAGCAGGCCGTCGACGTCGCTGCGCACGCGACCGCGGAGGCTACGCACCTCCTCCGCGAGCGCGCGGTTCTCGAGCGCGCGCGAGAAGGCGAGCTCGAGCTCTTCGACCTCGAAGGGCTTGCGCAGGAAATCCGCGGCACCGAGCCGCATCGCTTCCACGATCGTGCGCGCCTGACCGTGGCCGGACAACATGACGACCGGGATCTCCGGTGCGCGCTGCTTCAGTCGGCGCAGGGTCTCGAGCCCGTCGATCCCGGGAAGGACCGCGTCGAGGGTGATGATGTCGGGGCGCACCTGGTCCAGCTCGGCGAGCGCAGTCTCGCCGTCCTCGGCGGTGTAGACGCCGTAGCCTTGACGCGCTGCCAGCGTCTCCAGGTATTCGCGGATCCCCGGATCGTCATCGATCACGAGAACCGTGGTCCGTTCACTCATCTTCGGGCTGGAACTCCCGGAGCGAGAACGTTGGGTGAAACGTTTTCGCCACACTTCTTTCCCGCAGCAGATGCCGGTGCATCCGCCAAACTCTGTTCGGATTTCGAGCTGGCGGGATTTCTCTCCGGGTAGTGGCCGGAGAGTAGCCACAGGTGGACATCCTTTTCGTCACAATGTGGAAAAGAATTCCAGATATGGACACTCGATGTCCCGGTGGGAAACCCCTTTCCCTCATCGGCGACCGCCCGGAGAGCCTTTGGTTCAATTCTGCTGGGAACGCCTCTGATTTCGGGCGGTTGCCCCTATCTTGCCCCTTGGAATCCCCCACGGGCAATGGGGAGACCGGATCGACTCCCCGATCGACTCCCGATGCTAAAGAAGGGGCTCCCGAATCCCGAACTCCCCCGCAGGAGGACGGGTCGGCCGCGGGCGCCAAGGCGCCTGAACCGTGTCGGCCTCCCGTCCCTCTCAGGTCTGCAGGAAGAGAGCATGACTGCCGCCCCTCCCCCCTCGAGCGAGAAGATCCGCGTCCTGTGCGTCGCTGGGGCTCGCCCGAACTTCATGAAGATCGCGCCCCTGATGCACGAGTTCGCGCGGCGCGCCGACCGCTTCGAGCCGATCCTCGTCCACACCGGCCAGCACTACGACCAGGCGATGTCCGACTCCTTCTTCAAGGATCTCGGAATTCCCGAGCCGGACGTGAACCTCGGCGTCGGCTCCGGCACCCACGGCCACCAGACCGCCCAGGTGTTGATGAAGATCGAGGACCTGCTCGTCGAGCGCGAGCCGCACGTGGTCCTCGTCGTCGGCGACGTGAACTCGACGATCGCGGCGACGCTGGCGGCCGTGAAGCTGCACATTCCGGTGGCCCACGTCGAATCCGGCCTCCGCTCCTGGGACCGCGACATGCCCGAGGAGATCAACCGCGTCCTGACGGACTCGGTCTCCCATTGGCTCTTTACCACGGAGCCCTCCGCCGAGGAGAATCTCCTCCGCGAAGGCATTCCTTCTGAGAAGATCCACTTCGTGGGCAACGTCATGATCGACACGCTCCTCACGCACAAGGCGCGCGCCCAGGAGCTCGACACGCTCGAACGGCTGGGCCTTTCGCCCGGCGAGTACGCCGTCCTGACCCTCCACCGACCGAGCAACGTGGACCACGCGGAGCAGCTCGCGAAGCTCTTCGAAGTGCTCGGCCGACTGAATCGCGAGATTCCGGTGGTGTTCCCGATCCATCCGCGGACGGCGAAGACCGTCGCCGAAAATCTCGGCGGAGTGACACCCGACCTCCATCTGACCGACCCCCTCGGCTACCTCGATTTCCTGCGGCTGCTGACAGACGCTCAGATGGTGCTCACCGATTCCGGTGGAATCCAGGAAGAAACGACGGCGTTAGGCGTTCCGTGCCTTACACTTCGTGAGAGCACGGAGCGACCGGTCACGGTCACCGAAGGAACCAACGAGATCGTCGGGACGAACCCGCGAGACATCGAAGCCGCCATCCAGAAGCTGCGCGGTGGTCTCGACGACCGCCGGAAGGATCGCGGCAAGCGCCCCGCGCTGTGGGATGGAGAGGCCGCTGTCCGGATCGTCGACATTCTCGAACGCGACGTCCTCGCGACGCGCGACAACTGATCGGGGTCTGCCACTCCATGGCTGACGGGACGACGACGACGGCCGCTCGGGTCGGCGACGAGATCGACGACCGAAAGGCCGTCTACATCACCTGCGGAGCGATCGTGGCGCTCTTCGGGATCTACTTCCCGATCCTGCGCAACATGGTCCACCACTGGAGCGTGGTGGAGGACTATCAGCACGGCTTCATCATCGCGCCCCTCGCCGTCTACTTCGCCTATCAGAAGCGATGGGATCTCGAGGACGCGCGGATCTCGGGCTCGTGGCTCGGCCTGATCCCACTCCTGATCGGCGTGACGAGCCTCTCCATCGGACGGCTGGGCACCGAGCTGATGACGATGCGAAGCGGCTTCATCTTCACGCTGATCGGCCTCGTCCTGCTGCTCCTCGGCAAGGAGGTCTTCCGGATCCTCGCGTTCCCGCTCTTCTTCCTCTTCCTGATGGTCCCGCTCCCGCAGTCGCTGGTGAACACCGTCGCCTTCCCGCTCCAGCTGATCGCCGCCAAGTCCGCCGTGCTGAGCCTGCAGGAGATCGGAATCCCCGCGCTCGTCGAGGGCAACATCATCCATCTCGCCCACACGGAGCTCTTCGTCCACGAAGCGTGCAGCGGGCTGCGCAGCCTGATGGCGCTGATCACGCTGGGCGTCGTCTTCGCGTATTTCTTCAAGCCGGGCGTGCTCTGGATCCAGCTCGTACTGGTCGCCTCGACCATCCCGATCGCGATCTTCGTGAACGCCTTCCGGGTCGCGCTGACCGGCTACCTCGCCCACTACGACGAGAGCCTCGCTTCGGGAACGATCCACGACCTCCAGGGCATCTTCACGTTCGGGCTCGCATTCGTCATCCTGCTGGGCGAAGGTCGGCTGATCGAATTCTTCGTCGGCCTCCGCTCGCGCAAGGGTGACGCGGAGAGCGCTTCCGGAGACGCCTCGGCATGACCGCCAAGATCGCCGCCGCCATCCTCTTCCTGGCCCTGAACGGCTACGTCTACTGGTACCTCGGAAGCGCCGAGGTCATTCCGCCGCGCGCCGAGTTCTCGCTCTTCCCGGACCGGATCGACGACTGGCGCTGCACCATTCGCGAGACGCTCGACCCCGCGACGATCGACAACCTGATGGTGACCGACTACCTCGCGTGCAATTTCGTGAACGAAGAGAAGGCCGCCTCCACTCACCTCTACATCGGGTACCACGAGCGCCAGACCCGCGACCGTGACTCCGGCAAGGCCACGGCGATCCATCCGCCCGAGCACTGTCTCCCCGGATCCGGCTGGGACGTGATCGACTCCAGGGTCGTGCCGATCTCCCTCGCTCGGAACGGCATCGAAGGCGGCGTGCAGGGTGAGGCGAAGCGCTTCGTGATCGCGAAGGGCAATCAGCGCGCACTGGTCTACTTCTGGTACCACTCCCGCGGCCGTGTGATCGCCCAGAGCCACCACAAGATCTTCTACATGTTCCTCGATCGCGCGCGGGAAGGACGAACGGACGGCTCCCTCGTTCGCTTCACCGTCCCGATCGTGTACGGCGACGAAGAGGCGGCAGAGGCGGTGTTCCAGGACTTCGCGGGCGTCGTGACGCCGCTCCTCGACGACTTCGTTCCGAACTAGCGCTCGCCGAATGAAGATCCTCTTCATCACGCACTACTTCCCGCCGGAGGTGAACGCCCCGGCGAACCGGACCCACGAGCACTGCCGCCGATGGGTCCAGGACGGGCACGAGGTCACGGTCATCACCGGTGTCCCGAACCATCCCCGCGGCGTGATCTTCGAGGGCTATCGGAATCGGCTGATCCAGGAAGAGACGATCGACGGAATCCGCGTCATCCGAACCTGGATGTACCTCACGCCGAATTCGGGCTTCGCGAAGCGCGTCTTGAACTATCTGGGCTTCATGCTGACCGCGATCCTCGCCTCCTCTCGTGCGGATCGCCCGGACCTCGTCGTCGCGACCAGCCCCCAGTTCTTCGTCGGGGTCGCCGGTGCCCTCGTCTCGAAGCTGAAGCGCCGCCCCTTCGTGCTCGAGATCCGGGACCTCTGGCCCAAGTCCGTCGTCGAGCTCGGCCAGCTCGGCCCCGGCCCGATCCTCCGCGTCCTCGAAGCGCTCGAGCGGTGGCTCTACCGAAGCGCCTCCGGCGTCGTCGTCAACACGCGCACGTTCCGCGCCCACATCCGGGAACGCGGCGTCTCCGACGACCGGATCGAGCTGATCTACAACGGGATCGACCCCGCCCTCTTCAAGCCGCGACCTCCGAATCGCGAGCTCCTCGCGAAGCACGGCCTCGACGGGCACTTCACCGTCGCCTACGTCGGCACGCTCGGGCTCGCACACGGACTCACGCTCCTGATCGACGTCGCCGAGCGCATGAAGGATCGGCGGGAGCTGCGCTTCGTACTGATCGGAGACGGTGCGGATCGCGAGAAGCTCGAGGACGAGATCCGGCGACGCGGCCTCGACAACGTCGCGATGCTCGGGCTGCAGCCGCGGGAGGCGATGCCCGACTGGATCGCGTCGATCGATCTGCTGCTCGTGATGCTCCGGGACCTGCCGGTCTTCGAGACCGTCATCCCGTCGAAGATCTTCGAGTTCCTCGCCCAGGAGCGCCCGGTCGTCCTCGCCGCCAAGGGCGAGATCCGCCGCATGATGGAAGAAGCGGAGGGAGCGCTCGTCATCGACCCCGAGGACGAGGACCAGATGGTCGCCGCCATCGAAAGGGTGATGGACGCGCCGGAGGAAGCGCGCGCCCGCGCGGAGGCGGGCCGACGCTGGGTCGACGAGGGCTTCATCCGCGACGACCTGGCTCGACGAATGGCCACGTTCCTCGAAGCGACGCTCGAGCGCGAGCGCGACCGTTAGGCCGACCGCGCCGCAGGCGACGGCTCGATCTACCCGCGGACCTCGATCTCGCAGTCCCGGATCTTCTGCAGCAGCGTCTTATAGCTGATGCCGAGACGGGACGCGGCGCGCTTCCGGTTCCAGCCGGTCTGATGGAGCATGTGCTCGATCGCTTCGCGCTCCACCTCGAGGGCGAAGCGCCGGCCGACCTCCTTCAACGGGAGCTCGCCGGCGGTCTCCTCGATCTCCTCGAGGAGCGCGTCGAGCTCGGCGCGTCGCCGTCCCCGGTCTGCGCGCGGGCGGGTGAGCTCGCTGAGGATCGACTCCTCGCTCTCGAGCACGACGACGCGCTTGATCATGTTCTCGAGCTCCCGCACGTTGCCCGGAAAGTCGTAGGTGTTGAGCGCCTCGATCAGGCGCTGGGACAGTCCGGTCCGCGGCCGCTCGTAGGCCGACGCATATCGGGAGAGGAAGGTCTCGACGAGGAGCGGGACCTCCTCCCGGCGTTCGCGCAGCGGCGGAATATCGATCGCGACCACGTTCAAGCGAAAGTAGAGGTCCTCTCGAAAATCGCCCGAAGCGACCATGTCGACGAGCGAGCGATTCGTGGCGCAGACGACCCGGACGTCGACCCGCACCTCGCGATTGCCGCCGAGACGCGTGAACTCCTGATCCTGGAGCACCTGCAGCAGCTTGGCCTGGAGGGACGGACACATTTCGCCGATCTCGTCGAGGAAGATGGTTCCGCCGCTCGCGAGCTCGAACTTGCCCTGCTTGCGGCCGTTCGCCCCCGTGAACGCTCCCTTTTCGTAGCCGAAGAGCTCGCTCTCCAGCAGGTCCGACGGAAGCGCGGCGCAGTTCACCTTCACGAAGGGACCGCTCGCGCGGGTCGAGACGGCGTGGACCTCGCGCGCGACGACCTCCTTGCCGACGCCGCTCTCGCCCTGGATCAGGACCGTGACGTCGGTATCGCCGATCTGCTCGATGACGGCGCGGATCTCGCGCATCGCCGGGCTGACCCAGATCGTCTGTCCCGCCGCCGGTCGTGCGCCTTGCCTGCGCGACACGCTGTGCAGACCGAGCCGGTCGAGCGCCGCGTCGAGCTCCGCCTCCTCGAAGGGCTTGGTCAGGTAGTCGGCGGCACCGAGCTGCATCGCCTGGACGATGGTCCCCGCCTTCCCCACGACCGACACCATCAGCACCGGGACCTCCGGCCAGGACGTCTGGATGCGGGAGAGGGCCGCGAGACCGTCGGTGCCCGGCATCATCACGTCGAGCAGCACGAGATCCGGATCCGCGCCGTTCTCGAGCAGCGCGAGTGCGCGCGCACCGTCGTCGCAGGTGTCGACGTCGAAGTCGCGCGCCTCGAAGAGCGTCGCCAGATAGGCGCGCATGCCCTCCGCGTCGTCGACGATCAGGGCGCGCAGGCGCCGCGGTCCCTCGTCGTCGGTGACGACGGATTCGGGTCGGGCGCTCATCGATTCACTCCTTCCGGTCCCGCCACGGCGGCGGCGGGCCGGGATTCCCGCGTGGCTGCCGCTCGCGGCAGTGCGAACACGAACCGGGCTCCGCCGAGCTCGCCTTCCTCGACGTGGATCCGTCCGTCGTGGGCCTCGATGATCCGTCGGCAGAGGGCGAGCCCGATGCCGAGCCCCGGGACCTCTCCGGTCGCGACTCCGCGCACGTAGGGCGCGAAGAGACGATCGCGGTCTTCCGGGCGGATTCCGGGCCCGTCGTCTTCGACGGAGACGAGGATCTCCCCGCCCCCTTCCACGGCCTCTTCGCTCCCGATCCGGATCAGACCGGCGGGGCGGCCGTACCGGATCGCGTTGGTCAGCAGGTTCGTCATCACCTGCTCGATGCGTCGCGCGTCGAAGGCGATCACCGGCTCGCTCGCGCGCAGCCTGACCTCGACCTTCATGCCCCGTTCTTCGATCATCGGGACGAGCGCTTCGAGGGGCGCCGCGATCACCTCGTGAAGATCGGCGCGCGCGCGCACGATCTCGAACGGCGTCGCCGCGTCCGCGCGGGCCTCGAGCAGGTCGCCGACGAAGTCGTCGAGCCGGCGGCATGCGTTCAGGCACTCTTCGACGAAGCGCCGCTGATCCTCGTTCAGCGCGCCGTGCCCCTCGTTTCGGAGCAGCCGCCCGAAGCCGGAGATGACCGTGATCGGCGTCCGCAGCTCGTGGCTCACGAGATGGATCAGCTCCGCGCGGGCCCGGGCCTGCTCGTCGAGCTGCGCCTCGAGCGCCGCGATCCGGTCGCGGGCCTCCTCGAGGGAGGCGATGTCCGAGGCACCGGGCATGCGGAGGGTCCATCCGGTCGGAGCCCCGCAGTCGGCGCGACCGGGGGGCGGTGGTAGAGTCCGCGCGTCCGGTGCGAGCCGGATCGTGCGTGCGCTCGTGGGTTCATCGGCCTCGAGGAAAGCCCCCTTGACGGGATTTCCCTTCATCGCCTGCGACCTACGCGTCGCGATCACGCAGCGCGAGCGCACTCGACCGGCAGCGCCCGGCGACGCGAAGAACGAGGAGCCCGGCAGAGCGGTGGCGGCGCGAAAGAGCAAAGCGAAGGCAGCGAAGTCGAAGGCTTCCGACGCGACGACGAAGGCGAAGATCGCCCTCGACGAAGCGCGCGCGCGAATCGCGACGCTCTCGGACGAGCTGCGGCGTCACGACGCGCTCTACTACCAGGACGATGCACCGGAGATCAGCGACGCGGACTACGACGTCCTTCGCCGGGAGCTGCTCGACCTCGAGGCGGCGCATCCGGAGCTCGTGCTTCCGGACTCACCGACGCAGGTCGTCGGCGCCGTGCCCGCCGAGGGCTTCGAGACCGCGCCCCATCGCTCGCCCATGCTCTCCCTCGACAACGCGATGGACGCGGACGAGATGCGCGCATTCGACGCCCGCATCCGACGCATGCTCGCGTCGGAGACCGGTGCGGACGAGGACGCGATCGGGGCGTTCGACTACATGGCGGAGCCCAAGCTCGACGGCTCGGGCATCGAGCTGATCTACGAGAAGGGCCGCCTCGCAAAGGGTCTCACCCGCGGCGACGGACAGACCGGCGAAGACGTCACGACGAACCTGCGCCACGTCCCGTCCATCCCGGAGACCCTCGCCACCGACGATCCGCCGGCGATCGCGAGCGTCCGGGGCGAGGTCGTGCTCCCGCTCGCCGCGTTCGAGAAGCTCAACGCGGGACGTCTCGAGCGGGAGCTCCGGCCCTTCGAGAACCCACGCAACGCCGCCGCGGGAAGCCTGCGCCAGATCCACGACATCGACTACGAGCGACTGCGCAGCCTCGAGTTCCGCGGCTACTCCCTCGCCGAGGGCCGACCCGACACTTTCGAGCGTCAGAGCGAGACCCTCGAGCTGTTGGCCGAATGGGGCTTCGTGATCAGCCCGGAGATCGAGGTCTGTGCGGGCGTGGAGGCGGCGATCGCCTATCACGAAGGCCTGCTCTCGAAGCGCGGCGCACTGCCCGTCGAGATCGACGGCACGGTCTTCAAGGTCGACCGCCTGGACCAGCAGGAAGCGCTCGGCACCCTCGCCCGCGCACCGCGCTGGGCGATCGCCTTCAAGTTCCCCCCCGAGCAGGCAGAGACCGTGCTCCTGGCCATCGAGTTCCAGGTCGGTCGGACGGGAGCCCTCACCCCCGTCGCGCGCCTCGCGCCGGTACGCGTGGGGGGCGTCACCGTCTCGAACGCCTCGCTCCACAATCAGGACGAGATCGAGCGGAAGGACATCCGCGTGGGCGATCGGATCGTGATCCAGCGCGCCGGCGACGTGATCCCGCAGATCGTGCGCGTCCGCCTCGACCGGCGTCGGGAGGCCTGGGCGGAAGGACGGACGCTCGTCCGCTGCTCGCTGCCGAACCGCTGTCCCGTCTGCGAGTCGGAAACCGTTCGGCTCGAAGGCGAAGCCGTCACCCGCTGCGCGAACCTCGACTGTCCGG
>JAUIMK010000460.1 GCA_030432735.1 bacterium
GGAGATGACGGGGCTCTCGCCCGCCGACATCGACGTGGCGACGATCTACGAGAACTTCAGCCCGATCGTCTTCATGCAGCTCGAGGGCTACGGCTTCTGCGGACCGGGCGAGAGCGTCGACTTCGTGAAGGACGGGCACATCGAGCTCGGCGGTACGATTCCGGTGAACCCCCACGGCGGGCTCCTCGGCGAGGCCTACATCCACGGCGTGAACAACATCCTCGAGGGTGTCCGCCAGATCCGGGGCGAGGCGGCCAACCAGGTCGCCGACGCCGAGCACGCCCTCGTCGCCGGCGGGCGCGGCGGCATGGTGCTCGGCAGGCCCTGAGTCCGGATCCGATTGCCGAGAGGCCGGTCGAGTCGCCTCTCAGGTCTCCGAGGGACCGCCGCTCAGGATCGGCTCGACGCCCTCGAGCGCCGCGAGACCGCGCTTCTCCAGGTCCGCGAGCGCGACCTCCTGGATGGCGACCGAGGGCGCACCTTCGGTCTGGATCAGCCGCAGGCTGAAGACGCCCGCCTCGTGCTCGAAGGTGTCGATCCAGTTGCCGCCGATCCCGGGATCACGATCGGCCATCACGGCGAGGATCGATCCATCGCCCTCGAAGTCGGCGGTGAACTTCGTGATGTAGCCCTGCCCGTCTTCGTAGACGTCGAGGTTCTCCTGCCAGCGGTTGCAGACCTGCAGGATCCAGTGCTCGCACTCGGCGGGGGTGAAGCGGACCACGAGCGCCTTCTCGGCGGGCTTCCGCCAACACCCGAACCCGTGGAGCCGGTCGAGCACGCCCCCGTTGCTCAGATAGGTCGCCTCGGAGAAGTCGATCGTGTTCGGGCGCTGGGAGAGGTTGTCGAACCACCACGCGCGCACGAGCTCCGCATAGCCCAGCACGATCTGCGCGGTCTTGGCGAGTCCTTCGCTCATCTCCGCCGCCCGGATCGGACGGGGCGAGGGCGCGTCGAGTCGCTCGATCTCGAAGGTCGGCGCGACGACGGCCCCTCGATCGTGATACACGGTCCGGATCAGGACGCCGGTCGTCTGCGGCTGGAGCGCGAGACCGTTCTTCTCCGGGGGCTGCTGCGAGAGGATCAGCTCGAAGTTCCCGTTGGCGTCGAAGTCGAGGTCGCGACTGGAAAGGAAGGACGTCGTCGTCAGATTCGTCGGGTCGAACTCCGGGAGCCCGTCGACGCCCGCCTCCGCCCAGTCCCGCGCACCGAGGTCGGCGGGCTGTGGCGCCGACCAGGTCGCGATCACGAAATAGGGGAGCGTGCCCCGGTTGCCGCGAATGCGATATTCGTGGCTCCCGTCCACGAACTCGCACATCAAATGATCCTGGTCCGGGCTCTGGACGTTGATGCTCTGACGCCAGGGCGCATCGCGCAACCGCGGCCGTTCCGGCTCACAGTTCTCGACCATGCGCTCGAAGCCGTTTCGCGTGAGTCGGGAGAGGAAGCGATACCACTCCGCGCGTTCGAGATCGGAAGGCTCGTCTCCGAACGCGTCGATCACGCGCCCGGCGACCTTGAGCGTCTCGCAGAAATCGTCCCAGGCCTCCCCCGAGACGAGTCGGTCCCTCGCGCGGTCATCCATCGATCGGGCTCCTCGGATGGGCGCCGTCACTCGCCCTCGTGGATCATCTCCGCGAGGTAGCGCTCCTTGCCCACTTCCTTCACGAGGTGGAGCTGGGCTTCGTGCCAGTCCACCGATTCCTCCTCCTCCTGGAGGATGTGGTCGAGGAGCTCGCGGGTTCCGTTGTCGCCCTTGTCGCGACAGAGTGCGATCCCGTCGTTCAGGCGCTTGACCGCTTCCAACTCGAGGGCGAGGTCGAGCTCGTGCTGCTCGATGGCGTTCTCGCCGACGCGGACCGGGTTCATCCGCTGCATGTTCGGCACCCCGTCGAAATAGAGGATGCGCGCGATCACCTTGTCGGCGTGCTTCATCTCCTCGATCGACTCTTCGTATTTCTTGCTCGAGAGGACCTTGTAGCCCCAGTTCTCGCACATCTTGTGGTGGATGAAGTACTGGTTGATCGCGGTCAGCTCCGCGGTCAGCACGTCGTTGAGTGCCTCGATGATCTCCGGATCGCCCTGCATGGATTCGTCTCCCTTTCGATGAGCCAAGGATAGGATCCCCGGTCCGGAAGTCGAACCTCCCGGAATCGACAATCGATTTCAGACGGCCGCTCGACCGGCTCGTCCGGGGGAGCGCGCCTCCCCGGACTTCCCGAAACGGCGGCCGGGCTCAGGAGGACGCGGCGGCCCGACCGGCGCGACGTCCGAAGAACGTGCTCTCACCGATGCACGTCCCGCTGGAATAGCCCGTCCCGTCCTGCGCGATGTTCGACGCGCAGCCGCCGATCGCGAAGAGCCCCGGCACGGTGCCCCCGTCCGCGGTCTTGACCTCGCCGTCGAGCGTCACGTCGAGACCGCCGAGCGTGAAGCTCATGTAGGTCGCCGCGCCGACGGAGGCGTCGAGCGCCGCGTAGGGGGCCTGGTCGAGGGGCTGCAGCCATTTGTCCTTCTTGTGGAAGTCCGGGTCCTCGCCCTTCGCCGCGTACTCGTTGTACCTCGCGACCGTCTCCTGGAGCGCGCCCTCGGGCATCCCGAGCGCCTTCTCCATCTCTTCGATCGTCTCGAAGGCGTCGACGAGGGGATAGGCGCCCCAGGCCGGCGGGTCCGGCTGATAGGTGGCTTCGTCGAGGATCAGCCAGCCCTTGCGGTCGGTCTGCTGGGTCGTGAGGATGCTCGAGCGCGAGTGATAGGAGTCCTCTGCGCAGTAGCGCTTGCCCTCCTGGTTCACGAGGATGCCCTTGATGTGGCTCTCCGGTGGGTAGAAGGCCGCCGTCACGAGCGCGCCGTCCATGTGCTTGAGCACGCCCCCGGCCGCCTTGCCGAGCAGGTGGCCCGCGCCGTCG
>JAUIMK010000461.1 GCA_030432735.1 bacterium
CGCCTCGAGGTCGAAGAGGGCGCGTCCGAGCTGCTGGCCGCTGTCGCGCAGGGCCTCGAAGTCGTCTCCCTTCGCGACGTCGAGCTCGAGCCGCGCGAGCCCGGGAACCGCCCGCGCGATCGCGTCCACGGGCACGTCCTCGGCGAGGGTGCCGTGGCGCCCCGCCGCGAGGACGAAGCTCGCGCCGGGCTGTGGCGATCGCGGAGCGAGCTTCGGTGCCTCACCGAGGGCGGCGGTGATCGCGGCGGCGAAGAGGTCGACGCCGAAGCACCACGCCGCGAGCTGGGGAATCCAGTTGCCCCCGAGACGCGGCGCGAGCTCGAGCAGGATCGGCGGCCCGTCGTCTCCGATCCGCACGTCGAAGTTGAGCGGGCCGTCGGTGTAGTCCGCGTGCCGGCAATGCTGCGCGAGCTGGGACGCGAGCTCGTCCTTGCGCGTCGCCGCCAGCCGGCTCGGCATCGCGTGCCCCCGCACGATCGCGCCCTGCATGCACTTGTCCGTCAGGAAGAGCTCGCTGATGCGGCCGTTCGAGATCCAGGCGTCGCCGCCGTACTCGACGCCCTCGACGAAGCGCTCGATGATCACGTCGCCGGCGAAGCCGATCGCGGCCGCTTCGCCGGCGGCGCGGGCGAGCGTCCGGACATCGTCGGCCCGGATGCAGGCGACGCCGCGGGATCCGGATCGGTCGGTCGGTTTTACGACGAGGGGGCCCCCGAGCGCGCTGGCCTCCTCGATCAGGGACGCCGTCGGCGCGCCCGTCACGAACTCGGGGCAGGGGAGGCCGACCTCCGCCTGGAGCCGCCGGAGGTTCGACTTGGGAAGCCAACGCTCGAGGGTCTTCGGGCGGACGCCGGGCAGGTCGAGGGCCTCGACCGTCGCCGCGAGGGCGGGGAGCGCGACGTCGGAGCAGGACGAGACGACCGCGTCCACGCCTTCCCGCCGTGCGAGCGCGACGATGCGCGGAACGTCTCGCGTACTCACGTCGAAGGCGGCGTCGGCTTCGCGGTGGGCGGGGTTCGACGGGACGTTGTCCGCCGTCAGCGCGCGATGGCCGGCCTCGCGGGCTGCGCGCACGAGAGGCGTCTGGAGGGCACTCGCGCCGAGCACGAGGACCGTCTTCATCGCTCGTCTCCGCCGCCCTCGTAGCCGCCCTCGGAGGCACGCTCCGGCACGGGCGCACCGAGCTCGACGTCGACCGGGGTCCGCTCGTCCGTCGACGCGCGGACGACGTAGCGCGGTGTCCCCGAGAGCTGGACCACGAGCCGCATCACGTATTCGCCCATCACGCCGAGCGAGAGCAGGATCGTTCCGGAGAGGAAGGTGCCGCGCAGCCACGAGAAGAAGGAGTAGACGCCGAAGGCGACGGAGCCGGCGGAGACCGCCAGGCCGAGCAGGCTCACCGCCCGGAGCGGGACGGCCGAGCCGTCGAAGACCTGGCCGAGCACGATGCCGACGAGTCGGCCGACGGAGTAGCCGCTGTCGCCGTGGGCCCGGGGGTGGTGCGCGATGTCGATGTTCATCAGGCGCCGGGTGCTCGTCAGGATGATCGAGGGGAAGACGGGGTCGATCACGCGGCTGCCGACGAGGGTGTCGACGAGGGGACGGCTCAGGATCCGATAGCTGGTGGTCTCGAGGTCGGCGGGGCGGTCGTAGATCCGCTCCTGGAGGCGCGCGAAGAGACGCGAGCCGACGTTGCGGAACGCGCTGTGCTCCTTCGTGGGGTAGCGGCCGATGATCGCGTCCATGTCGGGGTGGGCGAGGGCGGCTTCGAAGAAGCGAGGGAGCTCGCTCGGGTGGGTCTGGAAGTCGTCGTCCATCGTGACGACCCAGTCGCCGCGCGCGGCTTCGAGGCCCGCCATCAGCGCCCGGTACTGCCCGACGTTGAACTGGAGCCGCAGGCCGCGGACGAAGGCGTGCTCCCGCGCGATGCGTTCGATCGCGGGCCAGGTCGCCGCGTCGGGGGATGCGTCGTCGACCAGAACGAGCTCGAGCGCGTCCAGCCGATCGCCCGCGTGGGCCGCGATCTCCTTCACGAGCTCGGGCAGCCAGCCGCCGCTGCGGTAGCACGGGATCACGATCGACCAGCGCGGCCGGTGCACCGGAGCGCCCGGGCCGACTCGCGGCGTCGTGCTGTCCTGGGGTTCTCCGACCATCTGCGGGCTCGCTCCCTTCGTGGAGAGTGACACGTTCCGGCGGCCCTGCGGCATCCGAATTGCGCGATCCGGGAATCTCCCGCCCGCTTGCGATCCGGCTGCGCACGCGCTGCATCGCCCGAGGCGCCCCCGGGTCCCTTCCCGTGGCCCCGCCGCCGCCCCGGCGAGCGGCGGCCCGGTGGCGAAGCGACCGGCGGACGCCCGCGGCGGGCGGGAGCGAGGCCTCCATGCTAGGTCAGGGGCGGCGATCGGTGTGCGAACCAGGCCACACGACGCGGGACGAAGACGGGTGGGTGGCCTTCCGGGCGGGAGGCGCGGCGATCGGGGACGGTGCGATGCCGGAGCGTTGGATCGAGCGGGGGCTGCTCTGGGCGACGATCGCCGTCTGGCCGTCGCTCGTGCTGCTCTATGCCCAGCTGCCGCCTTCGATCGATCAGTGGCAGCTCGACTACACGGGCTGGCTGGTCGATCTCGGCCAGGCCCCCTACGTCGACATTCGCGACGGCAACTGGCCCATGTCCCACTGGCTCCACGCGCTGTCGGTCGCCCTCTGGGGCACCGACGAGTACGGCTGGCGGCGCACGGACGTCCTCCTCCTCGTCGCCGCCGTCGGGGCGGGAACGCCGCTCGTCGCGCGGCTCGGCGGGCGCGCCGCGGTCCGCTGGTTCTGGTTCCTGCACCCGCTCCTCTATCTGACGACGGGCTCCTGGTTCGCGGGCCAGCGGGACGTCATCGCGGGGCATTTCGGGCTCGCC
>JAUIMK010000462.1 GCA_030432735.1 bacterium
ACCCCGCGCGAAGCGCGGCCTCCTCCGCCTCGTCCGCGCCCTCGATCACGAGGGTGCACTCGCCGCGCGGGGGCGCCTCCGAGAGACGCGACGCGAGGGCAGAGGCGTCGTCTCGCAACACTTCCTCGTGTTGCTTCGTGAGCTCCCGGGCGAGACAGGCCCGCCGATCACCGAGGATCAGGGCGATCTCGGCCAGCGTGGCCGCCACCCGCTTCGGTGACTCGAAGAGCACGAGGGTCTCGCTTCGGCCGCGCTGGTCGCCGAGCACCTTGCGTCTTGCGCCAGCCTTGCGCGGCAGGAAGCCGAGGAAGAGGACTCGTTCGGTCGAGAAGCCGGAGACCGTGAGCGCCGTGAGGAGCGCAGAAGGACCGGGCACCGCTTCCACGCGATGGCCCGCCTCGACGGCGGCGGCGACGAGGCGCTCCCCCGGATCCGACACGAGCGGCGTCCCGGCGTCCGAGACGAGCGCGACGTCCTTGCCCTCCGAGAGCGCTTCGAGGACCCCGTCGATCCGCCCGGCTTCGTTGTGGGCGTGGAGCGAGGTCGGCTTCTGGGGAATCTCGAAGTGGTCGAGCAGGACGCGCGTGCGCCGCGTGTCCTCGGCGAGCACCCAGTCCGCCTCCCGCAGCACGCGAAGTGCCCGCAGGGTCACGTCCTCGAGGTGACCGATCGGTGTCGCGACGATATGGAGCGTTCCCATCCCTATCCTGCGCCACCCCCGACCCGTGGAACCGTCCCATCGAATCCCGATCCAGGAGGCCGGCCCGATCATGACCCGAGCTCGGAGATCCCTCGGGCGCGAGGGGGAGGAGCGCGCCGCGCGTCATCTCGAGGCGCGAGGGTATCAGATCGTCGCGCGCAACGTCCGAGCCGCACGCGTCGAGATCGACCTCGTCGCCCGCGATCGCGGCGTCGTCGTCTTCGTCGAGGTGAAGACGCGGCGACGCGGCGCGCGGCAGGCCTTCGGCCGCCACGCCTCGGCGGCCGAGGCCGTGGACGAACGCAAGCAGGCGCGGCTCCGGCGCGGCGCCGCCGCCTGGCTGGCCGAGCACCCGGAGTCGCGGCGGGGGCGCCGAGGCGTGCGCTTCGACGTGATCACGTGCCTGCGCGACGACCGCGCCGGCGTGCTCGCCCCCATGAACGACGACACCGCGCACCCGGAGGATGCGCGGTGGTCGATCGAACACTGGGAGGCCGCCTTCTGACGCGGCCCGCGGATTCGAGGGCTTCCGCGTGAGGGAGCCCGGCGAAGGACTCAGTCCTTGCTTTCCTCGGCCTCTTCGGCCGGCGCCTCGTCGCCCGCGTCGGCATCCGCCGCTTCGGCCGCGGCCGCCTCGGCTTCTTCCTTCGCCTTCTTCGCCGCGCGATCCGCCTCTTCGGCCTTCAGCTGCTCCATGCGCTTGGCCTTCTCCGCGGCCTTCGCCTTCTTGAGGGCCTTGCCCTTGAGCTTCTTGCCGCCCTTGGCCGTCGCGGTCTCTTCTTCCGTGACCTCCGGCGTCTCTTCGACCTCCGGCGCGGCCGCTTCGACGTCGCCGCCGTTCGCGAGGGCGTCGGCCTCTTCCTCGGAGATCAGCCCGGAGAGATCGCGGACCTTGCTGTGCAGGCGCGCCTTCTTGCCGGACAGGTTGCGCAGGTAGTAGAGGCGCGAGCGTCGGACGTAACCGCGCGCCTTGATCTCGACCTTCGTCACGAGCGGCGACTGGACCGGGAAGATACGCTCGACCCCGACGCCGCTCGAGATCTTGCGAACGGTGAAGGTCTCGCCCACGCCGGCACCGCGGCGACGGATCACGAGGCCCTGGAAGACCTGGATCCGCTCCTTGTCGCCCTCGCGGACGCGCACGTGCACCGCCACGGTGTCACCGACCTTGAAGGGCGGCAGGTCGCGTCGGAGCGTTTCGTTTTCGATGAAGTCCAGAGTACGCATCGGTCTCTTCCTTTGGGTCTCTTCGTCGCCACGTCTCGTCGGCCGAGCCCGTCGCGCGCGGCATGCCATCCATCATGGTGCCGCGCGAAACGAGGATGGGATCGGATCCGGGGTTCCGGCGATCGGATACGAGGGTGGTGGATACGTTCGCGCGAGCCGGTCGGCCGGCGCGGGAGTCAGTCTCTCTTCGGGTGGGTCGGGTCGCCGAGGGGCCGCTTCGTCTCTTCGATTCCTGCGTCGGACCGGGATTCCGGAGCAGCGTCGAGGAGTTCGGGCCTTCGAGCGCGAGTTCTGTTCAGGGCCTGCTCCCGACGCCACGCCTCGATCGCGGCGTGGTTCCCGGAACGCAGCACGGGCGGGACTTCGAGGCCCCGATAAACCGGCGGCCGAGTATACTGCGGTCCTTCCAGAACGCCCCCCCCGCGGAAAGATTCTGTCTCGATCGAGTCCGGATTTCCGAGCACCCCCGGAAGCAGCCGGACCAGCCCTTCGATCGCCACCATCGTGGGAATCTCCCCTCCGGAGAGCACGTAGTCCCCGATCGAGAGCTCCTCGTCGACGGCCAGGTCGAGTACCCGCTGATCGATCCCCTCGTAGCGGCCGCAGACGAAGAGGAGCGCGGGGGCCGCCGCCAGCGCCACGAGCCGGGCCTGGTCGAGGGGCCGGCCCTGCGGTGAGAGGCAGATCACGTGCACCTTCCGGTCCGGCCCCTTCGGCCCGGCCAGCGCCTCGATCGCCGGGACCAGGGGCTCCGGGGTCATGACCATCCCGGGGCCGCCGCCGTAGGGCGTGTCGTCGACGGAGCGATGCCGATCCGTCGCCCAACCCCGGAGGTCGTGGGTGTCGATCCTCGCGGCGCCGTCGCGCCGGGCCATCCCGACGAAGGCGGTGTCGAGGAAGGGCCCGAAGAGCTCCGGGAAGATCGTGAGGACGTCGATCTCGAGCACCGCGCCCTCCCCTAGACCGGCTCGAGCAGCCC
>JAUIMK010000090.1 GCA_030432735.1 bacterium
CTCGGCGGACTTCGCTGCCCAGCTCGCGCAGTTCTCCTCGGTGGAGCAGCTGATCGCGATGCGCACCGGGATCGACCAGCTGGTCGCGGCCTCGGCGTCGGCGGCGGATGCCGGCGCGGCGACAGGAACGACGAACCTCGACCCGACGAACCTCGTCGGCAAGAACGTCACGGTCTTCGGCAGCCAGATCCAGGTCGACGAGAGCCAGAGCCCGATCGAGATGGATTTCCGCACGATCGAGGAAGCGACGTCCGCGAGCGTCACCATCACGGACGCGAACGGCAACGTGCGACACCGCGAGCCGCTCGTGGTGGAGGGCGAGGACGGCCTGCAGAGCTCGCTTCGCCCCGGCGACCACGTGTACCGCTTCGACCCCGCGGCCCAGAACCTTCCGCCCGGCGTCTATGCGATCGAGTTCACCGGGACCAACGCAGCGGGTGAGGACGTGACGCTCCTGCCGATGGTTCGCGGCCAGGTCACCGGCGCGATCCTCGCCGGCGAGCCGAGCATCCGAATGGGGGATCGCATCTTCTCCGTGGCCGACGTGCTCGAGGTGAGTCTGCCCGGTTCGGCGCCGGGGACGAGCGTGGGTGCGGCCTTCGGCGGCGTCCAGCCCACCGGCGGTGGACAGCAGGTCTATCGCGCGCAGCCCGCGCCGGCTCCGGTTCGGAGCGGCGCGTGAGCTTCGCGCAGGTCTTGTCGAACGTGATCGAGGAGGACGATGGAGCGCTCCTCCGGGTCACGGTCGTGGAACGAATGATGGAGGCGAGGGAAGCGCCGCGCGGACGGTCCGCGCAGGTCTTCGACGTCCTCCGACGACGATCAGGGAAGATCACGAGCTGGGCACGCCGCATGCTGGGCGCGCTCGATGATGGAAGGAACGGAACATGTCCTTGACCAACGCCCTCTTCAGCAGCGTGAGCGGGCTGGAGACGGCCTCCACGCAGATCTCCGTGATCGGCGACAACATCGCGAACGCGAGCACGCCGGGCTTCAAGGAGAAGCGCGCCGAGTTCTCGGCGGTCCTCGGTCAGAGCATCACCGCGGGTTCGGGCTTCGCCCAGATCGGCGCGGGCGTGCTGACCAACGACATTGGCACGATCTTCACCCAGGGCGTCTTCGAGACGACCCAGCGACCGACGGATCTCGGAATCAGCGGCCGCGGGTTCTTCGTCCTCGAAGGAAGCTTCGGCCGATCCTATACGCGCTCGGGCATCTTCGGCTTCGACAGTCAGGGCTTCCTGGTCGACCCGAACAACAACCGCCTGCAGGGCTACGGGATCGACGCGTCCACCGGCAACTCGAACGGCGTCCTGGGCGACATCCAGGTGAACCTCCCGCTCTCGCCGCCGCAGGTGACCAGCTCGATCGAGCTGGGCATGAACCTCGACGCCAACGAGCCGGCCACGGGGCCCTTCGATCCGGCGGATCCCAACGCGACCTCCAACAACCGTGAGGTGGTGACGATCTACGACTCGCTGGGCGCCCCGCGCCAGGCGACCATCTTCTTCACGAAGACCGGCGCGAATACCTGGAACTACAACGTCGCGTTGACCGCGGAGGACGCCGATCCGGCCGACAATCCGGGGACTCCGGATCCGGATCCCTTCGTGGTGCAGACCGGCGGGACGGGGACGCTGAACTTCGACGCGGACGGTCAGCTCACCGGGTTCACGCCCGCGACGATCGACTTCGACTTCAACCCGGCGAACGGCTCGGCGTCGGGGCAGTCGGTGACCCTGGACTTCGGCAACGCGACGGGGAGCGTCTCGACGACCCAGTATCGGCAGTCCTTCGTGACGAACTTCGTGAGCCAGGACGGTTTCGCGCCCGGCACGCTCTCGGCCCTCGAGTTCGACGAGAACGGAAAGCTGAACGGCGTCTTCACCAACGGCGTCACCCAGTCCCTCGCTCAGATCGCGCTCGCGAACTTCGGCAACGTCGAAGGGCTCACCGAGATCGGTCGCAGCCAGGTGATCGAGTCGGTGGAGTCCGGCCCGCCGGTCCTCGCCGCGGCGAACTCGGGCAATCTCGGGTCGATCCGGAACAGCTCGCTCGAGAAGTCGAACGTCGACCTCGCCCAGCAGTTCGTCAACCTGATCGTCTCGCAGCGCGCCTTCCAGGCGAACACGCGAACGGTCTCGGTGGCCAACGAGCTGCTCGCGAACCTGGTCTCGCTCGGCCAGTAGTCGCTTGCTCCGGCTGCGTTCCGGGCCGGGGGCTCTCGCCGCGCCCGCGCTCCTCCTCCGGGAGGGCGCGGGCGCGCTTCGTCGGGCCTTCCGGGCGCTTCGCCCCGTCCTTCGCGCGGACCCTGTCGCCGCGCGCGCGGCACGCTTGGCCGTCGGCCCCCGGCGCGTGATATCCTCGCCCGCCGAGGGGGGTCGCGTGGGATTCGAAGCGGGGAAAGGCGCGTGGCATCGGGTCGCGTCGTGGGCGCTGTGCGCCTGCTGGGTGCTCGCGTCGCTCGCGGGCTCGGCGCGTGCCGAGGAGGCGCTTCCCGATCGTTTCGACGTGGTCGTGCTCGACGCCGGACACGGCGGCCAGGACGAAGGCGCGACCGGCCCGTCGGGCCTGCGTGAGAAGGACCTCGTCCTCGACGTGACGAGGCGCCTCAAGAAGCGACTCGAACGGCGCGGCGTGAAGGTGATCCTGACCCGCGACGGGGATCGCTTCATCCCCCTGGAAGAACGGACGGCGGTCGCCAACGACGCGCGCGCCGACCTCTTCGTCTCGATCCACGCGAATGCCTCGAAGAGCCGCAAGCCGCGCGGAATCGAGACCTACTTCGCCTCGCTCGAGGCCACGGACGACGCGGCGCGGGCGGCGGCGGAGCGGGAGAACCGGGCCTTCGGTGCGACCGCGCCGGATCTCGGGCTGGACGACCCGCTGGCCGCGATCCTCGGGGACCTGATCGCGACCCAGCATCTGCAGGAGTCGAGCGAGTTCGCGAAGCTGGCCCAGGGCGAGCTCGCCGCGATCGGACGTGCGCGCTCGCGGGGCGTGAAGCAGGCCCCCTTCGTCGTGTTGATGGGGGTGCAGATGCCGGCCTCGCTGCTGGAGATCGGTTTCCTCAGCAACCCCGACGAAGAGAAGGGCCTGAAGCGCGGAAAGCGCCGCGACGAGATCGCACGGGCGATCTCCCGGGCGATCGGCGCGTTCGCGGCGCGCTACGACGAGCGCCGCGGCGTACAGGCGAAGCATTCCCTGGCGCGCTAGCGCGCCGAGCAAGGACGACGAAGGCGGGATCGATGCGCAGCGATGGACGAAAGGCGGACGAGCTTCGGCCGCTCTCATTCGAAGTGGATTTCACGGAGCAGCCCCTCGGATCGGTGCTGACCTCGATGGGGCGGACGCGCGTCCTCTGCACCGTGAGCGAGGAAGCGTCGGTGCCGAAGTGGATGCGCGGCAGCGGGAAGGGCTGGCTCACCGCGGAGTACGCGATGCTCCCGAGCGCCACCGACACGCGGACCGATCGCGAGTCGACCCGCGGCAAGGTCTCCGGACGCACGATGGAGATCCAGCGTCTGATCGGGCGCAGCCTGCGCGCCGTCGTCGACCTCGACCACCTCGGCGAGCGGACGCTCTGGGTCGACTGCGACGTGCTCCAGGCGGATGGCGGGACCCGGACGGCCTCGATCTCCGGGGCCTTCGTCGCCGTCGCGCTGGGGCTGGCGAGGCTCGATCGCCAGCGCGCCTTCACCGGCCCCGTGCTGCGGGACCAGGTGGCGGCGATCTCGGTCGGCGTCGTCGACGGCGAGCCGATGCTCGACCTTCCCTACGTCGAGGATGCGCGAGCGGACGTGGACATGAACGTCGTCGCGACGGGATCGCGGCGCTTCGTCGAGGTCCAGGGGACGGGCGAAGAGGCCACCTTCGAGCGGGGCGAGCTCGACGTGCTCCTCGACCTCGCGCTCGACGGGATCGAGGAGATCGCTGGCGCCCAGCGCGCCGCCGTCGAGGGGGCGGGCTTCAAGCTCGAGCGGCTGCTCGCAGCGGGACGAAAGGCGTGAGCACCGATCCCGCGGTGCGCGAACGGCGTCTGGTCGTCGCGAGTCAAAACCCGGGCAAGGCCCGGGAGATCGCGCGCCTGCTGTCGGATTGGGAGGTGTCGAGTCTCGCGGACCACCCGCCCGTGGACTTCCCGGAAGAGGGCGGGGACTATGCGGAGAACGCGCGGGTGAAGGCCCGGACCGCGGCCCGCGCGATCGGTCTGCCCTGCGTCGCCGACGATTCCGGCCTCGAGGTCGACGCGCTCGACGGGCGACCCGGCGCGTATTCGGCGCGTTATGGCGGCCCCGGACTCGACGACGAAGGGCGCTGGCGACGGCTCCTCGAAGAGCTGGGCGGCACGCCGCCTCCGCGCACGGCGCGCTTCTACTGCGTGGCCGCCCTTGCCTGGCCCGACGGCGAGAGCGTCGTGGCGGACGGCGAGTGCCGCGGCCGGATCCTCGAGGCACCGAAGGGCGACGGCGGCTTCGGCTACGACCCGGTCTTCGCGCCCGACGCGGGGGGCGGACGCTCGATGGCCGAGCTGGCCCGTCACGAAAAGGACGCGATCTCCCACCGGGGTCGGGCGCTCGAGGCGCTGGCGGCACGAATCGCGGAGCGCGACGCCTGACCGCGAGCGGGTACGACCGAAAAGCCCTCAGACTTCGAGTGCTTCCGTTCGTTTCTGGATGAGCTGCCCGAGGGTTCCCTGCGCCGCCGGCGGGACGCTGTCGAAGCGAACGCCCATGCCGAGGGGCAGGTTCGGCCGCTGGAGGTTGCCGGGCACGTTCGAGAAGGCGACGGCGCCCTCGAGCTCGAAGGCCTGCCCCTCGAGCTCGAAGCGGAGGTTCAGTCTCGCCCCCTCCATGCTCGCGCGCGGCGTCTCGATGAAACAGCCGCCTTCGGAGATGCTGTAGAGGACGCCCCCCTTCTCGCGCCCGCCGACGAAGACGCGGACGGGGGTGGCGATCGGGGCGCGACGCGAGCGGCGTGCGGCACTCTGGGTGTCGCCGCTCAGCAGTCGGTTCACCTGGAAGCGGAGGATGCCCTCGTCGTAGCCGTCCCAGAGGGCGAGCAGGACGCCGGCGCTCCGCAGTGCCGTGGCCTGGCTGGCCTCCGGTGCCTTGCCGTAGGCCATCGCCGGCATCACTGGCTCCCGGCGGCGCATGCTCTTGAGCGCCTTGCGCAGGTCGCTGCCCGACGCGTCCGCCGGAACCACGATCGCGGCGATCGCGTACTCCTTGGCCTTCACCACGGCGACCGCGTCCGCGAGATCCGCGACCCGGATCGGCTCGACGCCCAGCCGGACGAGACCGGTCGCGAGCGCATCGGTGCGCTCGGGATCCGATTCGACCAGGAGGAGGAAATGGCTCGCCGACATGGCCCCTGATTCGGGTGCCCACGAGCTGCGCTTGAGTCTCCGGTGGGGCCGCGGGCCGAGACGCGCCAGGACGCCGCTCAGCTCGCCAGGCGCTCCGTCGTGGCGGTCAGCCATTCTTCCGGGGTGCGATGCGCCGGATCGAAGCCGAGGAGGGCGCGCGCGAGGCGCTTTCGAGGCCGCGCGTCGAGGCGGACGCCTTCTTCGCACAGAAATGTGTCGAGGTGGTGCTCGACGAAGGTCCGCAGCTGGCCGCGACGGAGGTCGTCGGGGTCACCGCCCGCCTCCCAGATCAGCAGCCACAGGCCGTAGCGCGAGAGGCGTCTCCCGGCGGCGACGCAGATCTCTTTGTACACGTGGTCGAAGTATCGACGCGACATCGGGGCTCCGGTGGAGATCCGGCTCGCTCCCGGATCCCGTGCTTCCACGGTTGGGTGGAGGCGTCCACGCGAATATGTCACCGCAATGCACCTCGCGCGCCCGCTTCCCGGGCTCGCGAGCGGGGTTGCCGCCGCGCTGCCGTCGGGTTGCGCGCCGGGAACGCGAGCGCCGCGCGCGTGCCGCGTGTCGACGGTCCTGCGATAGGATCTCCCAGCGCGGCCCCGATCGGCTCGTTGCGCAGGAGAGATCGTTGTCCGCAGACGAGCGCCAATCGGATCCGCCGGCGACGGAGCGCCCGGGCACGGGGCCGGACCCGGCGATCGAGGCGCGGGAAGCCCGGCTCACCGAGTGGATGCAGGCGGCTCAGCAGGGGGACGCGCTTGCCTATCGCCAGCTCCTCGAAGCGATCCAGCCGATGATCCGCCGGATCGTTCGCGCGAAGATCCGCGACGAGGCCGCCGCCGAGGACGTCGTCCAGAACGCGCTCCTCTCGATCCACCGGGGCCGGCGGACCTACCGGGCCGAGCGACCCTTCGGCCCCTGGATGCGCGCCATCACGCGCAACACGATCGTCGATCATTTCCGGGAGCGGAAGCGGAAGGGCGACCGCGAGGTCGAACTCGTGGTCGAGGAGTTCGCGGACGACCGCGAAGAGAGCGCCGAGGCGGATGCGCGACTCGCCCCGGAGCTCGCCACCGCGCTGGCGTCGCTGCCCGAGAGCCAGCGAGAGGCGGTGACCCTGGTCCAGATCGAGGGGCTGTCGGTCGCGGAGGCGGCGCTTCGCGCGGGCGTGTCCGCGGGCGCGCTCAAGGTCCGTGCCCACCGCGGCTATCGCGCCCTCGCGAAGGCCCTCGAAGGGGCGCGCGTCGGCGGCGAGTGGAGATCCGAGCGGCCGGGCGCGGGCGGCCGACGTGGCGACTAGCGTCGCGATGACCGAGACCGGTCTCGAAGGAGGGTCGCGATGACGCGGGCCCGTTTCGCAGGAGAGGTGCGGTGAGCAGTGGAAGCGACCGATTGATCGACGGCCTGGTCGACGACCTGGCGCCGGTGACGCCGATGATTCGCATGCGCCAGGCTTTCGCGGTCGTGCTCGCGGTCTGGGCGGCGGTGCTCGGTGTCGTGCTCTGGTCCCAGGGGCATCCGCCGGGCGCGATGGCGCTCTTCTCGAATGGTGTCTATTTCGCGAGCTTCGTCGGATTGATGGTCGCGGCGCTGGCGGCCACGCTCTCCGCGCTCGCCGCGGCGCGCCCGGGGCGCGACGGGCTCGAGCGGATCGCCCTCGGCGTGTCGGCGGCGGGGCTGCTGGTGGCGAGCGGGGTCTGCCTCGTCGGCCTGATGGGGGCCGGCGCACCGGCTTCCCCGCCCGGATTGGATGCCATGTGTCTCCAGAAGGGGGCCTTCCTTTCACTGCTGCCGGCGGGCGTCGTCCTCAGCTTCCTCGTCCGCGGCTGGGCCGGGCACCCGGTCCGGGCGGCGCTGATCGGTCTCGTCGCGGCGGGGGCCCTCGGCGGCGTCACGGTCCATCTCGGCTGCGACTTCCTCGGCCCGGGGCACCTTCTTCGGGGGCATCTCGCGGTTCCCCTCGTGCTGGCGATCCTCGGGACCTATCCCGCCGGCGCGCTGATCCGAAGGCTGCGGGGCTAGGGCGTGGGGACGTCCCTGCTCTTCGTTCGACACGGCGAGACGACGTGGAACGTCGCGCGACGCTGGCAGGGGCAGGCGGACACGCCGCTCACGCCGGAGGGGGAGCGCCAGGCGCGTCGCGTGGCGGCGCTCCTCGCATCCGAAGCGGATCGTCCCTGGACGCGACTGGTGTCGAGCGATCTCCAGCGTGCGCGCCGCACCGCGGAGGCGATCGGCGAGGCGCTCGGACTCCGCGTCGACGACGAGCCGCGCTTGCGCGAGCGGGACGTGCGCGACTGGTCGGGGCTCACCCACGCCGAGGTGGAGGCGCGAGACCCGGAGACCTATCGGGCGTTCCGGAGCGGGGACCCGACCCTGCGACTGGGCGGCGGGGAGTCGACCCTCGACCTGCGTGAACGCGCCCTCGCCGCGATCCGGGAGATCCACGCGGGAGAAGACGAGCACGTGATCGTCGTGACCCACCTCGGCTTGATCCGGAGCCTCGTGCCCGGCGCGGAGGTCGGGAATACCGGCCGCCTCGTGCTCGATTCGACGGCGCTCCTCGCGTCCCCTGGATTCGACGCCGGCGAAGAGGATCCGAGCCGGGTCCTCTAGATCCTCGCGTGGTTGGCTAGCTCGCGCTCTCCGGCTGCGTGTCGCGCAGCACGCGCAGTCCCTCGAGCAGGATCCAGACGTCGAGGGCCAGGATCAGCGTGCCCGAGAGCGAGAGCAGCCAGAGCGTCTCGAAGTTTCCATAGTAGTCGAGGAGGTTGCCGACCATGGCCCACGCCGTCACCGCGGCGACCGCGATCATCGGCGCCATCGTGTAGACGATGGGGCGCCCCTGCTTCTTCAGCCAGACCGAGACGACGAGCAGGGTCACGCCAGCGACGAGCTGATTGGTCGTTCCGAAGAGCGGCCAGAGCGCGAGCCCGCCCTGACCACCGCCCTGGGTCACCGCGAGCAGCAGCGCCGCGCCGATCCCGAGGGCTCCCGCGACGAACCGATTGGACATCGGCCGGATGCCGTAGGCCTCGCCGAGCTCCGCGAGCACCAGCCGCTGGATCCGCGCGCCGGTGTCGAGGGACGTCGCCGCGAAGGCGATCACCATCACCGCCATGAAGGTGCGTGCGATCTCGAAGGGAATTCCGAGGGCGCCGACGAAGCTCGCGCCGCCGCTCACGAAGGCGTCGAGCTTCGCCGCCATGCCGTTCGCGGCCCCCCAGCTCTCGTAGTGGGCCCACCAATCCGCGGAGGACTCGAATCCCGCCGTCGCCGCGAGCACGGCCATCAGGCCGAGGAAGCCCTCCGCGAGCATTCCGCCGTAGCCGATCGGGCGCGCGTCGGTCATCCGCGAGAGCTGCTTCGAGGTCGTCCCGGAGGAGACGAGGCCGTGGAACCCCGAGATCGCGCCGCACGCGATCGTCACGAAGAGGAAGGGGATCAGCGACGGGGCGCCCTCCGGCGAGGCGTTCAGGGCCGGCGCCACCACCTCTGGGCGGAGGACGACGAGGCCGACCGAGAGGAGGACGAGACCGGTCACGAGCTGATGCGAGTTGAGGTAGTCCCGGGGCTGGAGGAGCAGCCAGACGGGCATCACGCTCGCCACGAAGGAGTAGAGCAGGAGCAGGACGACCCAGGTGGTGATCCCGAGCTCGGTGATCGCGGGGAACGCGTCGACGACGGCCTGTCCCTGGAAGATCGCGAAGAGCAAGAGCGCATAACACACGAGCGAGGGCACGAACATCGGCATCCCGCGCTTGTACACGAGCCAGCCGAGCGTCATCGCCACGACGATCTGCACGTTGATCGGGAAGATCGAGCTCGGCGTCGAGACGAAGAGGGTCGCGATGATGTAGGCGAAGACGGCGAGCACGACCCAGGTGAGCAGCGAGATGATCACGAGGAAGAGCGTGCGGACGCGCGGGCCGACCACGGTGCCGGCCACGTCGCCGATCGAGCGGCCGCGATGGCGGGCGCTGATCACGAGGGCGGAGAAGTCGTGGGCGGCGCCCATGAAGACCGTGCCCAGACAGACCCAGATCAGGGCCGGGACCCAGCCCCAGATGACGGCGATCGACGGGCCGACGATCGGGGCGGCCCCGGCGATCGAGGCGAAGTGATGGCCCCAGAGCACGTGCAGCTTCGTCGGGACGTAGTCGACGCCGTCTTCGAGCTCGCGGCTCGGAACCGGCTCGTCTTCTCGAAGGCGGTAGATCTCCCGGGCGAGGAAGCCGGAATAGAAGCGGTAGCCGAGCACGAAGACCACGAACACGAGGGCGGCGAGCGTTGCGGCGTTCAAGCGAGGGACTCCGGGTGGCCGGTGAGCTTTCGGGCGTTGGAGTGAGGGGCTCCGCGTGGCCGGCGGGCGTGGCGGCATTCGAACGGGGGCTTCGGAGAACGGTCGGCGAAGCGCGCCAAACGTATCCGGGTGGGGAGGGCGACGCTAGGCGCGGGACGGGGCGTCGCTCGGGGTGCGGAGCCGGCGCAGGATCAGGAGCAGCGCCGCGACCGCGACGGCGCCTCCGGTCAGGTCGATCAGGACGTCGTAGGGGCTGCCCGAGCGAACCCCCGAGAAGGCCTGGCGCGCTTCGTCGGCGGTCGCGACGAGCGCGACCAGGAAGAGGGCGGTCCAGGCGGCGGTGGCCACGTGGTTTCTCGGTGCCGAGAGGAGCGCCGCGCGGAAGGTGAGCAGCGCGAGGATGGCGTACTCGACGAAATGCGCCGACTTGCGGACCGCCAGATAGATCCGCCATTTGGTCGGCCCCTCGAGATCGCCGAAGACGAACTCGATCATCGGCGAGAGGAATCGGCTCGTCTGCTGGAGCGACCAGTCGTCGCCGCCGAGGGACCAGATCACGCCGGCCCAGACGAAGACGAACGTCCAGGCGAGGAGGATGCTTCGACGCCGCGCGCTCCTCGCCGGCGTGGGGTCACCCGGATTCTGGTCGGTCGCGGCCACGATGCTCGTCCTCTATCGCGTCGACTCGCGCGAGGCCGACAGAATAGCCCGCTTCGGGAAAACGACTCGCGCGGCGCGAGGTCGGTATCGTCCCCGCATGCCTGTCCTCTCGGTCGGTCTCGTCTTCGAGACCTTCGACACCTATCCCCTTGATCCGTCGGATCCCGTCGACGCCCACGTCGAATTCGAGCCCGAGTCGACCATCGCGGCCCTCGAGTCGGCCATCGCGTCTCTCGGGCACCGGCCGGAGCGCCTCGGTTCGCCCCTCTCCCTCCTCGACGCCGCTGCCGGCGATCGGCTCGCGGGCATCGACGTCGCCTTCAACCTGGCGGAGGGATTCGGCGGCCGGAACCGCGAGGCGTGGGCGCCGGTCGTCCTCGAGATGCGGGGCATTCCCACGATCGGCTCCGACGCGCTCTCCCTGTCGTTGTCCCTCGACAAGGCCTGGGCCAATCGGCACGTCGCCTCGGCGGGGGTGCCCATCGCACCGCAACGGAGCCTGGCGAGTGCTCGGGAAGCTGAAGACGCCGAGCTGCCCGCGCCCTTTCCCCTCTTCGTGAAGCCGCGCTGGGAGGGGACGGCGAAGGGGATCCGCGCGAGCTCGCGGGTGGAGGATCGTGCGGCGCTCGTCGCGGAAGTCGAACGGGTGACCACGACCTACCGACAGCCCGCGCTCGTGGAGGCCTTCGTCCCCGGCGCGGAATACACCGTTACGTTGATCGGGAACGATCCGCCCGAGGCGTACCCGGTCGTGCAGCGGGCGCTCGAGCGGCAGACCGGCATCGGGCTGCACGCGCTCGAAGGGCCGACGGGGTCGGGGCAGGACCTCGATCACGTGACGCCCGGCGCCCTCGAGCCGGCCCTCGAGGCCGAGCTCGCCCGACTCGCGGTTCGGGCCTTCGAAGCCCTCGACTGCCGGGACTTCGCCCGGGCGGATTTCCGCCTCGATCGCGAGGGGCGGCCCGTGTTCCTCGAGATCAACCCGCTTCCGACCTTTGCGACGGACGGGACCTTCGCCATCCTCGCGGAGCTCGAGGGGGTGACCCTCGACGAGATGCTCGGTCGCTGCGTTCGGGCCGGGCTCCGGCGCCTCGGGCTCGACGAGCGATGAACGAGCCGAGAGCGGAAGGGGGGGCGCCGTGAGCGCGGCGACGACAGAGGGGGAGATGCGATCGCAGGGGAGCTGGCCGCTGGCGCCGTCGGTGCCGCCGGCGGGCGTCGATCCGGCGGACTGGACCGACTGGGGCTGGCAGATGCGCCACCGCATCCGCGACGCCGAGGGGCTCCGGCGCTACATCGAACCGACCCCCGAAGAGGACGCGGCGATCGTCGATCTCGCGCGCCGGTTCCGGTTCGTGATCACGCCCTATTTCGCGTCGCTCATGGATCCCCGGGACCCCGACTGTCCGATTCGCAAGCAGGTCGTGCCGCGGCCCGCCGAGCTCGGGGACGCCGCGGGGTTGGCCGACCCCCTCGACGAGGTCGCCCACTCGCCGGTGAAGAACGTCGTCCGCGTCTATCCCGATCGCATCGCCTTCTGCGTGAACAACGAGTGCGCGCTCTATTGCCGCTACTGCCTGCGCAAGCGGATGGTGGGCGACAGCGAGTGGACGATGCAGAAGAAGGAGCTCGAGGTCGCCCTCGACTGGATCGCCGCGACGCCCGAGATCCGGGACGTGCTCCTGACCGGCGGAGATCCCCTCGTCTTCTCGGACGCACGGCTCGAGTGGCTGCTCACACGGCTTCGCGCGATCCCGCACGTCGAGCTGATCCGGCTCGGGACGCGCCTCCCGGTCACGCTTCCGTTCCGTGTCACCGACGACCTCTGCGCGATGCTCGAACGCTTCCACCCGCTCTGGGTGAACACGCACTTCAACCACCCGAAGGAGCTGACGGCGGACGCGGCGGCGGCCTGCGATCGCTTGTTGCGCGCCGGGATCCCGGTCGGGAACCAGAGCGTGCTGCTGAAGGGCGTCAACGACGACCCCGAAACGATGAAGTCGCTCTGCGAGACGCTCGTCCGGATGCGCGTCCGGCCCTACTACGTCTACCAGGCGCAGCTCCTCGAGGGCACCGAACACTTCCGCGTGCCGATCGAGGACGGGATCGAGATCTTCAAGGGGATGCGGGGGCGCACGAGCGGCTTCGCGATCCCGCAGTACGTGCTCGACACGCCGCACGGGAAGGTGCCCCTCGATCATCCCTTCGCGAAGGGGCGCGACGGAGACGACTTCGTCGTGGAGGCCTGGGACGGCGCGATCTGGCGCGAGCCGAACCCCCGGCCGAAGGACCCGGCGTGAGCGCGGCGAGGGCGACGTGGCCGGGCCCGGGACGCGTCCGGTGACGCGGGCGTGACGGACGACCAACGTCGCGTGGCCGGCGCCGCCGGGCTGCTCGCCGCGAGCGTGCTGATCGCGCGCGCGCTCGGGTTGCTGCGCGACGCGTTGCTGGCATCGCAGGTGGGGCGCGGGCCCGGCCTCGACGCCTACTTCGCGGCGTTCATGATCCCGGACATTCTCGGCTATCTGCTCGCCGCCGGCGCCGTGGCGGTCGCGATCACGCCTCCCTACGTGAAGCGCCTCGAGCACGAAGGCACGGAGGCGGCCGCACGCTTCGCTTCCGTCGTGGTGGGCACCGTCGGCCTGCTCGCGACCGCCGCGACGATCGTGCTCTGGTTCCAGGCCGAGCCCCTCCTGCGGCTGCAGTTCCCGGACTTCGACCCCGCGACCCTCGACGAAACGGTCCGCCTCATGCGGATCGTGCTCCCGGCGCAGATCTTCTTCCTGACGGGCGGCGTGCTGCGTGGTGTACTGATGGCCCACGGCCGCTTCGCGCCCCAGGCCTGGGCCTCGATCGTCTACAGCGCGGCGCCGATCGCGGGCGCCCTGGTCGCGATGGCGCTGGGGATCGAGGGCCGCGCGGACGGATTCGCCTGGGGGACGCTGGTCGGGGCCGTGCTCGGTCAGTGGGCGATCCCGGTCGTCGCGCTGCGGCGACTGCCCGGCGCCGTCGGGCGGATCCGGGTGGCCCCCCTCGACCGGGACTTCCGTGAGTACGTCTGGCTGGCGCTCCCGCTGATGCTCGGGCTCGGTCTCACGACCGTCGACGAGTGGTACGAGAAGTGGCTCGGCGCCACGATCGCGCCGGGCGCGATCGCGGCGATCTCCCTCGCGCGCAAGCTGATGATGGTCCCGGTCGGGATCGTCGGCCAGGCGGTCGGTGCGGCGTTGCTGCCCTCGCTCACGAAGCGTCACCAGCAGGGCGACGACGCCGGCTTCGGCGTGCTGCTGACGACGACCCTCCGGACCTGTCTCGGGCTCGGCCTCGTCGCGGCGGGGGGGCTCGCGGCGGTGGCGCTGCCGGCGGTGCGCCTCGTCTACGAGTACGGACGCTTCGGCGGTGCCGACTCGGCGGCGGTGGCAGGCTTGCTGGTCGTGCTCGCGGCCGCGATTCCCGGCTGGGTCGTGCAGCAGGTCGCGGTGCGCGGGTTCTACGCGCGCGGCGAGATGTGGCTCGCGATGGGACTCTCGACGGGGATCGCGTTGGCGGTGTTCCCGCTCTACTGGATGGGGGCTCGGGAGCAGGGCGTCCACGGGCTCGCCGCCGCGTCGGCGACCGCGATCACGCTGAACGCCGTGCTCACCCTCGTCTGGTTGCACGTTCGCTCGGGGAGTCCCGACCCCTTCGCGCTGATCCGGACGCTCGTACGCGGGCTGCTCGTGGTCGCGCTCGCCGGAATCGTCACCGCGCTCGCCCTCGGCCTCCTCCGGGAAGCGCTTCCCTGGGCGTTCGCGCAGGTCGCCGTCGGCGGGGCGCTCTACGGGGCGACGGCCCTCGTTGGCATCCGCGCCTTCGGCGACGAAGCACTTCGGGCGGGCATCGAAGCGGTGGTCTCGCGGCTGCGTCGCGGGGGACGAACGGAGCCCGAATGAGCCCGGCGGCGTGGCAGTTCTGGATCGATCGCGGCGGGACCTTCACCGATTGCCTCGGCCTCTCGCCGGACGGGGCGGTCTTCACGACGAAGGTCCTGTCTTCGGATCGAGCGCCCCTCGAAGCGGTCGAGCGGATCATCGCGCTCGCCGGGGCGGGACCCGAGGCGACCCGTGGCGCGCGGATCAAGCTCGGGACGACCGTTGCGACGAACGCGCTCCTCGAGCGACGCGGCGTGCCGACGGCGCTGCTCACGAACGAGGGCCTCTCCGGCGTCTTCGACATCGGAACCCAGGAACGTCCCGAGCTCTTCGCCCTCGAGATCACGCGGCCGCCGCGTCTGCAGCGCTGGCGTCTCGAGGTGCCCGGGCGGCGCGATGCGGAAGGGAGGGTCGTCGAGCCCGTCGACCTCGATCGCGCGCGAAGACTCCTCGAGGAAGCGCGGGCCGAGGGCGCGCGCGCGGTGGCGGTCGTCTGGCTGCACGCCCATCGCGAGGCGGCGGACGAGCGCGCCCTCGCGGCGGTCGCCCGTGAGGTCGGGTTCGAACACGTCGTCTGCTCCCACGAGCTCGCGCGCGAGATCGGGTTCCTCTCCCGGGGCGAGACGACGATCGCCGATGCCTACCTGACACCGCTCCTGCGCGGGCACGTCCACGCGCTCTCGCGCGGCCTGCCCTCGGCGGAGCTTCGCTTCATGCAATCCTCCGGCGGGCTCACCGACGGCGAGCGCTTCCGCGGTCCGAACGCGCTGCTCTCGGGACCGGCGGGGGGCGTCGTCGCCGCCGGCCGGGTCGCGAAGGAAGCCGGGTTCGATCGCGCAATCGGGTTCGACATGGGCGGCACCTCGACCGACGTCTCCCTCGTCGAGGGGGATCGGCTCGAGCGGGCCTTCGAGAGCGAGGTGGGCGGCGTGCGCGTGAAGGCGCCGATGCTCCGGATTCACACCGTCGCCGCGGGGGGCGGCTCGCTCTGCCGCTTCGACGGGATCCGCTTGACCGTCGGGCCCGAGAGCGCGGGCAGCGACCCGGGGCCGCTCTGTTATGCCTTGCACGACGAAGAAGGGCGACCGAAGGCGAGCGAGCTCGCGGTCACGGACGTCAATCTCGCCCTCGGCCGCGTCCTGCCGGATCGCTTTCCGTTCCCCCTCGCGGCGGAGCCCGCCCTGCGCGCGCTCGCGTCGTTGCGGAACACGTTGGCGGACGCGGGCTTCGATCGCAGCGAGGAGGAGATCGCCGCGGGCTTCTTCGAGATCGCGAACGCGAGCATGGCGCAGGCGATCATCGAGGTGAGCGTCGAACGCGGCGTCGATCCCCGTGACCACGTGCTCGTCGGTTTCGGGGGAGCCGGAGGACAGCACGTCTGCGCGATCGCGACCCGACTCGGCATCACCGAGATCCTGCTCCATCCCCATGCGGGACTCCTCTCCGCCTACGGGATCGGGA
>JAUIMK010000091.1 GCA_030432735.1 bacterium
GACCGGCCGAAGCCCGGCAAGCGCGCTGGACGCTAGGCCGACCGGGCGCCGGGAGAGAGGCTCCTCGACCGCCCGTCCGTCCGAACGAAGCGCCGTCCCTCAGAGCCGCTCGAAGACCGCCGCGATCCCCTGGCCGCCACCGACGCACATCGTCACGAGAGCATGGCGTCCGCCGCTGCGATGCAGCTCGTAGACGGCCTTCGTGGCGAGGAAGGCGCCGGAGCAGCCGATCGGATGACCGAGGGCGATCGCACCGCCGTTGGGATTCGTCTTCTCCATGTCGAGCTCGAGCGCCCGCGCGACGGCGATCGCCTGCGCGGCGAAGGCTTCGTTCGATTCGATGACGTCCATCTGGTCGAGCGTCAGCCCGCTCCGCTCGAGCGCCCGTCGGGTCGCGGGGATCGGCCCCTCGCCCATCACGTCGTTCGGGACGCCCGCGACCGCATAGCCGACCAGGCGCGCGACGGGCGTGTATCCCTGCCTGGCGGCCTCGCTCGCCTCGCCGAGCACGAAGAAGGCCGCACCGTCGTTGATCCCCGAAGCGTTGCCAGCGGTCACCGTTCCGTCCTTCTTGAAGGCGGGCCGCAGACTGGCGAGGCCCTCGAGCGTCGTGTCGGGCTTCACGTGCTCGTCGGTCTCGAAGGTGGTCTCGCCCTTCCGGCTCTTCAGCACGACGGGAACGATCTGCTCCTTGAAACGGCCTTCCGCGATCGCCGCCGCGGCACGCCGATGCGACTCGACCGCGAGCTCGTCCTGCTCTTCGCGCGTGATGCCCCACTTCGCCGCGAGGTTCTCGGCGGTGATCCCCATGTGGCCGACGCCGAAGGGATCGGTCAGCGTCGCGACCATGCTGTCGACCATCGCCGTGTCGCCCATCCGCGCGCCGCTCCGCATCGCCGGGCTGAGATAGGCGCCGCGACTCATGACCTCGACGCCGCCGCCCACGCCGTAGTCGCAGTCCCCGAGCAGGATGTTCTGCGCGGTCGTGACGATTCCCTGCAGCCCGGAGGAGCAGAGCCGATTCACGGACATCGCGACGGAGTCCATCGGAAGACCTGCCTGGATGCTCGCCACCCGCGCGACGTAGGCGAAGCGGCTCTCCGTGGGGATGGTGTTCCCGACGGTCACGTACTCGATCTGCTCGGGGTCGACCCCCGACCGCTCGATCGAGGCCTTCATCACCTGGCCGGCCAGGTCCGCGGGCTCGATTCCTGCGAGCCCCCCCTGGAAGGTCCCGATCGCCGAGCGCGCCGCGCCGAGCACCACTACGTCCCGCTGTGCCATGTCCTTCTCCTACGTTCGTATCCGGGCGTGACCGGCACGATAGCGCGCTGAAGGAACGGAGAGGGCAACCAGCAGCGCCGCGAGCAGGAGAGCGAGCGGACGCGAGCTCGAGGGAACGGACGGCGCCCCCGTCCCGAGGAGGGTCGGACCGCAGTTCCGCAACGAGGTGGCGCCCGTCCCCGGAGTCCACCACGGTCGTTCGTCCGTCGGAGCGAAGTTCGGCGGTCCGAACTCTCGGTGGAGAAGACCCGGAACGCAGCTCCCGACTTCCCAGGTGTGGGTCCGGACCGTATCGAGACTGCCATCGCTTCCGAGGTCGTAGGACTCGACCGACAAGAGGTCCCCAGCGTCGTACGTATAGGTCTTCGTGTACGAGCTGGCCTCGACCTCTGCGAAGGTGCGCCGTTCGAGCCCGGGAAGGGAGGTGGCGTAGATCCAGATCTCCTCCTCGACCTTCCCCTCGTCGTCATAGACGTAGGTCCCTGCCCCACTCGCGGCATCAGGGGTCGAAGACGTGGAGATCGAATAGGTGATCGATCCGATCTGGCCGTCCTCCCGCCAGAGGAATCCGGTCTCGATCGCTCCCGAGAAGGACGCGTCCTGCGTCGTCGTCACGCTCGCGGGCAGCGCGTCGTCTCCCCAGGTGTAGACATGCTCGCTGAGGGCGATCGGGCCGTCGCCCAGGTAGCCCCACCAGTACTCGATCTCGTCGAGGACCGGCCCCGTGTACCGGAAGATGGTGTCGAACCCGATGTGCTGCTCGGGCGGGATCGTCTGACTGACCCAGTACAACCGGTCGTCGACGAACGTGTAGTCGAAGACGTAGGTCGTCGTCTCGGTCCCTTCCGTTCGTTCGAGGACCTCCGACTCGATCCGGCCCGCGGCGTCGTACGAGAAGGTGAACTCGTACGCCGCTGGATCGACGTTCGGCCACAGGTCGGGCGTCCCGTCATCCGTGTAGACGAGGGTCAGGGTCTCGAGTCGCCCCGCTGCGTCGTAGGCGTACGACGCGACCTGATCGGTCTGGCCGTCCCCGTCCAGATCGAGCTCACTTCCGATCAAGCGGTGGCTGAAGACCTGAGCGATCGCGGGCGTCGCGACCCCGAGGACCGCGAGCAGGGCGAGTGCGACGCCCGGCAGGCGGTCCCGAACACGGGAACGAGGGAGCTTCGACCGACTACGCTTCATCGTGTCTCTCCACGCCGGAATGCGACACGAGGCAGCCTATCACGACGGGCACGGCCGCGTCCGTCGAAAAGAGTCGACCACCGGACACACCCTCTTCCCGGCGCGGGACCGCGACGCGTTCGCTAGGCGTCGAATCGGACCGGAAGCCGATTCGGCCCGCGGAAGACCGGGACGATCCCCGCCTCGATCCGCGCGTCGGCATCCTCGGCCAGGCGGAGCGACGGCAATCGTTCGATCAGCACACGGAGTGCCACCTCCATCTCCGCGCGCGCGAGATGCGCGCCGAGACAGAAATGCGGTCCGCGCCCGAAGGTGAGCGAGGCCCTGGGGCGACGCTGCACGTCGAAGCGGTCGGGGTCTTCGTAGGCGGCCGGATCCCGGTTGCCCGCCAGCGTCGAGAAGATCAGGTTCGCGCCCGCCGGAATCGGGATGTCGCGCCAGACCACTTCCTTCGGGTTCCTTCTCGGCAGCATCGAGACCGGCGGAACCCAACGGAGCGCCTCCTCCGCCGCCCAGCGACACTCTTCGTCGAGGCTGCCTCGGACGAGCTCGAGCTGGTCGGGGTGCGTGAGCAGCGCGAAGAGCAGGGTGCCGAGGCCGAGGAAGGTCGTGTCCGCGCCCGCCGGGAAGAGCAGGAGGAGGAAGTTCATGATCTCGTCGTTCGAGAGCCGCTCGCCCTCGATCTCGACCGTCGCGAGCTGCGAGAGCAGGTCGTCTTCGGGTGCGACGCGGCGGCGCTCGAGCACGGGTGTCACGAACGCGCGAAAATCCTTCGAACACCGCTGCGCGAACTCGAAGTTGTGCTGGATGTCCATCATCCCCATCGCCCAGCGCGCGACGTCGTCCTCCGACTCGAGGGGCAGACCGAGCATCCGGAGGATGATCTTGATCGGGTAGAGCTTGGTGAACGAGGCGACGAGATCCGTCTCGCCCGCGGACGCGAAGCGATCGATCAGCTCGTGGGCGACCGGTTCGAGCAGCGGCGGGACGACCTCGGCGACGTTCTTCGCCCGGAAATAGGGCGAGACGAGCGCACGATTGCGTCGGTGCTCGTCGCCCTCCATGCACTGGATGTTCCGGCCGAGCACGTCCGTCACGGTCGTTCCGTAGAAGGCCGCGGACGGGAAGGTCTCCTCGTCGCGAAAGGCCGCGTCGACGAGCTCGAAGCTCGTGAAGAGGAGCGCCGGCTCGCCCCACCCACGGACCCAGGCCGCGGGTCGCGTCTCGCGATGGCGATGGAGCCGCTCGATCAGATCGGGGGGGTCGCTCGCGAAGTAGTCGAAGTCCTCGTCCAGCTCGTGCGGGAAGTCGATCGACATGCGCTCTCCTTCTTCTTGAGACCCTCAAAGGGTAGGAGATCCGGACGCTCCCTACGGCGAAGCGCGCGGCGCCCGTGACGTCGTCGATCTCAGGTGAGTCCGAGCGCCCTCGCCCACTCGAGGTTCAGCCGCGCGCTCTCGACGTGGGCGAGGTGGACCTCGTGCCCCTCGCCCTGGCTCGGGTCGCCGTAGAGGATCGGCCCTTCGCCGGTCTCCGCCGCCGCGTCGCCGAGGCGCACGAGGTCCGCCCAGTAGGCCACATCCGCCGCGCTCGGCGTGAAGATCTCGTGGACCAGCGGCACGTGCGCCGGATCGCCCAGCATCATCCCGTAGTAGCCGAGTGCGCGAAGCTCGCCGGCGAAGGCGCGGAGCCCGTCGAGATCGTCGGACGCGCCCCCCCACATCCCGCTCACCGGGTAGCGGATGCCCGCGGCCTTCACGTCGAGCAGGACCTTCGAACGCACGAAGAGCGTCTCCCGCCCCTCGGCGGTCCAGCGATAGCCGAGCGCCTGATGGATGTCCCCGAAGCGGGAGACCGCGCCGCCCATGTAGACGACGCGCGGCGAGGCCATCGCGATCTCGTAGGCGAGACGAAGCCCCTCCGCCGTCTCGAGGATCGGATAGAGCCCGACCGAGCCGCGGGGCCGGCCCGCCTCGACCTCGGCCGCGAGCACCAATGCGTCCATCGCGACCACGTCCTCGGGTCCCTCGATCTTCGGGACGAGCACGCCCGCGAGCGCAGGCGCCATGAGCGCGCGCAGATCCGAGAAGGCACCGCCGGAGAACGCGGTCCGCACCCGCGCGAAGATCCGCGGCCCCTCGTCGCCCGCCCCCCGCTCCCGCAAGACGCGCCCACAGACTTCGTGCGCCCGCGCGCGGACCGCCTCGGTCATCGGCGTCTCGGGCTCTTCGAGGTCGAGCACCACCGCATCGGCGCCCGACGAAAGCGCCCGTTCGACCGCGCCTTCGTTCGAGCCCGGCGCGAAGAGCACGCTTCGCAGGGGCGGTACGCGGGGACGCTCGACGGTGCGGCGCGGGGCGAAGCTCAAACGCCCGCCTCCTTCACGACCGCGTCGGACGCGGCCTCGGCGGCGATCGTCTTCGCGAAGAAGTCGGGGTTCATCCCGGCGTGCAGTCGGACCGCGTTCGTGAAGGCGAAGTCGCGGAAGTCCCGCTCGGAGAGCCGTCCCTCTTCGACGGCCTCGAAGGCCTCGTGCACCGGCTCCGTCATGTCGGACACGTCCCAGTGGGAGATGTCGGAGCCGAACATCGCCCGCAGCCGCGCGCCGAAGGGGTTCATCCGCTCGGAGAAGGCCCAAGGAACGAGCGGGTCGTCCGCCTCGCAGCCGAAGTAGAAGTTCGGCTCGAATCGATCGCGAACCTGTGCCGCGGACTCGAGGCCTACGGCCTCGAACTCGTCGACGCGTGCCGGTCGCGCGCCCGGCTGCGCGAAGTGGCGACGAATCCGCTCCCGCGCCGCCTTCACCTCGTCGCCGGCGTGCGCGTCGAAGAGCGCCATCAGCCCGTCGACGTCGAGCCGCTCGGGATCGAGGGAGCCGATCGCGTGCCCGCCCCGCTTCTCGTAGTGGCCGATCAGGTCCGCATAGAGGCTGCAGGCCCAGGCGACGCCTCCTTCGAGGAACCCGATTCGGAGATCGGGAAAGCGGTGCGTCACGCCGCCCAGGAAGAGCGCCTTGCAGAGACTCTCGTGGCCGCGCGCGAGCCCGCCGATGTGGTTGTAGACGTAGCTCGAAGTGGACCGGGCCACGCTGTGATACTGGTCCGAGCTGTGCGAGATCGGCGAGAAGCGGCGATCGAGGCATCGCTGCCAGAACGGGTCGTAGTCGTACGCCGAATCGATGCCGTACTGATCGTAGAGGTGGACCGGCGGATCGAGGCGCCCGTGATCGCGCTCGAGCGCCGGAATCGGTCGACGCACATAGCCCGAGATCGCGCCGGTGTGCAGCCCGAGGTCGACGGCATGGTCGAGGGTCTCGATCGCGACGTCGGGGGTGTTCATCGGGATCAGCGCGCCGACGATGATCCGATCGGCGTAGGGCGCGAAGAGCCGCGCGTGCATCCGATTCAGGGCCCGACAGGCGACCCCGGCGAGCTCCGGGTCTTCGAGGTCGAGGAACGACAAGCTCATCGACGCGTAGAGGATCGTCACGTCGATCCCGAAATCGTCGAGACGCTGGTAGAGCAGCTCCGGGAGGTAGGCCGTCGCGCGATCGAGCGTGCCTTCCGTCGGCCATCCCCACCAGGAAGGCATCGCCTGTCCGCGATCCGGATCCCCGCCGATCGTCGCGACCGACGAGGTCGTGTCGAAGGGGGCGGCGTGGCCGGCGAGGAAGCGATCGCGCAGCGCAGCGCCGCCCTCCTGCTCGACGTAGGCGGTGATCTCTTCGTGCGCGAGCGGCCAGATCTCGACGAAATGGCCGTCGCCGTCGACGATCGGGTGATCGACGGATTCGCGAACCCGGGCGGAGCGTGTCTTCTCGGTCATGTCGAAACTCTATCGCGTCGGCGGATTCTTTGGAGCGGTGTCCCCACCCACTGCGATCCTCGGATCAGGATCCCGCCCCGCGACTCATTCGCCGGGAGATTGCGGATTGCGCTCCGACCCACCCGAACGGATCGGCCCCGCGGCGAGGAGCGGCGTGACCCAGTAGTGGAGGCTCGGGCCGAACGCCGCGCGCGAGAGGCGCTCCACGAGCCGATCCGAGGACGCACGCGGCATCGCGAGCGAGAAACCGATTTGCGTCTTTCGTCCCGAGACCTGCTCGGCGGGGGACAGATCGGACGTCGCGACGCCGTGGCCGGCGCAGTCGAAGCTCGTGAAGCCGCGATGGTCGTGGTCGAGGAGCCAGTCGACGAGCATCTCCTCGATCTCTCTCGGGGCGATCAAAGTCAACAGGACGGGCTCGTTCATGCGACCTCCGGCGCGACGCGATCTTCGGCGCGTCGCTCGAACGCTCGGTAGAGCATGGGAAGCAGGACCAGCGTGAGGCTCGTCGAGCTCAGCAGTCCGCCGATCACGACGATCGCCAACGGCTGCTGCAGCTCCGCTCCCGGTCCTCGGGTGACGAGCAGCGGAAGCAGCCCGAGCGCCGTGCTCGTGGCGGTCATCAGCACCGGACGCAGCCGCCGTCGCGCTCCCGCTCGGACGGCTTCGTCGAGACCGCATCCCGCTTCCCGTAGCTGATTGAAGGTGCTGACGAGGACCACGCCGTTCAGGACCGCGATCCCGAGCAGGGCGACGAAGCCGACCGTCGCAGGAACCGACAGGTACTCGCCCGTCAGCCACAGCGAGAAGACCCCGCCGACCAGAGCCAGAGGAATGTTGGCCAGGACGAGCGTCGCCTGACGGGTCGAGCGGAAGGTCCCGAACAGCAGGACGAAGATCAGGGCGAGCGAGACCGGGACGACCATGGCCAGTCGTGCCGAGGCACGCTGCTGATTCTCGAACTGCCCACCCCACTCGATCTGGAAGCCAGGGGGAAGCGTCAGCTCCGAGTCGATCCGGCGTCGAGCCTCTTCCACGAACCCGACCAGGTCGCGCCCACGTACGTTGACGGTGACGACGGCGAAGCGACGTGCCGCCTCGCGGTTCACCTGCACCGGCCCTTCGACCCGACGCAGCCGCGCCAGACGCGCGAGCGGAATCGGCTCCCCGCCCGCGTTCGGAAGCTGCATCCCGACGAAATCGAGAGCGGACGCCTGCGACGAGGACGCGCTTCGGATCACGATCGGCACGCGGCGCGCCCCGTCGAAGACCAACCCTGCCTGCACCCCCTCGAGGCGCGTGCGCAGGCGCGCCTGGAGCGACTCGACCGAGAGGCCGACGCGTCCGACCGCCTCTCGATCGATCTCCACCTCGAGAAACTCCGCGCCCTCGACCTGGCTGCGGATCACGTCGGACGCGCCCGGCATCGCGCGCAGGAGGTCGGCGATCCGCGCCGTCGTGTCTCCGAGGACGCCGAGGTCGAAGCCGCGGACCTTGACTGCGACGTCGCCCCGCACCCCCGTCAACATCTCCGAGACGCGCATGTCGATCGGCTGGGTGAATCCGAAGATCAGGCCCGGAAAGTCGTCGAGCACCGCGCGAAAGCGCGCCTGGAGCTCGTCGGGCGACCCCACCTCCCATTCGCTTCGGGGGCGCAACACCAGAAAGGCGTCCGTCTGGTTGAGACCCATCGGGTCGAGGCCGATCTCGTCGGCCCCCGTCCGTGCGACGATCCCGGTGACCTCGGGCACCCGGTCGATCAACGCACGCTCGAAGCGCAGCTCCTGCTCGAGCGAGGTCTCGAGGTCGATCGACGGGAGTCGCTCGAGCTGGACGATCATGTTGCCCTCGTCCATCGTCGGCAGGAAGACGCGACCGATCCGCGGGTAGACGAGCAGCGTCGCGAGCAGGAGCAGACCGACGCCGAGCGCCACCGTTCGCGGGCGCGCCAGGAACCACTCGAGCGTCGTCGAGTAGACGCGCTCGAGCGTCTCCATCATGCGCGGCGCGCTCGCCGGGCGCGCCCGGATCAAGTACGACGCGACGACGGGCAGGCTCGTGAGAGAGAGGACCAATGCGGTCACCAGCGCGAAGACGATCGTCAGCGCGACGGGAATGAAGAGCTTGCCCTCCAGACCTTCGAGGGTGAGCAGCGGCAGGAAGACGAGCACGATGATCGCGGTCCCCGAGGTCACGGGCAGCGCGACCTCGCGGGTGGCCCGGTAGACGAGGTGCAGCTTCGGGATCCGATCCGCGCCCGGCCCGCCGAGCAGCGTCGCGGTGTTCTCGATGACGACGACCGCGGAGTCGACGAGCATGCCGATCGCGATGGAGAGGCCGCCCAGGCTCATGAGGTTCGCGGACAGACCGAACGCACGCATCCAGACGAAGGTCCCGAGCACGCTCAAGGGCAGCACCAGGCTCGCGACCACGGCGGCGCGGGCGTTGGCGAGAAAGACGACGAGCACGCCGATCACCAGCACGACCGCCGACGCGAGCGCGACCACGACGGTCGAGACGGCCCGCTCGACGAGCTCTCCCCGGTCGTAGAAGACCCGGACCTCGAGGTCCTCGGGCAGCGTCGGCGCCAGCTCCGCGAGCCTGCGCCGGACGCCCGCCACGACCTCGCGCGCGTTCGCGCCCCGCAGCCCGAGCACGAGCCCCTGCACCGTCTCCCCGCTTCCGTTCTGCGTCACCGCCCCGTAGCGGGTCAACGCGCCGACCCGGACGTCCGCGACGTCGCGGAGCCGGACCGGTTCGACCGGGTGGCTCCGTACGACGATCGCTTCGAGATCCGCCGCCGTCCGGATCCGCCCTTCCGAACGGACGAGCAGGATCTCCTCGCCGTCGGTCAGTCGGCCGGCGCCGTCGTTGTGGTTGTTGCGTTCGACGGCGCCGCGGATCTCTTCGACGTCGACACCGTGTGCGAGGAGGGCCTCGCCGCGGGGCACGATCTCGAACGTCTCGACCCGACCGCCGAGGGCGTTCACGTCGGCGACCCCCTCGACGGTGCGGAGCGCCGGCCGGATCACCCAGTCGAGCAGGCTCCGACGCGCGCCGAGATCAAGCGTGTCCGAGTCGAGGGTAAACATGAACATCTCGCCGAGGGGCGTCGTCATCGGCGCGACGCCCCCGCGTACGCCCTGCGGAAGGTCGTCCCAGAGTCCGCCGAGTCGCTCGCCCACCTGCTGCCGCGCCCAGTAGACGTCGGTGCCGTCCTCGAAGTCGACGGTGATGTCGGCGAGCGCGTATTTCGTGATGGACCGGAGGGTGCGTTGATGGGGGATGCCGAGCAGCTCGACCTCGATCGGGGCCGTGATGCGGGCCTCGACCTCCTCGGGCGTCATCCCGGGGGCGCGCACGATCACCTTCACCTGCGTCGTCGACACGTCGGGGAAGGCATCGATCGGCGTGTTCCGCGCGGCCTGCCAGCCGAGGCCCACGAGAACCAGCGTCGCGAGCAGGACGAAGCCGCGCTGGACGAGGGAGAACTGTACGAGACGCTCGAACATCAGCGCGGCCCCCCCTCCGAGAGCCAGTAGGCCTTCAGCGCGGCCGTACCCGCGACCGCGACCTCTTCCCCCTCCGCGAGCGATCCGCCGACCGCGACGCGACGCCCGGAGCCACCGACCACCCGAACCGCGACCGGCTCGAAGCCGCCCTCGATCTCTCGAAACAGGAATGCCCGACCGGCAACGCGAACCAGGCCCCCGTCCGGTACGAAGAAGACCGGCTCGTCGCGCGGCGTGCGTGCGAACTCGACCTGCACGAATTGACCCGGCCGCAGGCCGGAGGCGCCCGCGTCGAGCGCCACGCGCACGAGCACGCCCTGGTCGAGCGGATGGACCTCCCTGCCGACGCTCAGGATGCGGCCGCTCGCCGAGGCTGCGCCGAGCACGTCGACCGGATCGCCGGGAGCGAGGGAGGCCGCGAGTCCGACGGGCACATGGACCTCGACCTGCAGATCGTCGAGCTCGCCCAGGCGGTAGAGCGCGCCGCCGGCCTCGAGCTGCTCTCCCACGTGCGCACGCTGCTCGAGGACGGTCCCCGCGATCGGGGCGAAGACCTCGAGCGTCCCTTGCAGTGACTTCGAGCGCTCGAGCGCGGCGATCCGTCGGGCGTCGAGTCCGAGCAGGCCGAGGGCCGCTCGGTGCTCGGCCAGGACGGCGCGCGCCTGCGACAGGTGCGCCTCCGACGCGACCGCGCGGCGGCCCGCGATGATCCCTTCCTCGACCAGCTGCCGCTCCCGCGTGGCGTCCCGCTCCGCGAGATCGAAGGCGGCTCGCGCCTCGAGGAGCGCACGCTGCAGACGCACGAACTCCCGGCTCTCGATGCGGGCGAGTGGCTGGCCGGCCCGAACCGTTTCCCCGGTCGCGACCTCCAGCCCGGCGACGACTCCGGTCACCCGACTCGCGACCACGCTCGCGCGCGCGTTCGGGATCGACACGCGACCGGGGAGCGCGGGTCGAGGCACCGCGTTCGCCGCCTCGAGCGGCGCCGTCTCGACGCCGAGCGCCGCACGCTGGGCGGGGGTGAGAAGGAGCCGCTCCATCGCGGCGCCCGCCGCGACCGACTCGCCCTCGGTCGCGGTCGCGGTCGCGGTCTGGATCGCATCGAGACCCATCGCGTCGGCCTCGGAGATCCGCGCGTGCGTCGACGCCAGGAGGAACAGCGACAACGCGAGGATCGAGGCGAGGGTCGACGAGGAGCGAGCCGTGTGGCTGGCCCGCGATCGAGCGCGTGGTAGAGAAGTCAGGTGGCTGGGTCTCGTCAAGGAACGACTCCGAGTACCTGATTGGACCGACCGATCAGGATGTGGAGGAGGAGCTCGGCCTCGCGTGCGGACCAGACCGCGGCGCGGCCCCGGGCGCGGGCCTTCACGAGCTCGGAGAGGTCCACCTCTCCGAGCGCGAACCCGCGCTCGACGCGGCCGAGGTGGTCGACGGCGAGGTCGCGCTGCAATCTCGTCTTCTCGAGCCGGGCGCGGGCGAGGCCGAGGCGATGCTCGCTGTGCAGCCACTCGGCGCGCAGGTCGCGCTCGATACGGGCGGCGTGCCGTCTTGCGTCGGCCGCCGCACGACGCGCCCCGACCGCGCCGGAGGCGACCGGATCCTCGCGACCGATCGGAATCCGCAGACCCGCGAGCAGCCGGTGATCCCAGGCTTCGGTCCGGATCTCGCGTTCGTGTTGGCTGCCGATGGTCAGGCTGGGCGCGCCCCAACGCGCGCGCTCGAGGCGGGTCGCATCGGCCTCGGCCCGAGCGACGTCCTGTCGCGCGAGCCGGAGCAGCGGGTTCGCCTCGAGGCGAGCGGTCCCGGCCAACGGCTCCTGCCAGTCCGAAGGCCAGCGATCGAGCCCCGTGAGCAGCGACCACCATGCCTGCGCATGCTCGAGCTCCTCGCGCGCCGCCAGCTCCTCGAGCTCGCAATCGACGACGGCGCTCCGGACGAGCAGGAGCTCCCGCTCCGCGATCTCGCCGAGGGCGACGGCTCGCTCGATCCGCTCGGCGAAGACGGCCTCCGCCTCGCGCGCGGCCCGCGTGCGCTCGAGGCGAGCGACGCCCAAGACGAGATCGGCCAGCGCGTCACGAACGCGCCCCGCGATCTCGAGCGCGTACGCCTCGGTCGCCGCGTCTGCCGCTCGCGTCGCCGCATCCGCCGCCCGTCGACGGGGCGAGACCTGTCCCGGCCACCACAGCGGAACCTCGAGGCCGGCATCCCATTGCCCGTAGCCGTCGTCCTGCCCGACGCGGTCGGTCACGTACGAGCCGTAGAGCGTCGGTGCCCCGCTCAGCCAGCGCCGACTCGCCGAGCGCAGATCGCGCCCCTCGGCCCGTCGCGCCTCCACCGCCCCACGGCCGGGATCACGATCCGCAGCGCGCCGCACGACCTCGGCCAGGGTGAGCGCGGGATCCGACCCCGGCGCCGGGCGCTCGATCGAAGGGGTTCCCCCCGCTGGGGATTCCACCCGGTGCTCGGCCGCCGGTGCCGCCAGGGCGGGATCGCCCGCGAGCCCGTGCGACACGAGCAGCAGGATCGCGATCTCCCGCGAACGCCGGGAGGAGAGGTGGCGGGCAATGGATTGCACGGCCGCAACTTCGCGGAATCGCGCGTGCGAGCCATCGACCAGGCGACGCAGACGCCTCCGTCAAACGACGCAAGCGCCCGACAAGCGCCTCGGAATCAGTCTCCGTCGGCCCGCGAGGCGGATGACGGGGACGAGGGCGCGGACGGGAGCGGGTCCGATGCCGCATCGGGCGGCAGCAGGAGATCCTCGAGGAAGAAGGCAGAGAGCTCCGCCCGGCCGGAGAGCCCGGACTTCCGATAGACGGCGACGGCATGCTGCCGGACCGTCCGCTCGCTCTTCCCCTGCAGCGCCGCGATGTCCTTGTGGCCGTACCCCTTCAGGAGCATCAGCGCGGTCTCGCGCTCCGCGGGCGTGAGCGCCCATTCACGGAGCTGGCGGTCGATCTCTTCTCCGAGCCCCCGGAGGATCTTCTCCGCACGGGCTCGCCAGGCGTCGCGCTCGGAGGCCCTCGACTCGAGCTCCCGGCGGCTGCGTTCGAGCGAGTCGCCGGTGCGTCGCCAGCCGAGCCAGAGATAGACCGCCGCGCCGAGCGAGAAGAGATGGAGGCCCAGCTCGACGACGACGTGCAGGCTCCAGATCGTCGTCGGCCGGTCGAGCACCAGGTCGACGGCCGCTCCGAGGGCGATCGCGAGCAGGATGAAGATCAGCGTGCGGCGAAGCCGCTGGTCGTCCTGAGTCCATCCGTCCAACGAAACGTCTCCCCGGATCCGTGGTGCTGGATGAAGCGGAGGTCGGGGGGCGGGGGCTGCGGAACGTCCGTCCCGTCGCTCCCACTCCCGAGCGCCCCACTCGATCATGCCACGCGGGAGTCAAGTTAACGCGCCGGCCTGGGATCACCGCATCCCCCGCGGCCGCGCGCCCGATCGAACCGAGCCTCCGTCGCGGGCGACGCGCCTCGATCCAGAGTCAACCCGCCCCTCGCTCCTCCGCTCCGATGACGCGCTCGACCTCCGCCGCGAATTTCGGATTGAGAAAGCGGCGGTTCCTCTCGAACGCCCGGCGCCCCGCTCGGGATCCGACGAGGAATCGCATGACTTCGCGGAAGCCGGACCAGTAGTCCGAATCGATCAGCCCCCACTCCACCTGGAGCCACGCGCCTTCGGCGGTCCGGAGGAGCTGGAGCAGGATCAGCTCGAAGCGTGCTTGCTCCTCCCGACTCAGGGTCTCCGGTTCCGTCAGCGCCTTCCTGTAGACGCCGAGGAGATCGGGATCCTGCACGACCTGACCGAGCCACGCCTCGCTCGATTCGCTGAGGCGCATGATCGCGCTCAGCTGATGGGAGCGATTGCTCTGCCGGACCTGCAAGGCCAGGTAGGCGAGCGTGACGAGCGTCGCCACGGCGGCGATCAGCTCGCCCAGGCTTCCCCACTCCGAGATCGACATCTCCCCCCCTTGCTCGGCGCCTACGCCGTCGCCGCATCGAACCGAACCGGCAGCCGCTCGGGCCCGCGGATCAGCGACCCCACGCGCCACTCCGGCTCGCCGTCCGCCGCGAGCCGCGGCAGCCGCACCGAGAGGATCGCCAGGGCCTCCTGGATCTCGATGCGCGCGAGCGAGGCGCCGAGGCAGTAGTGGGCCCCGCCACCGAAGGTGAGCATCGGCTCCGCATGCTTGCGCGTCAGGTCGAAGCGGTCCGGCTCGGGGTAGACCGCGGGATCGCGGTTCGCCGCCGGGGCGGAGGGCAGCGCCACCGTACCCGCCGGGATCGACAGACCCTTGTACTCGATGTCCTCGGTGGAGAGTCGCGGCGAGCCGGAGCCCGCCGGCTCGTAGCGGAGCACCTCCTCCGCCGCGGAGACGACCCACTCGGGCTCCCTCGCCAGCCGATCCCACTGGTCGGGATGCTGGATGAAGGTGTGGGCCGCGCAGGCGAGCTGACACTGCGTGGTGTCCTGCGCACCGAAGATCAGGACGGTCACCAGAGCGCGGAGCTCGTCCCGCGACAGGCGATCCCCCTCCTCCTCGACGGCGACGAGGTCGGAGATCAGATCGTCCTGCGGAGACTTCGCGCGGGCGACGAGCAGGTCGTCGACGTAGGCGTTCAGCGAGAGCAACGCCGCCTCGATCCGCGGCCGCTCGCTCGCGATCCGGGACCCGTACGCGAGGGAGAGGTCCCGACTCCAGGCGTGGAAGCGTTCGAAGTCCTCGTCGGGAATGCCCAGCAGGCCGCTGATCACGCGCACGGGATAGGGTGCCGCGAACTCGGCGACGAACTCGCAGGATCCTCGATCGACGAAGCGGTCGAGCAGGTCGTGGGTCGTCGAACGCATCAGCGGGCGCAGCGATTCCACGCGCCGGGGCGTGAAGGCCCGCGAGACGAGCCGGCGGAGCCGCGCGTGATCCTCGCCCTCCTTGCTCGAGATCTGATCCTTGAACCAGGTCCAGAGGGGGCCGTCCGTGATCCCCGCCGCGACCAGCGCGTCGGCGCCCAGCTCCCGCCATCGCTTGTCGCGCAGCAGCCACAGCACGTCCTCGTAGTGGAGGAACGCGAGACCGACGGGCGTGCGCGCCACCCAGGACCGGTCGCTCGCCGTGCGATGGGCCGCGTGGAGATGGCGATCGTATTCCGGGGAGAGCGTGTCCAGGAAGGGCAGCGTCTCGTCGAATCCGGCGCTGCCACCCGCCGCCGGCGTGATCTCCTGAGTCGTCATGGCGATCCGTCCCTCTCCGTCCGCGGCCCGGGTGTCAGTTCGAGGCCGACGACGCGGCTGCGCCGTCCGCCGATCGCCGCGCCGCGCGTGGCCGGCAGAAGGCGCGGCGCATCTGCTCTTCGAGGTCCGAGAGCGTCTCGTCCACGGAGCGCGCGCCCCCCTCCTCGAGCCAGTGCGCCATCTGCACCTGCACGTGCGCGTTCGCGCGTCGCGCCATCAGCTCCGGGGGATCCGCATGGAAGACGCCGCGCCGGATTCCTTCGGCGAAGAGCGGCACCATCCAGTCGAGGGTGCGCTGCCAGGCCCGCTCCACCGCCCGCGGCTGGCGCGGCTTCACCTCGCGGAGCCCCCAGGCGTGCCCCTCTCGCAGGTTGATCCGCAGATAGTCGGGATGCAACGCAAAGTACTCGACGGCCGCGCGCACCCCGGCGATCAGCGCTTCGAAGGGATCGTCGACGCCCTCCGCGGCGGTCTCCATGCCGCCGAGCAGCGCGTCGAGGCGGGTCTCGTGGACGTGGCCGATCAGTCCGGCCTTCCCG
>JAUIMK010000463.1 GCA_030432735.1 bacterium
CGCTCGGCGCTCCGCGCTCGTCAGACCCGCCGCGCGATCAGGAAGACGACACCGGGAGCCTGCTCGAAGCGCTCCTCGATCGCGAAGCCGGCGCGCTCGATCCGCGCCACGAGGTCGCGGACCGAGAAGGACCGGACGGTCGGCATGAACGGGAGCCATCGCGTCGCCTTCGCGAACCATCGCATCGGCCCGCCGACGTCGTCGGCACAGATGGTGGAGGAGGCGAAGAATCCGCCGGGCACGACGACGCGTGCGACGCTCGCGAGCGTCGCGTCGAGATCCGGGACGAGGTGCAGCACGTTCAGCCCGAGCGCCGCGTCGAAGGATGCCTCTCCGAGCCCGGCCTCCTCGAGGGTCCCGACCCGGAAGTCGAGATGGCGCGCTCCGGCCGCCTCCGCCTTCTCGCGCGCGATCGCGACCATGTTCTCGGCGACGTCGATCCCGAGATAGGAGGCGACGTGCGGTGCGTGTCGAACGGCCGTCGAGCCGGTCCCGCAGCCGAACTCCACGACGCGCATGTCGGGGGAGAAACGCGCTCGGGTCATCGCGAGCTTCTTCTCGTAGCTCGCCTCGTCGGCGATCGGCTGACGCGCATAGCGCGCCGCCATCCAGTTCCAGAATCCGGCGGCCGTACTCATGGGCGCTTCCTCCGCGGGCGCGGCTCGGGCACGTCGAGACGAATCGAGACGATAGGCGGTTCGGGCGAACGCGAAATGCAGGACGAGACGTGCACCGCATCGCGGCGGTGCAGCCGTCGTCATGCGCCCAGCGACGCGAAGTCCACGACTTCCGCCCGAGGCGTCTCGACCTCGCCTTCCGGCAGCAGGAAGCGCCAGTAGACCATGCCGAAGGGACGCCCTTCCGTGTCGAGCCAGTTCGGCACGCCGGGATCCCGGTGGGCGATGACCATCCGGAAGGAGCCATCCGGCTCGAGGACGGTCTGCTTGCGGTTCAGCGAGATCCGGCGGTTGTTGAAGTCGTAGCTCTGGATGAAGCGGTTCCAGAGGCAGACGTTCGCGAACCGGCATTCCGGAAAGCGCCCCGTGATCACGAGCGCCTGGTCGGGGCCGATCACGTAGGGCGCCATCGTGTAGGCGATGTCCATCGCGGAGAACGCCATGTCGCCGGGCTTCTCGGGTGCGTTGAAGACGTTGGGCGTGGTCGACACCCAGCTCGGCTGCTCCTCGGGCTTGCGCGGCGGCTGGGCGATCGTGTCTCCGCGCACGAAGTTGATCACGCGCTGGATGCTCGCGGCGACGCGCTCGTCCTGGCCTTCGGGGGTCCAGGCGGGCGGCGGTCCGGGGTCGACGACGGGCTCGATCGAGAGCGGGACGTGGCGCGAGGGATCGGCGGCGACGCAGCGTTCCTCCTCGAAGTAGTGCCGCGTCGTGATCCGACTCGCCGAAGGCGTCAGCTCGAGCCAGTTGCGATCGTGCTTCTTCGCCGACAGCACGATCTCGAAGTTCCCGTCGGCATCGACGTCGAACTCACCATCGTGGAGCCCCGCCGCGGTCCCGGTCGCGTAGGCGCCCTCCCCGGGCCCCTCCTCGATGGTGATCGAGACGTAGACGGCGCCCGCCATGTTGCCCTTCACGACGTACTCGCGGTCCGACCGGATCGCCGCGTCGAAGTAGATCGCGTCGCCGTTGTCGCCGCGGAACTTGCGGGTCGGGGACACGATGCGCCGGAAGACCGGCCGCTCCGGATCCGCATCGAAGTGCGAGAAGAGTCCGCCCTCGAGCAGATGCATCAGGTTGCGGTGGCCGTCGGCGACGTCGCCCCGACTCTCGATGCCCCACTCGGGTCCGTAGCGCCGTTCGTCGACCTCCCGGATCAGGTCGAGGAGCTCGTGCAGCTTCTTTCGGCTCGCGGTCTCGAGGGCGGTCATGGGGCTTCCTTTCGTCCGGGTACTCGACGTCGACCTGCGATGGTGGCCGAATGCGGCCTCCGCGCAATAGACTCCGGACACACCGATTCGAACCTCTCGGGAGCACGCCATGGGACAGCTGGACGGAAAGATCGCGATCGTGACCGGCGGCGGCAGCGGCATCGGCCGCGCGATCGCCGAAGCCTTCGCCGCCGAGGGCGCGACCTGCATCCTCGCCGCCCGCGGCGCCGAGCGCCTCGAGGCCGCCGCGAAGGCCATCCCGAATGCCATAGCGATCCCGACCGACGTGAGCCGCGACGACCAGGTCGACGCGCTCTTCGAACGCGTCGCCGCGGACTTCGGGCCCGTCGACATCCTCGTGAACAACGCCGGCATGGCGCGGCCGGGCCCGACCCACGAGCTCCCCCCGGACGACTTCCGCGAGGTGATCGGCGTGAACGTGACGGGCTGCTTCCTCTGCGCGCGCAAGGCGCTCCAGCAGATGATCCCGCGCAAGTCCGGGCGGATCCTGAACATCGGCAGCATCTCGGGGCAGATGTCGCGCCCGCACTCGGTCGCCTACACGACGAGCAAGTTCGCCCTCGACGGCATGACCCGCTCCCTCGCCCTCGACGCGCGCGAGCACGGCATCGCGGTCAGCGCGCTCCACCCGGGCAACGTCCCGACCAACATCTGGGGCGACTTCGTCGACCAGGTCCGCGAGACCGAAGGCATGGTCCCGCTCGAGGACATCGGGCAGGCGGCCCTGTCCATGGTCACGATGGCGCCGGGGACGAACGTGCTCTCGTCGATCATCCTGCCCCTCTCCCAGCCCTATCTCGGTCGAGGCTAGGCCTCTCTGCTCGGCAGGCGCGCGATCAGCTCCGTCTCGCAGAGAAGGTCCGGGCGGCAGACCGGTGCCTCGACGAGGACGTGCGGAAAGCCCCGGAAGCCGGCGGCGGAGAAGGCG
>JAUIMK010000092.1 GCA_030432735.1 bacterium
CCTCGCCTTCGCCGGCATCCAGCTCGCCGCCCTCGCGGCGCTCGTCCTCCCGCGACTCCGCCCCTTCGTCTGGATCGCCCTCACCCTGGCGCACGTGGGCTGGATCACCGCGACCGGCGCGGCCCCCGGCGACGGCGTGCTCCTGCTCGTCCACGCCTTCGCCGCGAACCCCGCCTGGTGGCCGGGGCGCTCCTTCGAAGGCGTCGTCGGCGACGACGACGCGGTCCTCTTCTACGACGGCGACTGCGGCTTCTGCCACCGCAGCGTCCGCTTCGTCCTCTCGGAGGAAGCCAACACGCCGGCGTCGCTCCGCCTCCGCTTCGCCCCCCTCGCGAGCGAGACCTTCGATCGACGGATCGCGGCCCGCGACGACGTCGACGCCGACTCGCTCCCCGACAGCATCGTGGTCCTGCTCGAAGACGGCCGGCTACGGACACGCACCGCCGCCCTGCTCGAGCTCGCCTCGCGACTCGGTGGTCTCTGGCGCGGCCTCGCGCTGGTCGCCTCGATCATCCCGGAAGGCCTGCGCGACGGCGCCTACGATGCCTTCGCGCGGATCCGAAAACGCCTCTTCGAGCAGCCGTCCGATGCGTGCCCGATCCTGCCGCCGGATCTCCGCGCTCGCTTCGATCACTAGGCGGCGCGGGCGCGCGCCAGCGCGGCGTCTCGTGCCGGGGGGGTGCCAGGCGTCAGAGCGGCGTCTCGTGCCGGCGCGTCCGGACCGCGGCGACCGTCCAGCCCTCGCCCTCGCGCTTCGCCGCCCAGGCGTCGAGCCCGCTCACGCCGTCGCTGCCGACCTGGAGCACCGCGTTGTAACGGAGCGCCCGCTCCGGCATGGGAAAGGCGTCCCGGAGCAACGCGAAGCGGAGCCCGTCGCATCCCTTCAGCAGCTCCGGAAGATGATCCCGGACGAGGACCTTCGAAGCCTCGGAGCGGTCGAGCGAATCGGGCTTCCCGACGAGGATCCAGTCGTGGACGTCGCCTTCCTCGCCGTCGACGAGACGCCGCTCGCTGACGGAGAAGAACGTGTTCGCCGGCTTGTCCATGAAGGTGAGCTCGTCTTCGAGGATGGGCTTGCCGGCGTCGCTGGCGAGGGTCTCCATCAGCTTCGCGGTCGACTCGGCGTCGCGGTACCAGAACGCCGAGATCACGTCGAAGCCGATCTCGCCCCGCAGCTCCGCCTCGAGGTGGTACCTTACATAGCGCGCGAGCCCTTCCATCAGGGGGAGCGCGAGCGGCGCGTGGACCGTCTCGTAGTGTTCTCGAAAAGCGTCCCGGGTGATGTCGGGGCGGCGCTTGATCAGGGAGAGCGTACGGATCACGGAGACCTCCGGGCAGACCGCCATGTTCCCATCCGGAGCGGCGCGTTGCCAGCGACTCCGCGAACGCCGAAACTCGCCGGGTGAGCACCAGCGCCCCTCCCCGAACTCCGCTCGGCCCGAAAGACGGCCCCTTCGGCGCGCTGCGAGCGCTCGGACCGCATGCCGGCCTCTTCGCGCTGCTCTGCGTGGCCACCTTCTTCGAAGGCTTCGACACGAAGCTCGCGAGCTTCGTCCAGCCGGTGATCGCGACGGAGTTCGGCGCGAGCGTCGGCGAGGTCGGCACCGCGATCGGCCTCACCAGCCTCGGCATGGTCGTCGCCTTCTTCGTGAACCTGCTCGCGGACGTGGTCGGCCGGCGACCCGTCTTCCTCGTCGCCCTCGTCGCGTACGCGGCCTTCACCCTGGCGACCGCCGCCGCACCGAGCCTCCCGGTCTTCACCGCCCTCCAGTTCTTCGCCCGCATGGCGATGGTCGTCGAGCTCTTCCTCGCCTACCTGATCCTGTCGGAGGAGGTCCCCCCGGAGATCCGTGGTCGGGTGAACGGGTTCTTCGCCTCGACCGCCACGCTCGGTGCCGCGGTTCCGGCCGGGCTGCTCGCGCCCCTCGACGCGATCGGCGTGGGCTGGCGCGGACTCTTCGTGATCGGCGCCTTCCCGATCCTGCTGCTTCCGATCTACTTCCGCCGGATCCCGGAGACCCGCGCGTTCCGGGAGCGCGCGAACGCCGGCGCGCGCTACGGCGAGGACTTCGCGCGGCTCGCGCGCGCGCTCTGGCGTTCCCGGAATCGTGGGCGGCTCGTGCGGGTGAGTACGATCTGGGTCGCGGTGAACCTCTGGGTCGGGTCCGCGATGTACCTCTTCTTCCTCCACGTGACACAGCGCGGCTGGACCGCGGCGGACGTCCAGCTCCTGCCGCTCGGCACGATCCCGCTCGGCCTGGCGCTCTACGCGGCGAGCGGCTTCCTGATGGATCGCTTCGGACGCAGGCCGGCGGCCTCGCTCTATCTCCTGGCCTGCTTCGTCGCCACGGTCGTCTGCTATCAGGCCACCGACGATCGCGTGATCTACTGGACCTACTGCACGATGTTCGGACTGAACGGCATCTGGGTCATCGTGACGACGTGGACCCTCGAGCTCTTCCCGACCGAGTCCCGCTCGACCGCCCTCTCGATCGCGAACAACCTCGTCGGCCGCATGGGGCTGGTCTTCGGGCCGATGCTCGGCGGAATCCTCGCCGAGCGCTGGGGCGACATGTCCGCGGCGGTGATCGTCCTCGCGAGCGTGACCCTCTTCGCGATCCCCCTCGTCTTCACGCTTCCGGAAACGAAGGGAATCGCACTCGACGGAGATCCGTCTCACCCGCCAGCGGCGAACGAAGGCTGAGCTCCCGGCGAGGGCGGGAATCGACGGCTCGTCAGCTCCGGACGACCGCATCCCGCCCGGAGGCATTATGCTTGGTCGGCGCCGCCGATCCGGCCGCCTCCTCGCCTGCCCGGAGAACCCATGCCCGAGAAGAACGCCCCTCGCCTCCGACGCCCCTCGACCCTCGTGGCCGGTCTGATGCTCGTGCTCGCGACGACGAGTCTCGGCTGCAGCTCGATGTGGGACCGCCATCGCGAGAACGAGCGGATGTTCGCCCTCGACGCGGCGCGCACCCATACCAAGCGCGGCCAGTGCACGCGTGCGCTCGGTGAGCTCGACCGCGCCCAGGCGCGCATCGATCTCGGCGCCTACGGCCTCGAGTCCACCCTCGCCCGCGTGCGCTGCTACGAGAAGCTCGGCATGACCGAGCTCGCGACGGCCCACCGTCGACTCGTCAACGATTTCTACACGGACGAGCCCTTCGCGTACCCCGACCCGGACGGTTCCTCGATCTTCCGCGTCCGCGAGGTCGCCCGGGAAGGCTACGACCGTCCGCCCTCCTGGCTCGTGATCGCGCCTCCGCGCTACCCGGAGTCCGCGCGCCGCTCGAAGATCATCGGCCGCGTCGTCGTCGCCTTCGAGCTCGCCGGCAACGACCGACCGCGGGAGATCCGGGTGCTCGAGATGCCCCATCCGCTCCTCGCCAGCATGGCGATCGAAGCGATCGCCCAGGCGAAGCCCAAGAAGAAGAAGGACTCGCCCGACCTCATGCCCGGCGGACGATTCGTCACGACCTTCGTCTTCGAGTACCGATGGGCCAAGGAGCAGCCCGAGCAAGAGCTCGACTCGTGAGCCTCCCCCGGGTTCGTCTCGGCCGATCCGATCTCGAGGTCTCCCAGCTCGCCTTCGGGCTGATGAGCCTCTCGCAGACCTACGGGCCGAGCGAGGACGCGGAGTCGCTCCAGACGATCCACGCGGCGATCGACGCGGGCCTCGACCTGCTCGACACGGCGGAGATCTACGGATTGGGACACAACGAGCGCCTCTTCGGCCGGGTGCTCGAGGCGCGGCGGAGCGAGGTCGTGGTCGCGACGAAGTTCGGTCTCGAACTCGGCGACGGGGGTATGCGCGCGAACGGACGCCCGGAGAACGCGCGCCGCTCGATCGAAGGCAGCCTCGAGCGTCTGGGAATCGAGACCGTCGACCTCTACTACCTCCACCGCGCCGACCCCGACGTCCCGATCGAAGAGACCGTCGGCGCGATGGGCCGGCTCGTCGAGGAGGGAAAGGTCCGGGCGATCGGCCTCTCCGAGGTGAACGCGGACACGCTCCGGCGCGCCGACGCCGAGTTCCCGATCACCGCCCTCCAGTCCGAGTACTCCGTCTTCCACCGCCTCCCGGAGGAAGAAATCCTCGAGACCTGCGGCGCGCTCGGCACCACCTTCGTCGCCTTCAGCCCGCTCGGGCGCGGACTGCTGACCGGAACGGTGCGCGATGCGGCGGACCTCGACGAGCGGGACATGCGTCGCCGGTCGCCCCAGCTCGCCGCCGAGAACCTCGCAGCGAACCTCGAGGTCATCGATGCCTTCGTGGCCCTCGCCCGCGAGCGCGAGGTCGAGCCCGGCCAGCTCGCCCTCGCCTGGGCGCTCGCGCGGGGCGCCGTCCCGCTCTTCGGCACGCGACGCGCAGCCCGAGTGCGCGCGAACGCGCAGGCGGCGGAGATTCCGGTCGACGAGGCGCTCCTCGAGCGGATCGAGGAGATTGCGCCGCCGGGCGCCATCCAGGGGACGGCGCTGCTCCCGGCGATGGAAGCGCTCAAGCAGCGTTAGGCGCGCCGCGCGTGCATCCCGACTCCGCCCGTTAGGGGAGGCGGGGAGACTAACCCTCGAGTTCCACGTCGAACGCCTCGACGTAGCCGCGGGTCTGCTCGCGGATGCCTTCCTTCGTGAAGCCCCAGTCCTCCGGCGTGTGTTCGTGCTTGCCGAACTTGCCCCGCGGCTTGTTGTCGAGGTAGTCGCGGATTCGCTTCGCGTGCCCGTCGTCGAAGGCCCGCCCCATCTTCCCGTAGGCACGGCGAATTCCCTCGACCGGATCGCGCATCTGATCGCGGAAGTGGACGTCGATGATCCGATCCGGCAGATCGCCCGAGTCGCGACGCTGCTTGATCGAGACGAGCAGGTCGTAGAACGCGGCGCCGCCTTCGGTCAGGTTTTCGAGATCGACGTCGTCGCTGCGATGCCACCGGACCATCGAGAGCGTCGACATGCCGGAGGGCAGCGTCTGCAGCGGGTCCCGGTGGGTGAGGAGGATCCAGGCGTCCGGGAAGAACTGGAAGACGAGGTCGAGGACGGGGAGATAGACGGGCGTCTTGAGGACCCAGGTCTTCCTCGGCTGCTCGTACTGCAGCAGCTTCAGGAAGACCGTGTGGTACTGGAGCGCGGCGACGAAGTCGGGCACCCACTGCGAGACGCTTCCGTGCATCCACCACTGGAAGGACGCGAAGGACGGCAGCATCGCCGTGATGCACTCGACCGGGAGATCGGATCGGTTCTCGTGGATCGCCGCGTACTCCGGCTGGATGTCCGCCCAGAACTCCTGCTCGGGCTCGGTCCGCGCGATCAGCTCGTCGACGGGCACGTCGCCGGGCACGGGATTCGTCGCCTGCCAGCCCGCGATGGATCGGGCCCCGGGGTCCTGGGAGAGCAGCTCGAAGAGGATCGAGGTGCCGGACCGGCCCTGCCCCGTCACGATCATCGGCGCTTCGATCGTCTCGTCGAGGATCGCCGGTGCTTCGTCGAGACGCCGCGTGATCGAGAGGCGCGTGCCGAGACAGCGGAGGATCTCCTGGCGCGCCATCAGCCGACCCAGCGCGTTGAACTTCGCCTCCGCCTCGTAGGCCGCGACGAGTCCTTCCAGCCGGCCGCGCCAGTCGCCGTCGAAGTCGCCGAAATCCGAGAGCCCGTGGGTGGCCCGCGCGGTCGCGACCATCTCGTCGACGTCGAGGGAGATCAGCCGCTCGGCCCCGCCCACCGCGTCCCCCATGGCGTTCAGTCTTCTCACCCAGTCGGGGCGGGGAGCACGTTCGGACATCGGTGCGAGCACGGCGGATTCCTTTCGCGGTTCGGTCGGGCCGCGCGAGCGTAGCAACCGGAAGGCGGCGCGAGGACCGCGCTTCCGGAGGCATCTCGCGTCCTCGGACGTTCCGAATCCGACGCGCTAGGCTCGCCGATCCGCAGGAAGAGGAGACCCCCGATGCGTTTCGACAACCGCGTGACGCGCGACCTCGGCGTCGACATCCCGATCGTCCAGGCACCGATGGGTTGGATCGCTCGGGCGCCGCTCGCGAGCGCGGTCTCCCGCGCCGGCGCCTGCGGCGTGATCGAGACGAGCTCCGGCGAGCTCGACGCCGTGCGCGAAGAGATCACGAAGATGAAGGAAGCGGGCCTGCCCTTCGGCGTGAACATCGCCCAGGCCTTCGTCCGCGATCCGTCGATCGTCGAGTTCGTCGCGGGCGAGGGCGTGAAGTTCGTGACGACCTCCGCGGGCAGCCCGACCCGGTACACGCAGTCGCTCAAGGAGCACGGCCTGACGGTCTACCACGTGGTGCCGACCCTGCGCGCCGCGTTGAAGGCGGTCGAAGCCGGCGTCGACGGGCTCGTGGTCGAAGGGGGCGAAGGCGGCGGCTTCAAGAACCCGCGCCCGGTCTCGAGCCTCGTCCTGCTTCCTCTCGTGCGGGCCGCGGTCGACGTTCCGATCATCGCCGCCGGCGGCATCTGCGACGGCGTGTCGATGGCCGCGGCCTTCGCGCTCGGGGCGGAAGGCGTCCAGATGGGCACGCGGATGGTCTCCGCCGCCGAGTCTCCGGTCCACGACGGATGGAAGAACGCCATCGTCGACGCGGCGGAGACCGACACCTGCTTCCTGCGAACCGAGGGCGGTCCGGCGCTCCGAGCGCTGCGAACGAAGACGACCGAGAAGCTCGAGGCCGGCGAAGGGAACGCCATGGCGGGGCTCGGGGGCGGCGTGAGGGACGTCTACTTCGAGGGCAAGCTCGAGAACGGCGTCGCGCTGACCGGCCAGGTCGCGGGCCGGATCGACTCCATCCGACCGGTGGCCGACATCATCGCCGACACCGTCCGGGAGTTCGAAGAGGCCGCCGCGCGACTCTCGGCACAGGTCCTCGACTAGCGTCCGGCGTCACCCTCGTCGCGCCGAGCGCCGCCACCGCGAGGCTCCGCCCCCTTCCGCTTTCCGTCATCGCCCTTGCCTCATCGAATCCGCCGCTCGAGGACCACCACCGGGATCCGCCGGTCCGTCCTCGTCCGGTATTGCGCGTAGTCCGGCGAGACGGACACCAGATCGTTCCAGATCTGCTCGCGCTCCTCGCCTTCGGCGTCGCGGGCCGTCACCGCGATGCGGCTCCGTCCGACGGTGACCGCGACGTTGGGGTCGGCGGAGAGGTTCAGGTACCACGCCGGATGCCGGGGCTCCCCGAGCACCGAGGCGATCACGACGAAGTGCTCCCCCTTCGGATGCGGATGGGGCAGGTAGGTGAGCGCCGTCTCGCGGCGTTCGCCGGAACGGCGCCCGACCGTTTCGAGGAGCAGGACCGGCAGCCCGGCCAGCTTCCCGCCGATCCGACCGCCGGACCAGCGGTAGAGGCGCGGGTGCCACTTCCAGAAGAGCTCGACGAAGAAGTTGCGTTCGAGGGCCATGCGCAGTCCGTCAGCTCGTCGCCGAGAGATCCCGGACGACGTCGTCCCAGATCTCGGGGTCCCGGGTCCAGTGCGCCACCAGGCTGACCCGGTCCGCGCGGCCCTGCGCCCGAGCCTCGACGCCCTTCGCGACCTCTCCGATCGGCGCGCAGACGGCGACCGCTTCGAGGAGCTCGTCGCTGATCAGCGCGCTCATCTCCCCCCAACGCCCCTGCTTGGTGAGCGCGTTGAGCTCGTCCTGTAGATCGCCCCATCCGTGACACTCGAGGACCGGGCGGTAGGCGGGCGTCGAGCCGTAGAACGCGATCTGCTGCTTCGTCGACTGGCGCGCCTGATCGATCTCTTCGTCGTTCGCGCCGGTGCAGACCATCACCTGGAGCGAGATCGAGAACGCCTCGGCGCTCCGCTCGCTCGCAGCGAGCCCCCGATCGAGCGCGGGAAGCGTGAGCTCCGCGAAGGATCGACGCGTACCGAAGGGGTGGACGAAGAAGCCGTCCGCCACCTCGCCGCAGACCTCGGTCATGCGCGGGCCGACGCCGGCCAGGAAGATCGGCGGCAGCCCGTAGGGCGCGGGGCCCGGGTCGAACATCGGCGTCATGAGCGTGTTCGAGTAGATCTCGCCCCGGAAGTCGAGACGCTCTCCGTTCTCCCAGGCGTGCCAGATCGCCTTGATCGCCAAGACCATCTCCCGCATCCGCGTCGCGGGCTTCGACCAGGGCATGTCGAAGCGCTTCTCGACGTGCGGCTTGATCTGCGTCCCCAGCCCGAGCAGGAAGCGCCCCTTCGAGATCGCCTGCAGGTCCCAGCCGATATTCGCCAGGATCATCGGATTGCGCGCGAACCCGATCGCGACCGCCGTGTAGAGGTCGATCCGCGTGCTCGCGCGGGACGCGAGCAGGAGCGGGAAGAAGGGGTCGTGCGGCCCCTCGTACGTGAAGGCGCCCGCATAGCCCTTCGCCTCGAGCCGGCGGACCTCGTCCTCGGGCGCGTCGAAGGAATAGAGCGGTGCATCGACTTTCATCGCGAGGGGTCCTTTCGGGTTCTAGGGCAGCGCCGGGTGCTTCGTGTGGAAGTCCGTCGCTTCCTGATAGGCCGCACCGAGCGCTAAGAGCTTCGACTCGGCGAGCTTCGCCCCGACGAGCTGGAACCCGATCGGCGCACCGTCGTCGTCGAAGCCGCCGCACATCGTGAGCGAAGGCGAGCCGGACATGTTGAAGGGCCCGGTGAAGCGCATCGCCGCCCCGCCGTGCGGGAGCGCGCCCGGGTCGCCGAGGTTCGCGCCCGCCGGAAACGGCCCCGGAATCACCGGAGCCAGCAGCGCATCGAGTCCGCCGGGCGCGTCGGCAGGGCAGGTCGCCGAGCCGGCCTCGAAGCAGCCTTCGAGACGACGCGTCCACGCGATCCGCTCGCGCCACGCCTTCGCGACGTCGAGCGCCGAGCCGGCGCGCCCCATCTCGATCACCTGCGCGAGCCCTTCGCCGTACTCTTCCTTGCGACTCGGGTACGTGGCGGCATGGGAGTTGGCGATCTCGGCGGAGCCGATGAAGAGCCAGGAGCCGATCGCGGAGCCGAAGTCGGGCAGCGCGAGCTCGATGATCTCGGCGCCGAGCGAGCGATAGACGTCGAGCGCTTCGCGAGCGGCGGCGGAGACGAAGGGCGCGACGTCCTCCTCCGCATAACGAGGGTCGTAGCCGATCCGCAGGCCACGCGCCGAAGGCGAGGCGGGCATCGGCGTCGGCGGGGGGTTCGTCGGCAGGCTCCAGGGATCGCCCGGATCGAACCCACAGAGCACGTCGAAGGCGAGCGCCGCGTCCCGGGCGGAGCGCGCCATCGGCCCGATGTGGTCGAGGGAGTCCGCGAGGGGGTAGACGCCGCGAATCGAGACGCGCCCGTGGGTCGGCTTCAGGCCGGAGAGGCCGCACGCCGCGCTCGGGTAGCGGATCGAGCCGCCGGTATCGGTGCCGAGCGCCAGGGTGCAGAGCCCCGCCGCGACGGCGACGCCCGAGCCGCTCGAAGAGATCCCCGTCCAACGCTCCGCGTTCCAGGGGTTCTTCGGCGGGACGACGCTCGGGTGGTGCTCGATGAAGGCGCCTTCGGTCATCTTGACCTTGCCGAGGATCACCGCGCCCGCGGCCTCGAGCCGGTCGACGACCTCCGCGTTCGCGGCGGCGGGCACCGAGCCGAGGGCGGTCGTGCCCGCCTTCGTCGGCTCCCCTGCCACGTCGCAGAGATCCTTGAGCGCGACCGGCACGCCGTGCAGCGGCCCCACCGCCTCACCGCGAGCGCGCGCGTCGTCGAGATCCGCCGCCCGGGCCCGGGCCGTCTCCGCGTACACGATGGAGTAGGCCTTAAGCGTCGGGTCGAGACGTTCGATCCGCGCCAGGAAGGCGTCGGTCACCTCGCGGACGCCGAGCGTCCCCGCCTCCGTCGCACTCCGAATCGCCGCGGCGTCCCGCCAGACGAGCTCTTCCTCGGTCATCGATCGCGCCTCCACTCGTCCGCTCGGTGCGCGAACGAATCGAGGGCCTCTCGCGAAAGCCATTCCGGGTGGCAGGCTTCGGAGAGGGCCTCGAGGGCCCGATCATGCCACAGGCGGAGGAGTCGACGCCTCGTCGATGTCCGGAGGCGATGCGGACACGTCGCTCGGGGACCAGGGAAGCCAGAGCGAGAAGCAGGCCCCACCGCCCTCGCGGTTCTCGACGGAGAGATCCCCGCCGAGCTGTCGCGCGAGGTCGTAGCTGAGCGCGAGGCCGAGGCCGGTTCCGGTGGGCTTGGTCGTGAAGAAGGGGTCGAAGATCCGCGGCAGGAGAGACGGGGAGATGCCCGGTCCCCGGTCGGCGACGAGGATCCGCGCGCCCGCGTCGCCGGCCTCGAGGACGACCTCGACGTCGGGTCCGTCGGTGTCCGCCTGGACGGCGTTCAGGAGTAGATTCACGAGGATCTGGAAGACCGCGGTCTCGATCGTGATCACCGGGAGTCGGGCCGCCCCCTCGATCCGGATCGCCCATCCGGCGTGCCCGATGGACGCGATGGCCGCGGCCTGATGGGCGGCTCGAACGAGATCCACTTCGACCGCGGTCGCCGTGAGGTCGGGCGTGCGGGAGAAGGTCTTGAGGCGCTGGACGAGCTGCCGGATGCGCTCGACGCCTTCCTGGGTCTCCTCGATCACGCAGGCCATGTCGTCGACGCCCTCCCGGGTCGCCTCGTCGAGGACCGCGCGCACGTGCGGAGCGGAGAGATCCTTGGCCGTGGCCTCGAGGGAGGCGAGGTTCGTCTGGATGAAGGCCAGGGGATTGTTCACCTCGTGCGCGATCCCCGCGGTCAGCGAGCCCAGCGCTTCGAGCCGACCGCCGAGCTCGAGTCGACGGCGCGAGGACTCCGCCTCCGTACGATCGGTCAGGATCAGCGCATGCCCGGTCGTGCCGAAGCGCCCGGAGAGCGCGATCCCACGCGACTCGATCGCCGCGTCCGGCCGCTGTTCCGCCGCGGCCACGGCTTCGGGAAGCAGCAGGCCTTCGAGCTGCTCGATGTCCGCGAGCCGGGCCGCCGCGCGATTCGCGCTCACGATCCGGCCCTCCGGATCCGCGACGATGACGCCGACGTCGAGCTGATCGATCACGTCCGAGCGGTCCGCGGAGAGGTTCGACGCCAGACCGGATTCGACCGCCGCGAACCAGATCATGAGCGCGGCGGGGCCGAGGGCGACGGCGGTCCAATCGGTCTCGGTGAGGCGGAAGTAGTAGACGAGATTGACGGCGACGGGGAGGGCGACGCCCGAGGCGAGGGTGGCCATGGCCGCGCCGCTGGTTCGGCCGATCCGCAAAGCGGCCTGCAGGAAGTAGGCGGTGCCGACGAGACAGAGCAGGTACTGGTGGTTCATGAAGAGCTCGAACCACGGACCGTGGGACGGCGGCATCGCCTCCCACTCGACGAAGCGCCCGCTCCGCTCCCAGTACAGACAGGAGTAGAAGAAAGCCGGGACCGTGAACGCGATTGCCACGCGCCGTGGGTCGCGGACATACCAGGCGGAGCCCGCCGCGCGCGCGCCGAGCCAGAACCAGACCGCGGGAAGTCCGGCCGACGCCAGGAAGAAGCATCGGCGCGCCCAGCGGAGCTCGACCGGCGTCGCCGCGAGGCGGACCATCAGATCCCCCGCCGCCCACAGGCCGATCAGCACGCCGAAGAGCGCGAAGGTGCGGCTGCCGAACCCGACCGAGGGACGGTGGAGCGCGCCGAGGGCGATCCAGCCCGCGACGAAGATCGTCAGGATCAATCCGAGGCTCGAGATCATCACTCCTCGGATCGGCAACTCCGAGGGGAAACGCGAGCGGGAATGGGACCTTCGCCAGATCCGGAACGAATCGCGGGGCACTATCCACCCGGAGCGAGCCGGGACGCAGAGGCTGGATCGGCGAATCGGGCTACGATTCGCACATGGATCAAGATCGCGCTGCGCCGGAGCCGCCCTCCACCCACCCGAAGAAGGGGGTGGAGCTCGACCCGGACCAGCTCTCGCCGGGCGCGCTCCGTGGACTGGTGGAGGAGTTCGTGACCCGCGAAGGCACGGACTACGGCCACGGGGACTGGTCCCTCGAAGACAAGGTCGCGCAGGTCTTCCGCCAGCTGGAGCAAGGCGAAGCCCGGATCGTCTTCGACCTCGAGCAGGAGAGCGCCAGCATCGTGGCGCCGCCCGAGCGCGCGCGGGCGAGTTCGCCCCACGTCGCGAACGGCTGATCCGGGCGGCGCGGTCCGGCGACGGAACGCCGAGCTAGCCCGCCTCGCTCCGGGCCGACACGCCGGCCGGCCGCGCTTCCTCGCGCTCCGCCTCGAGCTTCTGGATCCGACGCCAGAGCACGTAGATCAAGGTGCCCACCGCGGCGAGCGGCATGATCGACATGAAGATCGTCGTCATGAGGAAGGCGAAGGCGTTCTCCTCGTCCTTCCCCGCCGTGCAGACCGCGCACGCGGAAGCCAGGGACGGCAGGTGGACCATCGCCAGCGCGGCCAGCGCCGGCACCCACCTGGTCGTTCGTAGAAGCGCTGTCTTCACCACTCGAACCCCCGATCTACACCGAACCCGCGCGCGCTCGAAAAAGGAGCCCTCAGCTGTCGGCCGCAACGCGGCCGACAGCGCGCCCCGCGCGAACCTAGAGATAAACCCGCCAGTAGACCAACGGCCAGGCACCGACCACGAAGTACCAGAACACCGCCGCCGTCGCGAGCTGGCTCGGCTGGAGCCAGCCGGTCGCGTGGCGACGCCAGACGCGGACGAGCATCACGAGCGCCGCGATCGCGTGCAGCGCGTGGGTGCCGACGATCAGATAGAAGAAGCTGCCGAGGGTCGACGAGGTGAGCGTGAGACCCTGGGCGAGCATCGAGGCCCATTCCCAGCCCTGGAAGAGGACGAAGAAGGTCCCGAGGGCGATCGCGGCCACGAGCGGGGTCCGCGCCGAAGCCCGGTCGACGTCGAAGCGCCGCTGGGCGAGGTAGAGACAGAGGCCCGAGGCGAAGAGGGCCGCCGTATTGAAGGCGGTCTCCTCCACCGGCAGGCGCGGCTGGTCCGGCGGCGGCCAGACGAGCGCAGACGCGCGCACGATCGAGAACGCGCTGATCATGCCCGAGAAGAGCATGATCTCGGTCAGGATGAAGAGCGTCATCCCGAGGACGCCGTTCGAGACGATCTTCTGCTCGCCCCGATCCTCGGCGACCAGCCGGACGTTCCCGGATCCCGGAACGTTGGGGGAATACGTGTTGCTCATGATTTCCTCCCGGCTCCCCCCAGCAGCCAGAGAAGGGCGCGCTCCTGGACTCTAGTGTCCAGCCGCCTCGCCGTGTCCGTCGCCCTGGCTTTCTTCCGCGTGACCGTCGCCGTGGTCCTCGCCGTGCGAGGCGAGGCCGCTGACCTCGCCGGCGGCGTAGGCGCGCTCGGCCTCGATCCAGGCGGGCTTCTCCCAGTTCGTTCCGCTGTTCTTCATCACGTCCGGCGCGGCGCCCGCGAAGAAGAGCAGCATGAAGACCAGGCAGGTCGTGACGGTATAGATCACGTAGCGCGGGGTCAGGTTGATGTGCATGAAGTGGACGGCGACGAGGTACGCCTTGACGACGGCGATCCCGAAGGCCGTGAAGAGCGTCAGCCACTGGATTCCGGCCTCGGGCCCGATGAACGAGACGACGAGGAGGCCGAGAAGCACGAAGTAGATCTTGATGTAGTGGCTATCGCCGTGTTCTTCTGCGTGGTCACTCATTGTGGTGTTCCTTGCTGGCTGGCGGCTTGCTGAGCGCCGGCTGCGTCCGAAGGTGGACTACCTGGCAGTCCTGTTCGGCGATCCTATTTGGCGATGTAGAGGAGCGGGAAGAGGAAGATCCAGACGACGTCTACGAAGTGCCAGTAGATGCCGATGATCTCGACCCGATGGAGATGCTCGTTCTTCTTCGCCCAGGCGGCGGTGAAGAGCATGAGGACCATGCCGGCGATCACGTGGAGCGCGTGGATGCCGGCCGCCGTGTAGTAGAACGACCAGAACGTGTTCGCCGTGATCGTCATGCCGTGACTGATCTCGTAGCTCCACTCGTACCCCTTCACGCAGAGGAACACGAGGCCGCCGCCGCAGGTCGCGTAGAGCAGGTTCGCCGCTCGCTGACCGTCGCCCCGCTCCGCCGCCTGGTGCGCGAGCACCGCGGCGAGGCTCGAGGTCAGCAGCACGAACGTATTGAAGAGACCGATCCACGGGTTCGTGTTCGCCGCGTAGTCCGCCCAGATTCCGTGGGCGAGGCGGTGCATGATGTACGACCCGAGGACACCGCCGAAAATCACGATTTCCGAGGCGATGATCCACCAGACGGCGAGTCGGGCGGTGGGCATTCCCGCCGCGCTGCGCGTCGTTGCGATCGGTGTTGCGGACATTCAGTCGTCTCCGTCTCTTTCTGCGCGCCCGCGAGGGGCACGATCGATCAGGGTTCCGAGCGAGCGCGAGGCCGCCGGGAGGGCTCGCATGGCCGCGAGGCGGCCATGCGGATCAAGCCGGCTCGTTCTGGGGCCAGTAGTCCTCTTCGCGATCCGGGTGGCTGTACTCGTAGGGACCGCGGTAGCAGTTCGGCAGACCCTCGGGCCAGTTCCCGTGCGGGGGCGGCGAATCCGCCGTCCACTCGAGCGAGTTCGCCTTCCACGGGTTCTTGGGCGCCTTCTCCCCCGACATCCAGCTCGTGATGACGTTGTAGAAGAAGAGCACCTGCGCGCCGAGCATGATCAGCAGCATCACCGTCGCGAACTGCCGGAGGTCCTGCTGCCACGGCTGCGCCAGCTCCGGGAAGTTCGTGTAGTCGTAGATCCGGCGATGCTGCCCCGAGGCGCCGAGCACGAAGAGCGGCAGGAAGATCCCGTTGAAGGGGATGATCGTCAGCCAGAAGTGCAGCTTGCCGAGGGTCTCGTTCATCATCTTGCCGAACATCTTCGGGAACCAGTAGGTGAAGCCCGCGTAGGTCCCGATGATGGCGATCGGATAGAACGTGTAGTGGAAGTGGGCGAGCACGAAGTAGGTGTCGTGCATGTAGATGTCGTTGCCCGACGCGCCCAGGAAGATGCCGGTGATGCCGCCGATCAGGAACTCGAAGATGAAGGCGAGGGACCAGAGCATCGGCGTGTTCAGGGTGATCGACCCGCCGTAGAGGGTCGCGATGTAGACGAACATCATCTCCGCGATCGGGACCGAGATGAGCAGCGTGGTGACGGTGAAGACGTTCGCCATGCGCGGGTCGATCCCAGCGACGAACTGATGGTGCGCCCAGACCGTGAAGGAGAGGACGCCCGTGCCGATCGCCGTGTACAGGACCGTCTTGTAGCCGAAGAGCTTCTTGCGGCTGAAGGTCGTCATCACGTCGGCGACGATGCCCACCGCCGGCAGGAGCACGACGTAGACCTCGGGGTGACCGAAGAACCAGAAGAGGTGCTGCCAGAGGATCGGGTCACCGCCGCGGTCCGGGTCGAAGAACGCCGTCCCGAGCTGCTGGTCGAAGATCATCATGATGCCGCCAGCGAGGAGCGGGCCGACC
>JAUIMK010000464.1 GCA_030432735.1 bacterium
AGCGAGGCGCCGCTCCATCCGTCCGTACACCTCGTGCACGAGCAGCCGGACCGAATCGAGCGCGAAGCATTTCTCGCCGTACTCGCGCTGGAAGACCTGCTGATCGATCAGCGCACCGCTGCTGAGGCGCGCGCGCCCCCCCTTCGCGATCGCCCCGATCTCGTCGAGGGCACGGCGCGCGACGCCCAGCCCCCAGCCCGCGTGGCCGAGGCCCGCGAGCGCCGCCGCACCGATTCCGTAGAACGTCCCGCCGGTCTTCACCTCGGGATCGAAGAGCCAGAACGTGTGCTTCGCGTCGACGTACTGCTCGGGGACTTCGTAGTCGAAGCTGCCCGTCCCGCGCAGTCCCATCACGTCCCAGCCGCCCTTCATGACGACCTCGTCCTTCGGCACGAAATAACAGAGATAGGCCGGCAGGCCGTTCGGCAACGTCTCCGGGACGCCCTCCTCGGTCATCACGAAACCGCCGCCTCCGAGGTAGGAGGCGTGTCCGCTCCCGCTCCCGAAGCCGTACTCGCCGGAGATCACGAATCCGTCGCCTTCGCGCCGGATGACGCCGCGCGGCGCGAACTGGCCCGCGAAGACCGACCCCGCCCGGTCGCCGACCATCTCCCGCGCGACCTCGGGATCGAGGAAGGCGCAGTAGGCCGTCGAGCTCGCGTTGGCCATCTGGGACCAGCCGATCGATCCGTCCTGGTGGGCGAGCTCCTCGAAGACGTCGATGATCGTCGAGCAGTCCGCCTCGTGGCCCCCGAGCGCCCGCGGCACCATCAGATGGAAGAGCCCCGTCTTCTCGAACGCCTCGACGACGGGCTGCGTCATCGTGAGCGCGTCGTCGGTCGCGTCCGCCTCCGCCTCGATCAATGGACGGAGCGACTTGGCCTGGGCAAGCAGATCGACTTCGGCGGACATGGCAGCCTCCTCGGTTCGGGCGCGGATGTGCATCGGATCGCCGGGCGGGTCGGCCCGGGCTGGAACACGTTCTACCACCCCGCTCGGGGTGACGCCGCCCCTCCCGCCGACTTCGTGCGGGAAGTGCCTTCGATTCCATACCACCGATAAGTCGATTTTCCTCTCGTTATCCGGGAGCCGTCCCGCTCCGGCGGGAGCGAGAGACCTCGGCCGCCGAGCGGGCCGCCCCTGATATGCTGCGGCCATGATCGACCTCCACTACTTCCCCACCCCGAACGGCTGGAAGGTGAGCATCGCGCTCGAGGAGCTCGAGCTCCCCTACCGCATCGTCCCCTGCAACATCGCCCGCGGCGACCAGTTCACCCCCGAGTTCCTGGCGATCAGCCCGAACAACCGGATGCCCGCGATCGTGGACCATGATCCGGTGGATGGCGGCGAACCCGTCTCGGTCTTCGAGTCGGGTGCGATCCTCCAGTACCTCGCGGAGAAGACCGGGCGACTGATTCCGGAGGATCCCCGGCTTCGGGTGCAGGTCTACGAGTGGATGTACTGGCAGATGGCCAACCAGGGGCCGATGTGCGGACAGGCGGGTCACTTCCGCAACTACGCGCCGGAGCCGATCGACTATGCGATCGACCGCTACACCCGGGAGGCGCGCCGTCTCTACGAGGTCCTCGACAAGCGGCTCGAGGGACGTGAGTTCATCGTCGACGAGCTCTCGATGGCGGACATCCTGTGCTGGCCGTGGATCCCGATGCGCGAGCATCACGGCCAGACCCTCGACGACCTGCCCCACCTCCGTCGATGGTTCGAAGCCTGTGGCGCGCGACCGGCCTTCGTCCGCGGCTTCGAGGCCGGCGCCGACCTCGTCGCGGAGATGAAGGACGGGCTCGACGACGAGGCGAAGAAGAACCTGTTCGGAAGCCGCGACGACTGAGCCGCAAGACCTCGGCTAGCCGGCGAAGCCGCCGCCGAGCGCCTCCACGTAGGCCGGACGCGCCGCGAGCCCGTCGAGCCAGGCATGCACCGACGGCAGATCCTCCGGCAGCTCGCCGACGAGGCGCGCGAGGGTCACGCCGTAGCCGACCATGACGTCCGCCGCGGTGAACCCGTCGCCGACGAGGAAGCGGCGCCCGTCGAGGGCGCGCTCGAGGACGGCGAGGATCCGCGCCAGCTGGCGCTGCGCCACGTCGATCGCCTTCGCCGAGCGATCCGCCTCCGGGAGCGCGAAGCGGTTCGCGTTCATGGTCACGATCGGCGCGAGCAGCGTCGCCTCGCCCCAGTGGAACCACTGCAGGTAGCGCGCGCGATCGGGGCTGCCGATCCGCGGCTCGAAGCGGCCCTCGCCGTGCCGTTCGAGCAGGTACTGGACGATCGCGCCGGATTCGTAGAAGGCGGTCCCCTCGTCCTCGAGGGTCGGGACGCGACCGAGCGGATTGATCGCGAGATACGCAGGCGTACGCAGGGAGCCGTCCGCCAGCGAGAGCCGCACGACTTCGTGCTCGACACCGAGCTCGAGCAGCAGCCAGAGGACCCGGGCGGACCGGGAGCCGGGAACGTGGTAGAGCTTCATCGCGCCAGACCTCAGGAAGGGAACCGAGCGCCCGCGCTTCGACGGACGAACGCGACGGTATCGGAGCGAGCTCGTGACGACCAAGAGAACGACCCCGCCTTGACCGACGCCCCGAAAGACAAGCGCCGACTCGTGGCTTCACTCCGCGCACGAATCGAGGCGGACCTCGCGACCGTCGAGCGCCGCCGCGCCGACACCGCCGCCGGGGCGACGCACGAAGAGAACCGTGCCGAGCACGCGAAGGACACCCGAGCGACCGAGGACAGCTATCTCGCGCGGGGGCTCGCCGAGCGCGTGAGCGAGCTCCGCCGCAACCTCGATGCCCTCGCCGGCGCGCCG
>JAUIMK010000465.1 GCA_030432735.1 bacterium
TCTTCGCCGACGATGAAGACGGTCCGGCGGCGTCCGGCCTCCCGCTCCCGGATCGCGGCGAGGGTGTCCACGAGGTAGGACGGACCTTCCCGGTCGACCTCGATCCGATCGACCGAGAACTGCTTCGCATCGGCGATCGCCGCCTCGACCCAGGCGAGCCGCTCCTCCGTCGTGGCGATCGGATCCCCGGCGTCGGCGTTCTTGTGGGGCGGGATGCGGCTCGGGATGAAGAGGACGCGCTCGAGCTCGAGGGCCTCGCGGACTTCCTCCGCCGCGCGCAGGTGTCCCAGGTGGATCGGGTTGAAGGTCCCGCCGAAGAGCCCGATCCGTTCGGGGGAGGCGGTCCCGTCGGTCACCCGCGCAGCTGCCCTTCGCCCATCAACACGAACTTGCGCGTCGTGAGTCCTTCGAGGCCCATCGGTCCGTAGGCATGGAGCTTCGACGTCGAGATCCCGATCTCGGCGCCGAGGCCGAGCTGGAAGCCGTCCGAGAAGCCGGTCGAGCAGTTCACGCCAACCGTCGACGAGTTCACGCGGCGCAGCCACTCCTGACTGCTCGGGTAGCTGTTCGTGATGATGACTTCGGTGTGGTTGGAGCCGTAGCGGCGGATGTGATCGATCGCGCCGTCCATGTCGTCCACGATCCGGACCGCCAGGATCGGGGCCAGGAACTCCTCGGACCAGTCCGCTTCCGCCGCCGGGACCGCGTCACCGAAGACGGCGACGGTCCGCTCGCAGCCGCGGATCTCGACTCCGGCTTCGTGGAGATCCTTGAGGACGGCGGGCAGCACCGTCTCCGCCGCGCCGGCGTGACACAGCAGTGTTTCGAGGCCGTTGCAGACCGGCATCTGGCGCAGCTTCGATTCGTGCACGATCGCGACGGCCATGTCGACGTCGGCGCTCTCGTCGATGAAGACGTGGCACACGCCGGCATCGTGGGCGATCACGGGGATCGTCGACTCGGCCATGACCTTGCGGATCAGCCCGGCGCCGCCGCGCGGAATCACGAGGTCGATCGATTCGTTCAGCTTGAGCATCACGTCGATCGCCGCGCGATCCGTCGTGGGCAGGAGCGTGATCGCGTCCTCGGGCACGTCGGTGTCGCGCGCCGCGGCGCGGAGCTCTTCGCCGAGCGCCTGGTTCGAATGGAACGCCTCGCTCCCGCCGCGCAGGATCACCGCGTTCCCCGCCTTCAAGCAGAGCGCCGCGGCGTCGACGGTCACGTTCGGCCGCGCTTCGTAGATCATCGCGATCACGCCGAGCGGAATCGCCATCTGGCCCACCCGCAGGCCGTTGGGCCGCACGCTGTGGTTCGAGATCCGGCCGACGGGATCGGGCAGCGCGATCACGTCGTGGAGCCCCTGGATCATGTCGGCCCACTTGCCGTCCGAGATGCCGAGCCGGTTGCGCATCGTCTCCGGCACGCCCTTCTCCGCCGCCTCGGCCACGTCTTTCGCGTTGGCTTCCATGATCCGGTCGCGCGCCGCCTCGAGGCGCTGCGCGGTCCGGGCGAGCCAGGCGTTCTTGCGCGCGGTCGGGAGCTCGCCCATCCGCTCGCTGGCGCGGGCGGCGCGTGCCGCGAGCTCGCGGATCTCGTGAGTGAGTTCGTCGTTCTTCGGGTCGGTCATGGCGGGGGTTCTCAGAGGGACGTGGAGGGGGCGCGGGGGTCGCGTACGACGACCAGGTCGTCGCGATGAACGATCTCGTCGCCGTTCGAATAGCCTAGCACCCGGTCGATCTCCTTCGTCGCGAGCCCGGCGAGCCGGGCGACGTCCTCGGACGAGTAGACGGTGAGGCCCCGGGCGACTTCGTGACCGTGTTCGTCCACGCAGCTGACGGAGTCGCCGATCTCGAACTTGCCTTCGACGCGCAGCACGCCGGCAGGCAGCAGGCTGCGGCCACGCTTCTCGAGGGCGCGCACCGCGCCGTCGTCGAGGACGATCCGGCCGCGGGTCTTCGCGGTGAAGGCGAGCCAGTGCTTGTGGCCGCGGAGGCGGTCCCCCGGCGCGAAGAGGGTGCCGTGCTCCTCGCCGGCGACGAGGCGCTGGAGCACGTCCTTCGTTCTTCCGTGACACAATACGGTGGCGGCACCGGAGCTCGCGGCGTTCTTCGCGGCCTCGAGCTTCGTGATCATGCCGCCGCTTCCGAAGCGCGTGCCGGCACCGCTCGCGGCGGCCTCGATCTCGGGCGTGATCGCCTCGACGGTGCGGATGAGGGGCGGCGCAGGCTGGCCGGCCTCCGGCGCGCGCTCGTAGAGGCCCTCGACGTCGGTGAGGATCACGAGCAGGTCGGCGCCGACGGCGTTCACGATGGTCGCCGCGAGGTTGTCGTTGTCACCGAAGCGGATCTCTTCGGTCGCGACGGTGTCGTTCTCGTTGACGATGGGGACGACGCCGAGCCGGAGCAGCTCGAGCATCGTGTGCCGCGCGTTCAGGAAGCGCTCGCGATCTTCGAGGCCGGACCGCGTCAGCAGGATCTGGGCGACGTGCCGGTCGAGGTTGCCGAAGCGGCGCTGGTAGAGCTCGATCAGTCCGATCTGCCCGACGGCGGCGGCGGCCTGCTTCTCGCGGACGCTGTGGCCGGTGTGTTGCCATCCGAGGCGATGGGCGCCGACGGTGATCGCACCGGAGGACACCAGGACGACCTGGCGGCCGCCCTCCATGAGCGCCGCGACGTCGCGGGCGAGGGCCGTGAAGCGATCGGGCTGGAGCTGCCCATCGCGCGTGAGGGAGCTCGTGCCGACCTTCACGACGATCCGCTTCGCCCGCGGAACGAGCGCCCAGGGCGTCTGCGTCATCGCCCGGCCTCCTCGTCCGAACGCTC
>JAUIMK010000093.1 GCA_030432735.1 bacterium
CGCGACATCCAAGAGCTCGACGACCTGATCGGCGAGCTGCTCGTCGCCAGCCGGCTCGACGCCCCCGAGGCCCGCCTCGAGCGCAGCCCGATCGACCTGCTCGCCCTCGTGGCCGAAGAGGCCGCCGGGCGAGCGGACGTCGAGGTGCACGGAGAGGCCCGCCTCGTCGACGGCGACCGGCGCCTGCTGCGACGTCTCACGCGCAACCTGATCGAGAACGCCTTGCGTCACGGCGAGCCTCCCGTCGACGTCGAGCTCGCGCCGACGCCCGAGGGCGTCCGGCTCACGGTGTCGGACCGCGGCCCCGGCGTCCCCGAGGCGGACCGCGAGCGGATCTTCGAGCCCTTCTACCGCCCGGGCGGCCAGGCGAGCGCCGAGGGGGGCATCGGCCTGGGGCTCTCGCTCGTCCGGCAGATCGCCGAGCGCCACGGCGGCTCCATCCTCTGCGAAGCCCGACCGGGGGGCGGCAGTCGCTTCGTCCTCACGCTGCCCGCGCGCTGAGACGAGCCCGGGCGCGAAAGCTCAAGATCCCCGGGCCTCTCGCCGATTCCTTGCCTAGGAAGGAGGCGGCTCTGCGCATGCTCGTGCGATCGACGATGGGACTCCTGTGCGTGGCGACCGCCGCCTTGACGCTCGCGTGCGGAGGCCCGCTCGCCGAGGACCCGCGCCTCCGTCAGCCGCTGCTCGCGGTGGACGGGGCCGCGCTCGGCCCGCTCCTCGAATCGGCGCAGACCCTCTCCGGGACCCCGCTGGCGCGGGAGGCGACCGCCCTCGGCGAGACCCTCGACGGCTGCGCCCTCGCGGGCTTCGCTCCCGGCGACGTGCCCCTGGGCGACGCGATGCCCACGCTGCGCTGCCTCGACGCGGCGACGGGGGAGACCGCCGAGCGGATCGTCTTCGCGAAGGCCCGCCGCGGCGGAGCCGACGGACTCCTCCTCTGGCCGGTCGGCGAGACCGGCCGCCTCGAGCTCCGACTGACCCGGACAGCGGACGGAGACCTCGACCTCGACGGCTTCCTCCGCCCCGACGGCGGCGACGCCCTCGACCTGCTCGTTCCCTCGGACGAGCCGCCGGCTCGCCCCGTGCTCCGCGCATCGGACGCGCTCGTCTACGCGCGACTGCGTCCCGAAGGCGGACTGCGACTCGCGCGCTTCGTGCCCGAAGGCGGCCAGGCGGATCGGATGTTCGCGCTGAAGGGGCGGCTGCTCGAAGGCGCCCTGCTTCGCGGCACGGTCGAGCTGGCCTTCCTCCCGCCGATGGGCGGGATCGACCTGCCGCTCCCGATCGGCGCGCTGCACCATCGCGGCGCGGGCCCGATCCGGGCGGCCCTCGACGAAGCCCTCGACCAGCTCGAATCGACGTGGCCGATCGAACGGACGCCCAAGCGGTTCGCGCTCGCGAGCGGCGAGCCGCAAGACGGCGCCTGCTTCGAGGATCTTCCGCTCCTTCCGGGCCTCGCCCCCTGCTGGGTCGTGACTCCCGACGCGCTCGTCGTCGCCTGGCGCGAAGCGGCGCTCGAGGCGGCCCTCGGGCCACCGCCCGTTGCGAGCGCGGCGGGCAAGCCGGCCGGGGACCACGCGCTCGTGGTCGACCTCGCGCGCATCGCACGCGACGATCGGCGCCGCGCCGGCGCGAACCCGAACGCGGCCCACGCCGCCGACCTCTTCTCTTCGCTGACCCTCGATCTCGCCGCCGAGGCGGATGGGGTTCGCCTCCGCGCGCGCTTCGAGGGGGCGCCGCGATGAAGCGGTTCGCCGGCGCGTTCTTCGTCGCCGTCCTCCTCCTTCCGTTGGTCACCGGCTGCGTGGACCGCGAGCGCCAGGAGCGAGCCGCGCTCGTCTGCTCTGCCGTCGACGAGGAGCGCTTCGAGGAGGCGCTGCAGCTCTCCCTGACCGGGCCGAGTGCCCGAGGCGCCGGACGCGAGATCGCCGAGTGCCGTTGCATCGCGCAGCTCTCGCTCGGGGATCGCGACGGCTGCGTCGGGCTCCTCGACCCGCTCCTCCGCGAGCCCGCCGCCGACGACTGGGTTCCGCACCCGGTGCTGACCGGCATGATGCTCCGCACCTGGCGGGGCACCGGCGACTACGCGCAAGGCGCTCGCCTCGCGCGCCTCGCAGCGGAACGCTTCCCGGAGAACGTCGACCTCCTCCAGCTCGAGCTCTCGCTGCGCGCGCAGGTCGAAGACGAGGCGGACGTTCTCGGCGACATCGCCTCCCGCCTCGAGGACGATCCGCTCTGGACGGCCCAACGCGTCGTGCTGTCCCTCGCGTGGGCGCGCCGCATGGACTACGCGCGGGCGGTCGACGTCCTCGGCGACACCCCGCCGCCCATCGACCACCCCTTCGTCCTGCCCTGGTACGAGGCCCGGATCGGCGCGTTCGCCCGGGAGGGCGACGGCGACGCGGTTCGTGCGACCTTCGCCGCGTGGCGAGACGCGGGCTGGGACCCGATCGACCTGCAGGCGCGTTATGCGCTGCGCGTCTCCGTCGACCACGTCCCGGACCCGGACCACTCGGCGCTCGAGCTGCTCCGCGGGGCCCTCGAGCACGTCGACGCGATCCAGGATCGGAACCTCGTCTGGGGGCTCTATCGCCGCCTGATCGGCGAGTACCTGGGATGGGGTCAGCCCGAACGCGCGCTCGAGCTCTACGACGTCGCGATCCAGCGCGTGCCCCTCGAAGGCATCACCCGGGAAGAGATCGTGCGCGCCGTCGCGCGCGGCTCGGCGGACTACGACCCGAACGCCCTCGCGACCCTGGTCCTCGAAGCGCCGCCCGAGCTCCGCGGCGGGCGCTGGCTGCTGAATCCCGAACCCGACCAGGCGCCGGACACGGGCTACCGAGCGATCCCCATAGCGACCGCGGGCCCCGCGCGCGCCTCGACCCGCGTGGGCGATCACCCGACGCGCTGGGTGCTGGAAGACGCCGCAGGACGAACGCGCGCGTCGGGATCGATCTGGCCCTCCCCGGGCAGCGTGTCCAGGATCGTCGCCCGACCGGGCGCACCGAGCGCGGCGCCGTCGCACGGCCCCGCCGAACGACGCGCCCCCGCCGACGGCCGACGTCGCGTGTTCGCGATCCTCGCGGATTGCGGCGACTGGCGGCTGACCGAGTACCTGCGCGCGCGCGGTGACCTGCCCTTCCACGACCACCTCTTCGAGCACGGCCACCGCGCCGTCCTCGAGAGCATCCCCGCCTTCACCGCCGCCGCGATGCAGGCGCTGGTCCGCCCGGCGAAGCCGCAGGCCGCCCCGGGTGCCCTCGCCCGGATCCACGAGCTCGGCCTCGAGCTCGCCGGACTCGAGTCCATCGGACGCAATCCCGTCGGCTTCCTGTCCTGGCTGCTGCCCGAGCGGCCCGACCTCTTCGAGACGATCGGCGCGGGCCCGGTCGTCACCGCGAACATGCTCCTCACCCACGGCAAGCTCGACGTCGGTCGACAGGCGGAGCTGATCGGTCCCCACGGACACCGCGAGGACCTGCCGGCCCCGCGCGCCTATCGCGCCCTCACGCCCGCGGAGCTCGCGCGCCATCCCGCCCTCGACCTCGGCGCCGACACCCGGAAGTTCGCGCAGACCATCGCCGCGGAGATGGACGCCGCCGAGGCCATCGCCCGGGAAGGGCACGTCGACTTCCTCTTCCTGCGCCTCGAGGCCCTCGATCTGCTGACCCACAGCGGCTTCAGCCAGATCGACGGGAGTGGACAGGACGATGGCCAGGGCTCCCTGCTCTCCGCCTATCGGTACATCGACGAGCGCCTCGCCGCGCTCCACGCGCTGCTCGACGAAGACGACTGGCTCGTCTTCCTCTCGGATCACGGCATCCGTTCCGCCATGCAGCACGAGGAGGACGCGATCTTCGTCGTGTTGGGCGAGGGCGTCCCGGCGGGCCGCGCGGAGGGACGGCCGGCGCTGCGCGGGGTACCGAAGGGACTCGCCGCGATGCTCGGTGTGCCGACCTCCTGGCCGGATACCGGCGCGGTCGGCTGGCTCGAGGCCGAGGATCCGGAGGGCTCGGCTTCCAGCCTCGCGGTGCGCCGTTAGAGTCTCCTGAAGCGCGACGGAACCGCGCGAACGGAGACCGCATGCACGTCCCCTCGAGCCCTCCCGCCTGCCGGGTCGACCCGCGACTTCGGGTCGCGCCGGCGCTCCTCCTGGTCCTCGCGCTCGGTACGACCGGCTGCTTCACGTCGCAGGGCGTCGGCCCGAACGCGACGGCGCCCCTCGAAACGGTGGCCTTCGTCGACCTCGAACGCTTCGCCGGCGCCTGGTACGTGATCGAGAGCATCGGCCTCGCCGCCGAGGAAGGCGCTCACGACGAAGTCGAGACCTACACGCTCCGGGAGGACGGTCGGATCGACATCGCCCTGACCTTCCGTGAAGGCGCCTTCGACGGCCCGGAGCGATCGATTCCGCAGCTCGGCTGGGTCCACGACCCCGAGACGAACGCGGAGTGGCGCTTGCGTCCGTTCTGGCCGCTCGCCCTGGACTACCTGATCATCGATCTCGACGAGGACTACGGCTGGACGGTCGTCGGGCATCCCTCGAAGCGCTGGGTGTGGATCATGGCGCGAGCGCCCCGACTCGACGCCTCGGTCCTCCAGGGCATCCGAGCCCGACTCGCCGCGGTCGGATACGACGTCGGTCGCCTCGTCCCCATCCCCCAGCGCCCGCTGCACGCGCGCGAGCCGGGGAAGTAGTCGGGCCGGCACCCACGACCGCGGGGCGCGAAGGGGCTTCGCTATCGTGCCGCGATGCCTGGACAGATCCGCGTCGAGAAGGACGGCCACATGGCCACCGTCGTCTTCGATCACCCCGAGCGTCGCAACGCGATCACGACGGCGATGTGGCGCGAGATCCCGCCGATCTGTCGCGCCCTCGATGCCGACCCCGAGGTCCGGGTCGTCGTGCTCCGCGGCGGAGGCGACGTCGCGTTCGTCTCCGGCGCCGACATCTCGCAGTTCGAGGAGAGCCGGACCGGCGAGAACGCCGCGCAGTACGACATGGACAACCTCGAGGCCTGGTCGGCGATCGCCGGGATCGGGAAGCCGGTCATCGCCGCCATCCACGGTTTCTGCGTGGGGGGCGGCTGCGCGATCGCCCTCTGCGCCGACCTGCGTTATTCCGCCGACGACGGCGTCTTCGCCATCCCCGCCGCCCGCCTCGGCCTCGGCTACGGGCAGGACGGCCTGCAGAACCTGATCCGCGTCGTCGGCGCGTCCTACGCGAAGGAGATCTTCTTCACCGCGCGCCGCTTCGACGCCGAGGAGGCCGCGCACATGGGCCTCGTCAATCGGGTCCTCCCGAAGGCCGAGCTCGACGACTTCGTCCGCGAGACCGCCGAGACGATCGCGGACAACGCCCCGCTCACGCTGCGCGCCTCGAAGGTCGCCTTCCGGGATCTCGCCCGGACCGAGTCGGAGCGCCGCCCGGAAGAGGTCCGCCGCGCGATCGACGATTGCTTCGCCAGCGACGACTACGCCGAAGGCGTGCGGGCCTTCCTCGAGAAGCGGCGCCCCTCCTTCCAGGGCCGCTGAATTCGTGGTGGAGGGACCGCCGCGACGAGACGGCGAGCGGGAGCGGTGCAGCTGGTGCGGGGAGCACGCCGACTACCAGGCCTATCACGACCGGGAGTGGGGCTTCCCGGTCGACGACGACCAGCGCCTCTTCGAGAAGCTCTGCCTCGAAGGCTTCCAGTCGGGGCTCTCGTGGCTCACGATCCTCCGCAAGCGGGAGAACTTCCGGAAGGCCTTCGCCGACTTCGACTTCCACCGACTCGCGCGATGGAACCAGCGAAGCGTCGAGCGCCTGCTCGGCGACGCCGGCATCGTCCGCCACCGCGGGAAGATCGAAGCGACGCTCGCCAACGCGAAGCAGGCGTGCGCCCTCCAGGCGGAGTTCGGATCCCTGGCGGCCTTCTTCTGGTCCTTCGAGCCCGCGGAGGCGGAGCGGCCGGCTCGGCTCGACGAGGAGAGCCTGCTCGCCGTCACGCAGACGGACGCGTCCCGCGCCCTCGCCCGCGCCCTCAAGAAACGCGGATTCCGCTTCTTCGGCCCGACGACGGCCCATGCGTTCATGCAGTCGATGGGGATCGTGAACGATCATGCGGCGCGCTGCGAGACGCGTGCGGAGGTCGAGATGGCCCGGGCCGGCTTCCGCCGACCCCGACCGAGACGCGGCGCGATCCCGTGAGCACCGAAGCACTTCCGCTGTGGGCGGTGCTCGCGCTGGTCGGCGGCCTCGCGCAGACGACCCGGAACGCGACGGCCCAGACGGTGTCCAGGCGGATCTCGCCGGCGCTGAACAGCTGGTCGCGCTTCGCGTTCTGCCTGCCCTGGGCGGCGCTCGCCGTGCTCGTCGTCGTCGGCCGGAGCGGCTGGCCGGACCTCGCCCCGACCTTCCTCGCCTACTGCCTGGCGACCGCGCTGACCCAGCTCCTCGCCAACGTCGCGCTCGTGACCGCCTTCCGCCGCGGCCCCTTCGGCGAGTCGATCGTCTTCCACAAGCTCGAGGTGCTGCTGACCGCGATCGTCGGCGCGCTCCTCTTCGGCGAGCGGCCGTCGACCCTGGGCGGGATCGGCATCGCGATCTGCGCGGCCGGCGTGATCGCCATCAATCTCGCGCGCGACGGAGCGCGCGGGGGGCTGCGTCAGGCCTTTCGCTTCGGCCCCGCCGGCGCCTTTGCGCTGCTCTGCGCGCTCCTGCTCGTCGGCGCGAGCTTCTCCCTCAAGCTGGCCAACGAATCCCTCCGCGCGTCGAATCCCGGCGCCGATTTCTTCGACGGCGCCGTGCATACGCTCTTTCATACCACCTGGATGGAGGTCGTCCTCCTGACGGCGTGGATCGGCGCGCGCGAGACCGACGGTTTCGGCGCCGTCCGGACCCTCTGGCCGCGCATGCTGCTCATCGGATCCGCCGGGTTCACCGCGAGCCTCTGCTGGTTCTGGTCCTTCTCGATCACGATCGTCGCCTACGCCAAGGCGGTCGGTCAGATCGAAGCGCTGCTCGCCGTCCTGCTCGGTCTCGTCCTGCTGGGCGAGCGCGCGCTCCTTCGGCAGCTGCCCGGCATCGCGCTGACGATGCTAGGCATCCTCGTCGTCCTCCTCGGGTAGCGGGTCCGGGAGCGCGGATCTTCGAGCTGCCGGCCCGCGGTTGGCGGTCCCCCTCCGCCGCGCGTACGCTCCCGCGATCCAGCCGGACCCGCTCGGAGTCGACCGCGCGAGCCCGACGCACGCTCGCCAGGAGTGCCCGCCCATGTCCGCTGCCCTCGAGTCCCACCGCCCGATCCACTACGGCCCGCGTCGTCACATCGCATCGATCCGCGAGCGGCTCGACGCCCTCTCCTTCGACCGCTTCGAGGTCGTGCCCCAGAGCCCCTGTCTCGGCGCGGAGGTCCGCGGCGTCGATCTCGGCAAGCCGATGGACGACGCGCTCCGGGCCGAGCTCGAGCGCGCCCTCGTCGAGTACAAGGTGCTCTTCTTCCGGGACCAGTCCATCACGCAAGCCGAGCACGCCGCTTTCGCGAAGCGATTCGGGGAGCTCGAGGTGCACCCCTTCCTGCCCGAAGGCGAGGCACCCGAAGTGATCCGCTTTGCGAAGGACGAGGACGTCGTCGGCGTCGAGAACAACTGGCACAGCGACGTCAGCTGGCGCGAGATCCCGAGCCTGGGCTCGGTGCTGCGCGCCTACGAAGTCCCGGCCGTCGGCGGTGACACGCTGTGGACGGACATGGAAGCCGTCTACGAGGGCCTACCGGAGGACCTCAAGAAGGAGATCGACGGACGCATCGCCGTTCACGACTTCGTCCACACCTTCGGCCTCGCCCTCTCGGAGGAGGAACGCGCCGAGAAGCGCAAGCAGTTCCCGCCGGCGCGCCACCCGATCGTACGGACCCACCCGGTGAGCGGCCGGAAATGTCTCTACGTGAACACCATCTTCACGAGCCACGTCGAGGGGCTGCCCGAAGACGAGAGCCGCGACCTGCTGAAGCGGCTCTATCACGAGACCGAGGTGCCGGAATACCAGGTCCGGTTCCGCTGGGAGAAGGACAGCGTCGCGTTCTGGGACAACCGCTCCACCCAGCACTACGCCTCGAGCGACTACTGGCCGCGCCATCGGGTCATGGAGCGGATCACCATCATCGGCGATCGCCCCGCCTGACCAAGGCCCCCCGCGGCGGTCGAGCTCCGATCCGCCGAGCGCCCGCAGGCGGCGGATCCGGCTCCCCTCCGCCGAGCGCCCGCAGGCGGCGGTTCAGTCGGTTTCGTCTTCCTCTTCGTCGTCCATCGGCGGAAGGATGCCGTAGGCCTCCAGGTCTTCCTGGCTCGCCTCGCCGGTCTCCTTCTCCTTCGCCTTGCCGAATTCCTTCTCCATGGCGCGCATCTCGCGCTTGCGCGCCGCCTTCTCGGCCTTCTCGCTCTCGCGCTTCCGCTTGAGAACGCTCATTCGACTCGATCGTGCCATCCTGCTTTCTCCTGTCCTGCGCGGCGCGGGCCGTGGCCCCCCATCCGGGCGCCGCTTGCTCGGGGCCTCGTCGGCGTCGGTCGGCGACGACGTGCGGTCCCCTGCGTTCGTTCTCTTGCTGTCGCATCCCACCCGGCTCCGTTGGTCCGGGGGCGAGATGCCCGGGCGGCTCGGCGAGCGGCCCCGGTGTGAGGTCGGTCGGGTGGGTCGTTCGCCCCGCTGGGCGACTAGCGGCGGCCGCCCCCGCCGCGGCGCTCCTGCGCTTCGTTCACACGCAGGTTCCGGCCGCCGAAATCGGATCCGTCGAGCGCCTGGACCGCTGCATCCGCAGCGGCGGGATCCTCCATCTCGACGAACGCGAAGCCGCGCGGCCGACCGGTCTCGCGATCCATGATCACGTCGACGCCGGACACGTTGCCGTGGGCGCTGAACGCTTCCCGGAGATCCTCTTCGGTCGCGGAGAAGGGAATGTTCCCAACGTAGAGTCGCTTACCCATTTCCAGTGCCCTCGCCGCGCCGGCCCGGCCGACCGAGCATACCGGTCGGATCGGGTCGTCTGCATCCGGAGGGCGTCGCGGGCGTACCCGCCGCGCAGCCGCCCTCCCTTGGCCACACGGCGGGAGATTCTAGCATCGCAGGGGATGACGCGACATCGGCGGTGGAATCGCTCCGGCCGGGCCCACGGCAGGGGCACGGCGGGCACGGAGGTCGACATGGCTGCGGGATTCGAGACCGAGCTCAAGCTCGGGCTGCCGGACGAAGCAGCCTGGCGCTGGGTCCGCGACCGGATCGCCCCGGTCCGCGTGGAGCACCAGACGAACCACTTCTTCGACCGGCCCGACCGATCCCTCGCCCGCGCCCGCATCGGCGTCCGACTCCGCGAGACCGAAGGTCGGCTCCGTCTCACCGTCAAGGGCGAGGCAGAGGGCGACGGGGGCGACGTGATCACCCGGCGCATCGAGCTCGAACGGGACCGCCCGCCGGCGGACCTGGCGGCCGCCCTCGCGGGTGGACTCCGGCTGCGCGACGACCTCGCGGCGTGGCGGGCCGCCGGCTCGCAGGATCCGGCCCCGCTCCGCTTCCTCGACCGGCTCGAAGCCGCCGCCGGTCGCCCGCCGCTGCCCTCGATCGGCGCCTTCCGGAACGAGCGCTCGATCGGGGCGCTGCGACTCGTCGACGCCGTCGGCGCCCTCGAGATCGAGATCGAGCTGGATCGGACGGAGTTCCCGTCGGGCCGGACCGACTTCGAGATCGAGGTCGAGCGGTCGAGCGAGCCGGACGGACGACTCGAACGCACGCGCGCGGCGCTCGAGCGATGGCTCGGCGAGGAAGGTGGGATCACGACCTTCGCCCGCGAGAGCAAGCTCGCCCGCTTCGAAGCGCTGCTCGAAGCGGGCGAGTCACGATCTCGTTAGGCGCGGGCGGCGTGAGCGATCGCGTTCGCCGCGCGGCCGGAGGAAGCGCTCCGTCGCGTCAGCCCGCGATCGACGGGCGCGCCGCGACGCGCTCGTACCAGGCCTGCACGTTGCCGCATTTCGGGTCGACGGGCTGCCCGACCTGTGCCCCGAACTCGAGGAAGGCGAAGAGCAGGATGTCGGCCAGGGTGAAGCGATCACCGCAGATGTACTCCTGTCCCTCGATCAGGCCGTCGAGCTTGGCGAGCTGCTCCTGAGCGATCTGCTTCAGGTCGTCCGCAGCCTGGGGCACGACGTGGATCCGGTTCTCGAAGAGCTGGAGCCCCTCGGCGAACCGGAAGCCGTTCGCCATGGGCTCGACGATGTTGAGGTCGACCCGGCGCGTCCACATACGCGTCTCACCGCGCTCCTCCGCGGTCGAACCGATCAGCGAGCCGCCGCACTTCTCGTCGAGATACTCGACGATCGCGGTGATCTCGGAGATGAAGGAGCCGTCGTCGGTCTCGAGGGTCGGGAGCTGGCCGGCGGGGTTCCGCTTGAGGTGCTCCTCTCCGCGATTCTCGCCGCCCACGAGGTCGACGGGGACCTGCTCGACGTCGGCGCCGAGCTCGGCGATGGCGATCGTGACGACGCGCGGATTGGGACCCATTCCCGTGTAGAGCTTCATCGGAGATTCCTGTTCTGGCCGGCCCGGCCATCCGGTCGGCCGCGTTGGGGATTGGCGGTCGCACCGAACTCGGGCTCGGTGCTCGTGCGGCCGAACCGCGGCCTGCCGGCCTAGCTTCGCAAAGCGTCCCGCCGTCGGCAAAGGCCGAATCGCTCCGGAACACGCTGTTCCGCCTCCTGACCGAGGCGCGCGGAAGCGAGGCGCGCGGCGGATCAGGGGGAGCGGTAGACGTCGAGGTCGAGCTTGCCCTCGCTGCGCGCGACCACGCAGGAGACCGCCGCGTCCCCGGCGATGTTCACCGCGGTCCGCGTCATGTCGAGCAGCCGGTCGACGCCGAGGATCAGCGCGATGCCCTCGACCGGGAGCGACATCTGCTCGAGCACCATTGCGAGCATGATCGTGCCGACGCCCGGTACGCCGGCGGTGCCGATCGACGCGAGAGTCGCCGTCACGACGACGGTGAGATAGCCGGACGGACCGATCTCGACGCCGTAGACCTGGGCGATGAAGACGGTCGCCACGCCCTGCATGATCGCGGTGCCGTCCATGTTGATCGTCGCACCGAGGGGCACGGTGAACGACCCGACCGATTCGTCGACCCCGAGGCGTTCCTCGACGGTCCGCAGCGTGACCGGCAGCGTGGCGCCGCTGCTCGCCGTGCCGAACGCGACGCTCATCGGGGCGCGGAGCTTGCGGATGAAGGGGACCGGCGACACCCGCGCGAACAGGAAGAGCAGCGTCGGGTACGTGATCGTCGCGTGCAGGAAGAGCACGAAGAGGACGGTCGCGAAGTACTTCGCCATGTTGTCGAAGGAGTCCGGCCCCTGGAGCGCGATCACCTTGGCGATCAGGCAGAAGATGCCGATGGGGGCGACCTCCATGAGCACGAAGACGAGCTTCATGATCACGTCGTTCGCCGAGTCGAAGAAGCGGAGCAGCTCGCGCCCGGATTCGCCCGCCAGAGTCATCGCGACGCCCAGCAGGATCGCGAAGACGATCACCTGCAACATCTCGCCTTCGGCCATCGCCTTGAAGGGGTTGGTCGGGAAGATGTTGATCAGGGTCTGGACGAGGGTCGGCGCTTCCGTCGGTGCGTACTCGAGCCCGGTCGTCGCGAAGGCCGCGCCCTCCCCCGGGCCGACCAGCACGGCGATCCCGATCGCCGCGGTGATCGCCAGCGCCGTCGTCAGCAGGTAGAGCCCGAGGGTCTTGCCGCCGATCCGGCCCAGCTTCGTCACGTCCTCGAGGGCGGCGGTCCCGCAGGCGAGGGAGACGAGCACGAGGGGGACGACCAGCAGCTTCAGGCTCGAGAGGAAGATCTGGCCGCCGACGTGCAGCACCCCGTCGACGAGGAAGGCGAAGAAGCCGGTCCCGGTGAATCCCAGGTTGAGGACGATCCCGGTCACGAAGCCCGCGGCCAGGCCGATCAGGATCCGCCGCGTCAACGCCCCCGTGTCGCCCAGCCCCGATTCGTCCTGCTGCGTCTCTTCGCTCACGCGCGCCCCCCGACGCGGGAGGATACCCAACCCCTCCCCCTCGGGCGGCGCCCCTCCCCGCCGACCGGATCGCCGCCCTCAAGCGCACTCCCGGAGGGGTCGATCCACCCCGGGGAGCTCCCTCGAGTGGGCGGGGCTCCGCGGAGGATCGCGTGACGCAGTGGATCTGGATCGGCGTGAACGGCGTCGTGGGCCTCGGGCTCGCGGCGTGGCTCGTCGTCGCCACGCGCGAGATCGTGCGCACCGCCCTCGCCCCGCTCCTCGGCTTCCGCGTCTTCGAGCTCCGCTTCGGCGTGGGCCGGAAGCGCGTCGAGCGCGCCCTCGGTCCGATCGACCTCGTCGTCTCGCCCTGGCCCGCCGCCGGCGCGACGGTGGCGCGATCGGGGTCGCCCCGCCGACACCGACTCGGCCGCGCGATCCTCGCCGTCTCCCCGACGGCGGCCCAGCTCGTCTGGATGCTCGGACGCCTCCACGCCGGCGTCACCCCGGGCTCCGCTCCGCTCTTCGAAGGCCCCGCTCCCCTCGCGTGCCTGGACCTCGCGAACGCGCTGCTGCTCGTCGTCCACGCGACCCTCGCGATCGAGTTCCCGGGCGGTGCAAGGACCGACGTGCGACTCCTGCTCGACGCCGTACTCGGGCGCGCCGACTCCGATCGTGCGGCCCGCGCCGACCACTACGCGCGACTCGCCGGGCATCGACTGGAGCGCGCCCGGGTCGACGCCGCCCGCGCGGCCCTCGAGCAGGGACTCCGGCAGCTCGGGCCCCAGCCGCTCCTCGTCGCCTGTGAGCGCCACCTGAACGGCGCGGATCTCGACTCGGTCGTCGACCAGGGCGCCTGTGCGGATGCGCTGCGGCGCGAGATCGAAGCGGCGGATCCACGCCGCCGCGAGGAGCGGGCCCGCTGGTCCCTCGCAGAGCGCTTCCGTCAGGGCATCGCGAGCGCGGTCCCGATCGGGCTCGCGCTGCTCGCCCTCGGCTTCGTCCAGGCGGACCGCTGGGCGCGCCACCTCGAGACCGGGATGCTCGCGATCGGCGATCGCGCCGTCGCGGCGGGAGACACCGCAGGGTGTACCCGCATGATCGGGACCTGGCAGGACTGGACGGCGCGCGTCGATCCCTGGCTCCCCCCGAGCGATGCCGCGCGGAGCGAACGCCACCGCGGCCTCGCCGCCCTCGAGCGCTGTCGCGGCGAACGCGACTCCGCGGCGGCCCACCACGGCGAGGCGCTGCTGGCGGCCCGCGCCGCGACGACGGCCCGCGAGCCCACCCGGAACGCCCCCGAAGACTGGCTGACCGACGAGCTCCGCTTGACCGGGCTCCTCCGGGAGACCGCGCGCCTCGCCAGCGAGCAGTCCCGCCATCGCGATGCCCTCCGCACCCTCCACCAGGCGGAGCAGCGCCTCGGGCAGGCCGAGCGACGCCTTCCGCTCTTCGCGAACGAGGCGGCCGAGAGCGAGGCCCGAAATCGGGTCGACGAAGAGCGGTCGGCGATCGGCCTCGCCCGTCACGACGTCCTCGAACGCATGCGCAGCCGCCGATGACCTTTCGCCGGCGCGCCTGAGGGATCGTCACCGGAGCGTGGCTTTCCTGCACGCGTCCGGCGCCGCGGCTTGCTAGCATCCGCGTCTCGAAACGACGTCCGCCGAAGGAGTCTCCATGCGCGCCGCCCGATCCCGCACTTTCCGACTCGCCCGCCTCGCCCCGATCGCAGCCAGCCTGCTGCTGGTCACGGCCGCTCCGGCGGGCGCGCTCGAGTTCCCGGAGCTCGAGTGGGAAGGCTCTGGCACGCAGAAGGTGACGGCCAAGACCATCGACCTCGTGATCGTGCGACCGATCGCCTCGGTGCGCGTCCTCGTCGGGAGCATCCTCTTCGTCCCGGCCGCGCTCTTCTCCGCGCCGATGGGCCGCGAAGGCTTCGAAGGCGCCCTCGACGTGCTGATCACGGCCCCGGCGGAGTACGCCTTCGACCGCGAGGTCGGCGCGCTCTAGGCGGCGGGCTCGCCCGTCGCGTCGGGGCGCTCGAGGCGCAGCCTCACGCTTGGGGCTGCGCGTTCCGGCAGAGGCGCGCTTCCGTTCCGGTCGCGCTAGCTCCGCGTCGCCCGCGCGAAGAGTGCGATCGCCGCGCCCGCCACGAAGAGCGTGACGAGCCCCGCTCCCGGGTAGTCGGCGCCCCCGCCTCCGATGCCGAGCCCGACCGCCACGGCCACGCCGACGCCCACCAGCGCTTCGCCCGCGACCGCCCCCGAAGCGAAGAGCACCCCCGGCGATCCTCCCGTCCGCCCCGACTCGGGTCCCGCCCCGCGCGTCGCCCGCTCGACGAGCCCGCCGAGCAGGATCGGCAGGGCGAGGCCGAAGGGGAGATAGAGCCCGACGGCGACCGGCATCAGATGCAGCCGGAATCCGTCGCCGCGTGCCGCTAAGAGCGCGTCCAGCCCGAGCACGAGGAGTCCGAGCACGGCGCCGAGCGCGACGAGACCCCAGGGCAGCGCTTCGCCGCCGAAGAAGCCGCGCGCGAGGCTCGCGAAGAGGCTCGCCTGCGGCGCGGCGAGCTCGCGGGATCCGATGCCGTAGGCGTCGTGCAGGAGCTGGAGGACCGGCGCCATCACGAGCGCCGCCACCACGACGCCGAGCAGCTGCATCGTCTGCTGCCGCCGCGGCGTCGCCCCCACGAGCGCCCCGGTCTTGAGATCGTTGCAGACGTCGCCGGCGGTACAGGCGGCGCAACACACGATGGCCGCGACGCCGAGGGTGGCGACCATGCCCTGGAGGCCGTCGTAGCCCGCCAGCCAGAGCAGTCCCCCGGTCGCCAGCACGGCGGTGATCGTCATCCCCGAAACGGGGCTGTTGCTGTTGCCGACGAGGCCGACGATGTAGCTCGCCACGCCCACGAAGAAGAAGGACGCAACGAGCATGATCGACGCCGCGAAGCCGGCGATCAGCGCGTCCCCGGTGAAGTGGACGTAGAGCCCGAAGACGAGCACCGCGGCGGCCGCGGCGAAGGCGAGGACCAGGCGGGGCGGCAGATCGACGGACGAAGCGCTCGCGGCCCGCTCGCTCCAGCCCTCGCGCAGCTCGAAGAGCGCGCGCACGAGACCGGCGCGCACGCGTACGAGCGCTGCGATGCCGCCGACGGCCATCGCCCCGACGCCGACGTAGCGCACCCCGCTCGACCAGAGCCCCCAGGCGCGCTCCGCCGGACCGCCCGCGAAGTCCGCCGCTGCGACCTCCGCCAGGGCG
>JAUIMK010000466.1 GCA_030432735.1 bacterium
GAAGACCTCGTGCATCAGCCCGTCGAGTCCCTGGGTGGCGGCGGCCGAGATCCGTCGCGTCCGGATCCCGCGCGCGGCGAGCCGTGCTTCGACGTCGGCGACGAGCGCATCGTCGTGGACGAGGTCTCCCTTGCTCAACACCACGATCTCCCTGCGTTCGAGCAGCTCCGGGCGGTAGCGCCCGAGCTCGCGTCGGATGGCATCGTAGTCGTCGACGAGATCGCGCCCCAGCGTGAGCATCGCCTCGAGATCGAGGAGGTGGATCAGCACGCGAGTCCGCTCGACGTGCCGCAGGAACTGATGGCCCAGTCCGGCCCCGTCGCTGGCGCCCTCGATCAGCCCGGGAATGTCCGCGACCACGATCCGCTGGTCGTCGCGCTCGACGACGCCGAGGGAGGGCACGAGGGTCGTGAAGGGATAGTTCGCGACGCGCGGGCGCGCGGCGGAGATCCGGCGCAGCAGCGTCGACTTGCCCGCGTTGGGGAAGCCGACGAGCCCGACGTCTGCCATGAGCTTGAGCGAGAGGCGCAGGCGGCGGCTCTCCCCGGGCTTGCCGGGGGTCGCGAAGTCGGGGGCCTGGCGCGTCGACGTCTTGAAGCGCGCGTTGCCGAGGCCGCCGCGGCCGCCGCGCGCGACGACGACGCGCTGACCGTGCTCGGTCAGGTCGGCGAGGGCGGCGTATTCGTTGAGGTCGGTGGGCTCGGGCGTGGCCTGGGCTTCGAGCTCATCGCCCTCGTCGAATCCATCGAAGGCATCGGCGTCGAAGTCGGTGTCGGGAGTCGCCGTCGCGGTCGGCTCCCCGAGGTCGAAGACCAGCGTGCCGACCGGGACGTGGATCTCGACGTGGCTCGCGGACGCCCCCTTCTTGTCGGAGCCGCCGCCGTTCTCGCCGTTCGCCGCCCTGATCTTCTTTGCGCCCTTGAAGTCGAGGAGCGTACCGACGTTCTCGTCGGCCACGAGGACGACGTCTCCGCCCCGTCCGCCGTCGCCGCCGTTCGGTCCACCGTGCGAGACGTACTTCTCCCGCCGGAACGCGACGATTCCGTCCCCACCCTTTCCGGAGTGGACTTCGATCTCGACTTCGTCGACGAAGAGGTTGGCGTGTTTCATGGTTGGGCCGGCGTTCGAAGCCGGAAACGAAAGACGCGCTCCGCCCGCTCGTCGAGAGAGGGGGGAACGCGTCGATTCGATCTCAGAGGACGACCGCGTCTCGGGCCTACGGCGCCCAAGTACGCGCTAGCTACCCGCGCCCCAAGCGTGCGCAAGCACGCGCTCAGGTTCTGCCGCGCCCGCGGCCCAAGCGTGCGCAAGCACGCGCTCGGTATCAGTCGGCGTCCACGTGGGCCATCGTTCGGCCGCGGGAGGTTCCGAAGCGGACGGTGCCCGTCTTCAGCGCGAAGAGCGTGTAGTCCTTGCCAAGACCGACGTTCTGTCCCGGGTGGATCTTCGTGCCGCACTGGCGGACGATGATGGAGCCGGCGTTGATCGCCTGACCACCGAAGACCTTCACGCCGCGGCGCTGACCGTTGGAGTCGCGACCGTTTCGCGAGCTGCCCTGTCCCTTCTTATGTGACATTGCGCTGTCTCTCTTCCTTCGATCGCCTCGGACGGCGATCGTCATGAACATTCGGGTGCGGCGCTCCGGCCGGGCACGCGCCGAGGGCGCGAAGCCGACCGATCGCCGAATCGATCAGCCCGAGATTCCGTCCACCAGGATCTCGGTGTAGTCCTGCCGGTGGCCCTGGGTTCGGCGGTAGCCCTTGCGGCGCTTCATCTTGAAGACCCGGATCTTGTCGCCGCGGCCCTGGGCCGTGATCGTTCCGGACACGCTGGCCCCATCGACCGTCGGCGTTCCGATCTTCACGTCGCCCTCGCCGCCGATCATCAGGACCTCGTCGAGGGTGACCTTCGAGCCGACCTCGCCGGCGAGCTTCTCGACGCGCACGGAGCCACCGGGGCTCACGCGATACTGCTTTCCACCGCTTCGCACGACGGCGTACATAATCAATCGACCTCTTTGGATCGTCGGCCTGGGATGAGGGGGAGCCGACGGGAACGGGGGAAGTGCCGCGGGAGGCGGCTCATTCGGAGCGCGGGATTATGCTGGATTCCTCTTCCGCGTCAACAGTTTGGCCGGCTTCTGCCGCTTCGTCGGTCGCGCTGTCGGCGACTGCCCCAGGGGGCTTCGCCGCGAGCTTCGGCGGGTCGTCGGCGGATTCCGTCGTCTTCGTCGTCGCGGCTGCCGCCCCGGTCGCCCTCTGCGCGTCAGAGGCCTCGGCCTCCGCCGGCTCGGCCTCCGGCTCGGCGTCGAGCCGCTCGTAGATCGCCGCCGCGGTCGCCGCGTCGTCGGTCTCGCCGTCCTCGTCCTCGTCGTCCACGTCGGAGAGACGCAGGGGACCATCGGGCGTCCCCACCCGGGCCTGGATCTCGAGCCGCGGCGGTCCGTCGTCGACCGCGCCCTCCGCGGGCGCGTCACTCTCGGCGGCCTTCGCGTCGGCCGCCACGGAACCCGCAGCGACCACGGCCTCGGCCGCCACCGCGGGGGCGTCGTCGCCGGTCCCAGCGTCCGCGTCGTCCGCAGCCTCGCCGTTGCCGCCGCGCCCTCGGCCGCGTCCGCCGCGCCGGCGCCCGCGCTTCGAGCCGCCCTCGCCTCCCTCTTCCTTCTCCTTTGCCTTACGAGCGTCGGGATGGATGTCGTTCAGCCAGCTCAGCTCGATCTCCACCGGTGGACCCGGCTCGAGCACCATCAGCTCGTACTGCTCCTGGTGCATCCCGGGGCGCGCGCGGACCTCGATGTCCTTGC
>JAUIMK010000094.1 GCA_030432735.1 bacterium
CCGAGTTCGGCTTCGAGGCCGGCACGAATACGGTGACGCTCTTTCCCGGGGAGGGGCCGCGCACGATCGTCGATCAGATCGCGCGTGATCCCGATTCCCTGTGTCACATCTTCGCCGACGCGCTCCGACACATGCTGACGCCGAAGATGGTGCTCGCCTTCGACGCGATCGTCGTCGTCTCACCGGAGCACGCGCGCCTCTTCCGCGAGGCGGGGTGGACCCGCGCGGATCTTCGCAAGCGCCTCCACGAGCTCACGCTGATGGACGGCGACGATCTCGTGCGCGGCGCCGGCGGCATCGCCGACGGGCTGCCGGAGTCCGTGCGCGGCAACCAGCTGCCGAAGTTCAAGCCCGACGGCCTGCGGATCGTGCACGCCGGGGGCGGCGCCGGGCTCTTCTCCGCGATCATCCCGGGGTGGGCCAACGGCGAGATGGGCTCGGCGCCCGTCTGCAAGGCGATCACGCCGTGAGCGGCATCCGCATCCCGAGCAAGGAGATCCTGCCATGACGACCGTCCTCCTCGACCCCACGAACGAGATCGTTCCGGCGGAGCGCGTTCGCGCGGCCCGGCTGACGGAGCTCGCGGGCAAGACGATCGGGCTGCTCGACATCCGGAAGGCCCGCGGTGACGTCTTCCTGGACCGGCTCGAGGAGCGGCTCACCGAGCGCGGCGCGGCGGTGATCCGCTATGCGAAGCCAACCTTCACGAAGCCCGCACCGATCGATCTGCGTCACGAGATCGCGACGCGGTGCGACGCGGTGGTCGAAGCCCTCGCGGATTGAGGCAGCTGCACGTCGTGCAGTGTGCACGACACGGTGGACCTCGAGGATCGCGGCGTTCCCTCCGTCTTCGTCTCGACCGTCGAGTTCGTCGACGGCGCCGACGCGCAGGCGAAGGCCCTCGGGACGGTTCCGAGCGCGGTCTACGTCGAGCATCCGATCCAGGATCGGACCGACGACGAGATGCGCGCGATCGCCGATCGGGCGGTCGACCAGGTGGTGGCGCGGATCGTCCGTTAGGCGGTCGCTCGCTCGCACCCGCGCCCGACCGCGCCGGCGCCAGGCGGTGTGGCCGTGGCGGGCTCAGCCTACCAGCCGGTAGCCCGCATCCAGGCATTCCTGGAGAAGGGTGAGCTGCTGATCGCGCTCCGGGCCACGGTCGACGTGGTTCGGTGACGTGAGCTGGATGTGCTTCTCGCCGTCGGTCAGGCAGATCGCCCGGGGTCCCTTCAGTCGGGCGCGCTCGTTGCGGGTGAGGCCGGCGCGGTCCCAGGGGTCGAGGGGCGAGTCGTCGATCTCTTCCTGCGCGAACTCGATGAGGTTCGGAAGGAGGGCCAGCTCGAGATGAGGCGGCGCGTGATCGGAGTGTCGTCGTTCCTGCATGGGGGGAATCTCCTGTGACGCGAGGGGTGCGTCTTCGAAGATCATCCACTTCCCGCATGACGATCGTGTGAAGGGCGCGCGAGCTTTTCGCTACGTCGCAGCGGTGTGTCGGGCGCCGCACCGCGACGGCGCTTCAGCGCCCGAGCACCTTTCCCTGCAGCTCGCTCGCTCCCACCTTCACGTCGAGCCAGTCCGCGGAGAGCTGCGCCCAGCGAAGCGCCTGATCGCGGCTCATGTCGTCGATCCGGTCGAGATGGGCGAGGACGAGCTTGACGCCATCCGGGTTCATGCCGGCGATCTGACTCGCCATCTCGAAGGCGCCCGCTTCGAGGGCGTCGGAGTCGAAGACCGCGCTCGCGAAGCCGATCCGGAAGGCCTCGTCCCCGTCGATCTCGCGACCCGTGAGGAGCATCTGCTTGGCGTTGGTCACGCCGCACTCCCGCGCCCACCGCGTCGACGCGCCCCAGGCGCCGAGGCCGGTGCCGAGCTTCTTGAGGTGCCAGTCGCTGATCCGGGACTGTCGGCCGACGAGGCGGAAGTCGCAGGCGATCGCGATCTCGGCGCCGCCGGTCGTGCAGATCCCGTCGATGACCGCGATCGAGGGCTTGAGGAGGTCGTCGATCTTGTTCGTGAGGAGGAAGCCCTGCTCTTCGCCTACGCCGGTGCCCGCCATGATCGCGTCGACGTCGACGCCGGCGCTGAAGCAGGGGCGGCCGTCCGGGCGCGGCGCGCCGCGGAGCAGGAACACGCGGATCTCCGGGTCGTTCGCGATGCGGTCGACCGCTTCGTCGAGGGCGTCGAGGAGCGGGCCGGTCAGCGCGTTCAGCTTCTCGGGCCGGTTGAGGGTCACGACGGCGACGCCATCGTCTCGCTTCTCGAAGAGGATCGGGGATTCGGACATGCTCGGTCTCCTGGCGGCGTCTCGTCGCGATCGCGGAGGCGGGCTTCCGCGGATCGCGCGATGATAACGAGCGCAGACCCGGGAGGAACGAAGCATGCCCGTTCGCGGACTCGACCACGTGGCGCTGACCTGCGCCGACGTGGAGGCGACCCTCGACTTCTACAAGCGCGTCCTCGGCGCGACGACGATCTACGAAGACCTCTGGCGCGAGGGGAAGATCCCGGTCGTACTCATGCAGGTCGGCGCGAGTCGGCTCTCGATCCACGACGCGGCGTCGCCCGCTTCCCCCCACGCCGATCGCCCGACGCCGGGCTCCGCCGACTTCTGCTTCCGCTTCGACGGGCCGATCGCGGAGGCCCGGCAGCACCTCGTCGACGAGGGGGTCGAGGTCATCGAAGGCGAAGGGCCGCGCCCGGCGGCGGACGGCGAGATGGGGCGCTCGGTCTATTTCCGCGACCCGGACCAGAACCTGCTCGAGCTGCTCTCTACGGATGGCTGACGCCATCCGCTCAGGGCTGTCCACAGATGGCTGGCGCCACCGCTCAGGGCTGTCGACCGATGGCTGAAGCGATCCGCTCCGGGCCGGGCCCCGCCGGCTAGTTCCGGATCGCGTTCTTCATCTCCTCGAACTCCTGGTCGAAGATCGGGAAATAACACTCGGCGTTCGGCAGGACCCAGAAGACGTTCTCGGTGATCGCCTGGTGGACCATGCGACCGACCTCGTCGCTCGAGATGCCGCTTTCGACGGTGGCGTCGACGGCCTTCCAGAGCGCCTTGACTTCGTCCGGGAGCGGGCGCTCGCCGCGCGGCCTGCCCTCCGGACCCGAGCGGTCGAACTGGGACGCGATGTTGGTCGCGACGCCGCCCGGGCAGACGAGGGTCACGCCCACCTTCGACTCTTTCATGCCGACCTCGACGCGGAGCGCCTTCGAGAGTCCCACGATCGCGTGCTTCGTCGACGTGTAGGGACCGTGGCACATCGCGGTCATCAGGCCCCCCGCCGACGAGACGTTCACGACGTGCGCCTCGTCCTGCTCGAGGAGATGCGGCATGAAGACGCGGATTCCGTTCACCGTCCCCCAGTAGTTGACGTCGACGACCCACTCCCAGTCGTCGTCGTCGAGCTCCCAGGCGTAGCCCGGCGCATACACGCCCGCGTTGTTGACGAGGATGTGGACGGCGCCGAAGTGGTCGAGGGTCCGCTCGGCGAGGCGCTCGATCTCGGGCTTCCTGGCGACGTCCGTCGGGACCTCGAGGACCGTCCCGCCGAGCGCGCGCACTTCTTCGGCCGCGGCGGCGAGGCGGTCCGCGCTCTGGCTCGCCATCACGACCTTCACGCCGTGGCGCGCGAGCTCCTTCGCGATTCCGAGGCCGATGCCGCTGCTCGCGCCGGTGACGACGGCGATTCTTCCGTCCAGGTTCTCCATTCCCGTTCTTCTCCCGTGATCGATTCGAGGCGCTACTCGAGCAGGTTCGCTCGGATCGCCGCGCGTTCTTCGTCGGTGATCCCGAGCCCCTGCGACAGATAGGTGTCGAAGTCGCCCCAGTCATCCGTGACGGCGTCGAAGGACGCCTGGATGTAGGCCTCGCGGACGCCGATCAGCGGCGCGAGGGCGTCGTGCCACCAGGCGTTCCCGTTCTGCTTGCTGCGCTCGATGATCTCCTCGCCGGCGCGATTGCTGAGCAGGTACTGCTCGATGACCTGGTCTTCGGGCACGCCGAGCGTCAGCAGCACGACCGAGCCCGCCCAGCCCGCGCGATCCTTGCCGGCGGAGCAGTGGAAGAGGGCCGGGACGTGGGCGTCGTGGGCGAGGGCCTTGAGGAAGAGGGAGTAGGGCTCGCGGCGCTCGCGGACGAGGCCGGCGGCGGACTCGATCATCATCCGTTCCGCCTTGCCGTCGCCGAAGAGCCGGTCCATGTCGTCGGGGCCCGCGTTCTCCATCAGCTCGCGGATGTCGGCGCCTCTCGCCGGATCGGGCATCGGCAGGAGTACGCTCTCGGCCTGGCTCGTGAGACGGTCGGCCCCTTCGATCTCGATGTCCCGCGCGGTCCGGAAATCGAAGACGCGACGCAGGCCGAAGGGCTCGAGGAGCGCGACGTCGGCGTCGGTCGCGTGGCCGAGGTGGCCCGCGCGGAAGAGCCGGCCCCGGGCGAGGCGACGCCCGTCGTGGGTCGTGTGGCCGCCCATGTCCCGGAAGTTGGCGACCTTCTCGAACTGGAGGGGGGAGGGGACTCGATACTCGCCCACGCGGTGCTCCTTCTCGCGCGTGACTGCGCGAGGCGAGAGGATACCGCCGCGAGCCGCGCGCGCCGGGGCTCTGCTCGCCGGGTCTCGCGGGTCTTCGCGGATCCAGGCGGGTCGTTGCGGGGGCGCGCCGGCCCCGTAGACTGGCAGGCTCGCCGCTCGGACGATCGGTCGCGGCGGCACACCCGAGGAGATCGCGCATGGGACGCTTCAGCAGGGAAGAGTTGGAAGAGGCCTTCGACGTCTATCAGAAGACGGCGCTCGAGGCGGGGACGTCGGGAGACTGGCGCAAGTGGGCGGACATGTTCACCGAGGACGCGACCTACGTGGAGCATCACTACGGCGCGTTCGGTGGCCGCGAGGCGATCTACACCTGGATCCAGAAGACCATGGAAGAGCCGATCAATCGGGACATGCGCTACTTCCCGATCGACTGGTACACGATCGACGAAGAGAAGGGCATGGTCATCGCGAAGGTCTGGAACCGGATGGTCGACCCCGGCGACGGCAGCATCCACCAGGAGCACAACATCACGGTCCTCAAGTACGCGGGGAACATGCAGTGGTCCTACGAGGAGGATGCGTACAACCCGGCGAACTTCGCGACGATGATCAAGGGTTGGATGGACACGAAGAAGCGCGTCGAGGCGGAGAAGGCGGCGAAGGGTTAGGCAGCCCACGCGGTCCTGGGACGCTCACCTCGCTCGTTCGGGAGAGGCGTGGCCGCATCCGAAGCGCGAGTCAGTTTCCGGCCCAGAGGAGATCGTCTTCGGCTGCTTCCGGGTCCGCGTTCGCGCGTGAGAACGCCTCCGAGGCGGCTCGGGCCGCTTCTTCGTCGAGCGACTCGCCCCAATCGTCGAGCTCGAACGCCTCGTCGATCCCGTCTTCGGCGGCGGCGAACGCATCCGCCTCGGCCGCGTCCCGAGCCTCTCTCGCTTCGCGTTCGCGCTCCCAGGCTTCCATCTGGGCGACTTCTTCGGGCGACCAGCAGCTTCGCTCCGACTCGCTCGTCCAGTAGTCCGAAGACGAGAAGCCGAAGGTCGCCGTCACGCACTCCTCGCCGAGCTCGAGCTCGTCCCGGGGGTCTTCGTAGAGAACCGAGACGTCGCACGTCTGGGCGCCGATCGCGAACGCGCTCTCCCGGATCGCGCGCGCGACGCCGTAGGTGTCGAGCCGGTTCGAGATCGACGGAAACGCCGACAGCTCGACCATGACGTTCGCATAACACTCGCTGCCGACGAGTCGGCCGTGCTCGTCGCGGCTCTCGTAGAGCAGGACCTGGATCTCGTCCTCGACTCCCGGCGCGATCTCGATCGAGACCGAAGCGGAGGCGTCGGGCTCGATCATGCAGGCGTCGCCGGGGGTCGCGAGGGCGGTGGACCCGAGGAGCGTGACGACGAGGGCCGCGCCGGTTCGCGCGGCCCGATCCGGGGGAGCGGGGCGGAGATCCTTCGCCGGGATCGGGGGGTGAGCCGGGGTGGTGGGGCGAACGGGAATCGGGGGGCGCATCGCGGACTCCTCCGCCGCATCGGGCGCGGCGTTTCGGGGGAACACACGTTGCGATGCTGCCCGGCCGCGCGCGGTTCCCGCGGAGGCGAAGCGCGCCCGCGATGCGGGCCCGCGCGGAGCCGACGGGACCTCAGATGTACTGGAGGAATCCGTCCGGGTGGCGGCGCTTCAGCGCCCGGAACCAGAGGCAGATCGGGTAGAGCACGACGAGAACGAGGCCCGCCGCGATCCACGCCTCTTCCAGACCGCGGAGCATCATCCCGCCGGTGATCGCCATCGCGCCGACGCCGAGCAGGACGAAGTGGAGCATGTAGAAGAAGAGTGCCGTCTGGCCGAAGACGAGGAGCGGATTCCAGGGACTCGCGGGCTTCTCGAGGCGCCGCTCGGTCCGCAGGCAGAAGACGAGACCGAGCGCCATCAAGCCGAGCTCCATCAGCGAGTAGACGAGCGCCGGTGGGTACTTCGACATGTGCAGGAACTGTACGACCGACGCGTCGTCGCGGAGGAGACCCATGTTGCCGTAGCCGTTCTGGCTTCGGAGGAACGACCAGAGCAGCAACGCCGAGCAGCCGCAGAGGAGGAGGAGCTTCTCCGTCTCCTGCCGGCCGTGGTCGTTCGCCGGCTGGGCGAGGAGGTAGCGACCGAAGGCCCAGCCGAGCAGCATCATCGCGAGCCAGTGGGTCATCGGGTACGAGTTCACGACGAAGCTCCCGTTGCCGGGGACGAAGAGGAGCGTCGCGATCGTCGAGAAGTGATCGATCGCGCCGGTCGAGAGGTCCGCGGGAATCGGGAAGAAGCGCATCAGCACGAGCTCGCTGCCGGCGAGCCAGCCGAGACCGAGCGCGACGAGGAGTCCCGTCGGCAGCCGCCGGAGCGCGACCATCGCGATCATCGACGCGCCGATCGCGAAGAGCACCTGGAGCATGAGCATCCCGGTCCCGGCCAGGAGCGAGAGGATTCCCTCGCAGGCCAGGACGACGCCGGCTCGGATCAGCAGGTGCCGGTCGAGCTCGCCCTCGGCCATGCCCTTCGCCCGGCGCTTCTCGAAGCTCATGGCGAGGGACGTGCCCGAGAGGAAGAGGAAGGTCGGGGCGCAGAGGTGCGTGATCCAGCGCGTGAAGAACTGCGCGGCGTCGAGGTCGGTTCCGGGGATCCAGTAGTCCCCGCCGACGAACATGTTCGCGAGATAGGCGCTGTCGGAGGCGACGCGCCCGCGGTTCCACATCTGCGAGGCGTGATCGACCGCCATCAGGACCATCACGAAGCCGCGCATCCAATCGATCGCCGCGAGTCGGCGCATTTCCTTCTGGGGCTCTTCCATCGCGCGCGTAGGATACCCACCCACGCGTCCGCCGCTGCCGCGACGGGGAGTCGGTCCCCTGCGCGGGCCGTTCGTGTAGGCTCTGGCGCGTGCAGGACGCGCGGCTCCCCTTCCATCTGAAATTCATCTTCGGCCTGGGGGACCACTCCATCAACGTGGCGCTCGTCGCGCTGACGATGGTGTTTCCGTTCTACCTGACGGACGTAGTCGAGATGCGACCGTGGCTCGCCGGCCTCGTTCCCCTCGTCGGCCGAAGCGTCGACGCGATCTCCGACGTCTACATGGGACGTCTCTCGGACCGAACGCGCTGGAAGGCCGGTCGTCGCAGGCCCTTCTTCCTGATCGGGGCGCTGCCCTTCGCGTTGTCCTTCGCCGCGATCTGGTCGGCACCGGGCTTCGAGAGCGACGTCGGACAGTTCGTCTTCTTCGCCGGCGTCTACGTGCTGATCAGCATCAGCATGACCGTCTGCGCGATTCCCTACTACTCGCTCATGCCGGACCTCACCGACAGCTACGACGAGCGGACCGCGCTCGTCACGTTCCGGTCGGCGCTGTCGTTGATCGGGACGCTGCTGATCGCGGTCCTGTTCCGGCCCCTCGTGGCGACCTTCGGCGGGGACGCACCGGCCTGGGCGATGACTGGAGCGGTCTTCGCGCTCTGGATCGTCTGGCCCTGGCTCCCGATCTGGTGGGTCACCTGGGAGCGGCCGCCGAGGGAGGTCGCAGCGCCGATCCCGCTCCGCGCCTACGTCGGCGTGATCACCGGAAACCGGAACTTCGCGCGACTGCTCGCGCTCTTCGCCCTCGGCCGGATCGCGATCGATCTGCCCCTCGCGCTCTTCCTCCACTACTTCACGTACGTGATCGGGAAGCCGGACTACTTCGACGGCATGATGTTCTCCTTCATCCTCGGGACCGTGATGGCGATGCCGGTCTGGCTCCGCTTCGCCCGGGGTCGCGACAAGGCCCAGGTCTATCGCTGGGCCTGCGTCGGATGGACGACGACCTTCCTCGGCCTGCTGACCTTCCAGCCGGAGTGGCCCTACGCGGCGATGGTCGCGGTCAGTCTCCTCTCGGGCTTCGGCTACGCGGCGGCGGACATGATGCCGTGGTCGATGGTCGCGGACGTCGCGGACGAGGACGAGCTCGTGTGCGGTGAACGTCGCGAAGGGGTCTTCATGGGGATCTTCACCTTCGTGCGGAAGATCTCCGGGGCGACCGGTGTCTTCATCGGCCTCTTCGTGCTCGACGTGGTCGGCTTCCAGCCGAACGTCCAGAACGGCGACGCGGTCCTCTTCACGATCCGCGCCCTGACCGCCGGGGCGCCGATCCTCTTCATCCTCGGGAGCCTCGCGATCGCCACCCGCTACACCCTCGGACACGACGAGCACGCGGCGATCCTTCACACGCTGGAGGCCGAGCGCGGCGAGCGCACCGTCGTCTGAGTCGACTGGCGCCTACTGGATCGAGTCCGCCGTTCCGCCGTCGATCCTCAGGTTCGCCGCGTTGATGTAGCGGGCGCGGTCGCTCGCGAGGAAGGCGACCAGATGACCGATGTCCTCGGGGTCGCCGATGATGCCGGCCGGGTTCGCCATCGGTCCGTTCAGCGCGGCTTCCCGTTCGAGGCTCGGCCAGTCCGTCGGCTCGCCCTTCTTCTCGGCGCGGCGTCGGAACATCTCGCGGATCTCCTCGGTCGCGATGATCCCGGGGCTGACGCAGTTCACGGTGATCCCGGTATTCGCGAGCTCCTTGGCGAGGGAGACCGTCATGTTGACGAGTGCGGTCTTCGAAGCGTAGTAGTGCGGCATCTTCGCGTTGGGGCGGACGTAGCCGACGGTCGACAGGAAGATCACCCGGCCCCATCCGCGCTCCTTCATGCCCGGCGTCAAGGCGTGGACGAGCCGGACCCCGGAGAGCACGTTCTTCTGGTAGATGTCGATCCAGTCCTCGGTCGGGCTCTCCCAGGATCCGCCTTCGGCGACGCCGTAGTTGTTCACGAGGACGTCGATCTCGCCGACCGTCGCGGCGACGTCCCGGGCGCCGCCGTCCGTCCGGATGTCGCCGGCGACGGCGTGGGCCTCGAAGCCCTCCTGGCGGATCGACCGGGCGACGTCTTCGGCGGGATCGATCTCGAAGCCGTGGACCCAGACGCGGGCGCCTTCCCGAGCCATGACCCGCGCGAGGCCGGCGCCGGTTCCGCGATAGCTGCCGGTGATCAAGACGCGTTTGCCGTGGAGCTCGAGGTCCATTGCGTTCCTTCTTCCTTGGGGTTCCTCGGGGCCGTTCGGGCGGGGCCCGTCGGTCGCGAAGCGCCGATCGCAGGCGACCCCGGGAGCCTACCTTGGTGTCCGCGCGCGGTCAGCGATAGCCTCTCGGGATCGGAGCTCCGGAGAGGTGGCCGAGCGGTTGAAGGCACCGGTCTTGAAAACCGGCAGAGCGAGAGCTCTCGTGGGTTCGAATCCCACCCTCTCCGCCATCCGATGCGTCCGAGCCGGGGTGCGCCCGCCGGCGAGGGCGGCTTCGAGCGTGTCGACCTCGCCGGTCGCTGCATTGATCTCCAGGAGATCGACGTGAGGAAATGGATGATGCGAAGCCGAAGACTCTTCTGGTCCTGTCTCGCCGTGGCGCTCGTGCTCGCCGCGTGCGCGACCTCGCCGCTCGGCCGTCGCCAGCTGCTCATGCAGTCGCCGACGGAGATGGCCGCCATGGGGATCGCCGCGTTCGACGAGATGAAGTCGACGATGCCCCGGTCGACGAACGCGGACCAGCGTCGCCTCGTGCAGTGCGTCGCGGATGCGATTACAAGCGTGCTGACGCCCGAGGACATGGGGGTGGTCGTCGTCCAGGGCTGGGAGACGGAGCTCTTCGCCGACGACTCGGCGAATGCCTTCGCGCTTCCCGGCGGCCGGATGGGCGTGCACACCGGTCTGCTGAACGTCGCGACGACGCCGGATCAGCTGGCTGCCGTGATGGGGCACGAAGTCGGCCACGTGCTGGCGCGCCACGGAAACGAGCGCGTTTCCCAGCAGGTCGCGGCCCAGGGGCTGCTCGTCGGTGCCTCGATCTTCACCGGAACGGAGACGCCGCAGAGCCAGCAGCTCATGGCCGCGCTCGGCGCCGGCGCGCAGCTCGGGCTGATGAAGTTCAGTCGCGACCACGAGAGCGAGGCGGATCACATCGGGTTGCGCCTGATGGCCCGCGCCGGATTCGATCCGCGGGAAGCCGTGACGCTCTGGCAGAACATGAGCCAGGCCGCGTCGGGGCAGCGCCCTCCGGAGATCCTCTCGACCCATCCTTCCGGGACGACGCGGATCACGCGGCTGCGCGCGGCGATGCCGGAGGCGCTCCAGCTCTACGAAGCGGCTCGCGCCGCGGGCCGAAGGCCCAACTGTCGTTAGGCGCGGGGCTCCTCCCGAATGGCATCGCGACGCGACACTGACGAAGCCGCGCTGGCCGATCGGCTGGTGAACTACTCGGACGCCCTGGTGGCGGTCACCTTCCTCGGGGTGTCGGGTCTCGGGATCGCGATCGCGGATCCGGACATCCGGTGCACGATCGCGGACGGGGCGACCTACATCACGGCCGGAAACCTCGGCAACGGCGTCGTCTTCACGGCGCTGATCCTGCTCTTCCGCCGCTGGGAGTCGAAGCTCCGCGAGGACGATCCGCAGAGCGAGCTCGTCGCGACCTACGCGCGCTGGATCCACTGGGGGCGGCTCGCGATCCTGTGGACCTCGGTGGTCCTGGCGTCGATCCTGGCGTTCCAGGCGGCGAGCACGGCTTGCGAGCGCGAGATCGGCGTCCCGGTCTCCGCGTGTCCGGCGGAGGCGCGGGGCGTTTCGACGTAGTCGCGCCGGGAGCCGCGAGGCGTGCGGAGCTTTCGAGAAGCCCGCGCCGCGGGCGTCGACGAAACGGGGCCGGAGGAACGTCGTGGGTTCGGTGATCCAGCGCATGACGGTGCTCGCGAACGCTCGGTCCACGCGTTTCACGGAGGACCTGGGCGCGCGAATCGCGGCGCTTCACGATCGATACGACGTGACCCTCGTCGAGATCAAAGACCCTTCGACGTTCGGGAATGCGATCGAGGCGGCTTCCCGGGAGGCGGACGCGATCGTCGTGGCGAGCGGGGACGGCACGCTCGCGCGGTCGGCTCGGGATCTGATCGAGGCGGATCGCCCGGTGGGCGTTCTCCCGCTCGGGAACGCGAACGATCTCGCGCGCTCGCTCGGGCTGTCGACTTCGGTGGAGCAGGCCTGTGTGCAGCTTTGCGACGTCAGGCGATCGCGACTGGACGTCGGTGTCGTCAACGGACACACGTTCTTCAGCGCCGCGACGGTCGGTCTGGGTGCCCTCGTGTCTTCCGAGATGGACGTCGCGTCGAAGAAACGGTGGCGAAGGCTGAGCCAGATCCCGCGACTGCTTCGAGCGCTGCGCGATCGTCGGACCTTCGGGACGAAGATCACCTGCGAGGAAGGCCTCGTTCACGGCCGATCGATCCAGATGACGATCGGCAACGGCCGCACGATCGGAGGCGGCGTCGTCCTCGACGAGGAGGCGCGGCTCGACGACGCGAAGCTCTTCGTCTCGAGCGTCCGGCCCCAGTCGGTCTGGTCGCTGCTCGCGTTGGCGCCCGACTACGTCCGCGGGCGACGTCGGGATCGCCAGGAGATCGACACGCTCTCTTCCCCGCGCTTCCTGCTCGAGACGAGCCGCCCGATGGACGTGGCGACGGACGGAGACGTCGTGACCCGGACCCCCGCGCGGTTCGCATCTCTACCCGGCGCGATCGAGTTCCTCGTCCCCAACGCGCCCGAAGCCGAGCCGGCGCTCGAGACCCCGGAGTCGCCGCCGCCGAGCCGGATCCCGCCCCGGATCTAGACGTGGGGACTCGTGCGCGGTCCTCGGGTCGCGATGATCCAGACGGCGTGCACGATCCCCGGCACGTATCCGAGGAGCGTGAGCAGGATGTTGAGCCAGAACTGCCCGCCCAATCCGACCTGGAGGAAGACGCCGAGCGGCGGAAGCAGGATGGCGAAGAGGATGCGGACGAGGTCCATGGGTCGGCTCCTGAGCTTCGAAGCGAAGCTCGTATGGGTTGGGCGAACAGGAAGACGCGTTCGTGTCGAACGGCCTCCGCGCGACGAAAACGCAACTCCCGTGCCAGGCCGAGGCGGTCCAGGCGGCGCGGGCGCGATCGGCGCCCGGCGTCGGCGCCGAACGGGGGAAGACATTTCTACAACTGTCTTCGCGTGGAGGGCGTCGTCAGATCGTCGGAGGGGACCTGGCCCCTGTGCCGCGCCGATGCGGACGCGCAAGATCCCCTACGAGGTCGAACGGGGCGATGGCACGCATGCTGCAGTGTCACGAACGCAACCGCGGCGCTTCGTGCACTCGTCGCTCGACGGGTGGACGACGTCCCTTCGAGGAGGAAATCATGCTTCACTGGGCTCTGATGTTTCTGGTCTTCGCGCTGATCGCGGGACTGCTGGGTTTCTCGGGACTCGCGGGCGCCTCCGTGAACATCGCGTGGCTCCTCTTCGTGGTCTTCCTCGTGCTCTCGGTCGTGGCCGCGCTCGCGAGAGCGTTGCGCGGCGAGTCGCCGATGTGAGGCGATGCGCGTAGACGGCGTGAGCGGGTGGCCGCGCGTCGTCGGGTCGCTGGCCGCGTAGGAGCGGCCGGGCACGATCAGCGGGTCGCCACCGCCGGACGCTGCGAAGAAGGATCTCGAACGCCGGAACGAGCGGCGACGGAACGAGAACGGACGACGAGAAGAGAAGGAAGGGAACGCAACGACATGAAGATCGAAGAAGCGACGAACGAGGAACTGCACAACCGGGACATCGCGCCGATCCGGCGCCGATCGGGGGGCCGATTCACGCTGCCCTTCGCGGCCCTCCTGGGCGGACTCGCCCTCTGTCTGTCGACGCTCGGCTGCGAAGAGCAGAGCGCGATGGACGAAGCGATCGAGGAGGTCCAGGACGAGGCGGAGGACGCGGAGCGCAACATCCGCGACGAGATCGACGACCACACGTGATCCCGCGTGATCCCGGGCCGGCTCCCCGGCGCCTAGCGCCGGCGCCGGTCGTCGCGGGACTCCCCGCGAAACACGTCGAAGACCAGATAGAAGCCGCAGGTCGCCGCCAGTAGAAAGAGGAAGAGCGCGATCGCCGGATAGCCGAAGAGCTTCCAGGTCGTGTCGATCTGGATCAGGAGCGCGGCCCCGAGAATCAACGCGGCGAGGACGATCGACACCGCGAGGCGGTTGGTGGCTCGCTGGAGCGCGGCGTAGAGGCGCGACTCGTCGATCGCGTCCACGCCGATCGTGAGACGGTTGTCGGCCAAGGCGCCCAGCACCACGTTCGCGCGCTTGGGCAGCGTCTGGATCAGCTCCCGGACTTCGAGCCCCGCGCCCACGAGCGCGTCGGTCGAGAGTCCGGCGAGGAGATGACTCCCGACGATCCGGCGCGCGTGGCGTCGCAGGGCGGGGAGCGGCTCGAATCGCGGGTCGAGGGCGATCGCGGCCTGATCCAGCTGGAGCAGGGTCTTCGCGAGGAGCGAGAGCTCCGGGGCCATGCGCAGGCCGCACTCCGAGGCGAGTCGGACCATCGAAACCATGAGCTCGCCGAAGCGAAGCTCGTCGAGCGACGTGTTGTCGGCCTGCTTCACGAGGCGATCCACGCCCCGATCGAAGCGCCGGCGGTCGAAGTGGGCCTCGCGCTCACCGATCTCGACGCAGCGCTCCGCTGCCTCTTCGGAGCGACCGTCGGCGATCGCCGTCATCAGCTTGATCAGCTGACTCCTGCGTTCGCGGGTGAGCTCACCGGTCATGCCGAGGTCGATCAGGGCGAGCCGACCGTCTTCGGTCACGAGCAGGTTGCCCGGATGCGGGTCGGCGTGGAAGAAGCCGTGCACGAGGACCTGCTCCAGGTACGCGCCGAAGAGCTGGTCGGCGAGCGCCGCGCCGTCCGCCGCGGCGTGGGGGTCGCGGCCGAGCTCGGTGACCTTCACGCCGTTCACGTAGGTCATCGTGAGCACGCGACTGGTCGAACGCGACGGGACGGGCTGGGGGACCTCGATCAGCGGGAAATCGCTCACGATCCCGCGCAGCCGATCGAGGCTCCGCGCTTCGATCCGATAGTCGAGCTCGCGGCTCATGGCGCTCCGCATCTCGTCGACGATCGCGGTCAGATTGACGCGGCGGGCGATGTCGACGCTGCGATCGAGCGCGCGGGCGATCGTGTCGAGGATCTCGAAGTCCTGCACGATCGACTCGCGGATCCCGGGGCGCTGCACCTTGACGACGACGCGTCGGTCCCGCTCGGACGGTTCGGTCTCGGCGGAATCCGCGTCCCCCGCCGATCGCGCGGACGGGCGCAGCGTCGCCCGATGGACCTGCCCGAGCGACGCGCTCGCGAGCGGCTCGAGGTCGAAGTGCTCGAAGAGCGCGTCCACGGGGGCGCCGAGCTCGTGCTCGAGGATCTCGAGCACGATCGCCGAGTCCATCGGCCGCACGTGTTCATGGAGCCGACTCAGCGCGTCGACGTACGCCTCGGGAACGAGGTCCGTCCGGCTCGAGAGCAGCTGCCCGAGCTTGACGAAGGTCGCACCGAGCCCCTCGAGGTCGTCGGCGAGCGACTCGGGTGCGCTCGGTTCGATCGACTCCGGGAGATCGAGGCTCGCGACCTTCCGCCAGTCGATCCGCACGTGGCGAACCAGCACGCCGAGGACTTCGGCCGTGCGCGCGATCTTCGACGGAGGGCGCGCGGCGGACGCGCTCGGGTCGTCGAGCGTCTTCGTCGGGCTCGTCTCGGTCGTCGGATCGGGTCGATCGGTCATGCGACCTCCTCGGTCGTCGCTCGCGTTCTCCCGGCGGTCGCGGGAGGGG
>JAUIMK010000095.1 GCA_030432735.1 bacterium
GCGCGCGTGCCCGCGAGGCAGAGCGACTGAGCCCCGGTCGCAGCCGAAGAGAAGTCACCGAAACGCCACCCTCACGGACGCGACGACCGACTAGCTTCCGACCGGAACGACCATGCCGACCCGTACCCTCGATCGCCTTCGAGAGATCCCGTGGCTCTGCCTCGGGCTCTGCTCCCTCCTCGCGACCCTCGCGTGCTCCGATGCGAGCGAAGACCGCGTCGCCCCGGAGCGCGTCGAGGCGTATCGCGCGCGGATCCCGGAGCTCGCCGCCGAGGATTGTCGTCGCCACGGAGCCGATGCGTCCCCCTTCGGTCCGGCGTGCGAGGCGGCGTCCACGCTCTTCCACGAGGCCGTGGGCGACCTGCTCGAGACGGTGCCCCCGACCTGGGAGAAGCAGGTGCTCGGGATCGGTGGCATCTGTCGGGGCAAGGCCTACCGGTACGCCCAGTCCGAGCTGGATCGCCGTGACGAAGCGGATCTCCTCGTCGAAGGCCTCGCTGCCGCTCCTGCTTGTCTCGAAGAGCAGTTCGAGCTCCTGAAGAACGTGGCCCGCCGCGAAGGGGTCGAGGTGCCTGGAGAGGGTTGACCCCACACCCCGGCGATGGCTCGCCGCGCGCGCACTACCTAGACTCGGCGCGCGTCCGGCGCGTTCCCGCCCGGAGCAGAGGAGGCGACCGATGAGCGACCAGCGACTTCAGGGCCAGGTGATGATGGTGACGGGGGCCTCCTCGGGGATCGGCCTCGCGTGTGCGGAACGATTCGTCCGCGAGGGCGCGATCGTCCACGGCTTCGACATCGCCGAGAAGCCCGCCGCCTGGGCGGCCATCGAGAAGGACGCGCCGGGCTCGAGCTTCACCGTGGGAGACGTGCGGGACGAAGCGGCGCAGACGGCCTGGGCCGCCGACGTGAAGGCGGCCCACGGGCGGATCGACTCGATGCTCACCGCCGCCGGCGTGGCGAGCGGCGGACCCGTCCACCTGCTCCCGACCGAGGAGTGGCAGCGGGTCCAGGACATCAACCTGACCGGGACGTTCCTCTCGGTGAAGGCGGTGATCGACACGATGCTCGAGCAGCGATCCGGCACGATCATCACGGTCGCTTCCGTGGAGGGACTCGAAGGGGCCGAGGGCGGCAGCACCTACAACGCCTCGAAGGGCGGGGTCATCCTGCTGACCAAGAACCTGGCGATGGACTACAGCCGGATGGGCATCCGCTCGAACTGCATCTGCCCCGGCTTCATCGACACGCCGCTCTTCCAGTCGGTGATCGGCCAGCCGGGGCTCGAGACGTTCCGGGACAGCATCATGGAGCAGCACAAGGTCGGCCGCTTCGGTCGACCCGACGAGATCGCCGGCGCGGCCTTCTTCCTCGCCTCCGACGACTCGAGCTTCGTCTCGGGTCACGCGCTCCCGGTCGACGGCGGCTATGTCGCGGGGCATCGACACGGTCACACGAAGCTGATGGGCCTCGACTAGGTTTGGTCGGCGCGGCGCGCCTCTCGACGCGCCCTATCGCTCGGCGCTGCGCGCCTCTCGACGCGCCCTGTCGGGGCGCGTCTTGCGCACAGGGCTGGGGGCGCGTCTTGCCTGCCCTACACTCCGAGGCGTCGACCCCGGCAGCCGGGAGGAGGACGGGCATGCGGATCGGGTTCTACGCGACGCTGCGAAAGATCGTCGGCGAGAAGTACGTCGAGCTCGAACTGCCGACCCCCTGCACGCTCCAGCAGATCGTCGACGCGGTCGTGGCGGCGTATCCCGGCCTGGCCGACGAGATCCTCGATGCGGCGGGCGGCCTCGATCGCCACGTCCATCTCTTCGTCGACGGGCGCAGCTCGAAGTTCCTCGACCGCGGGCTCGCGACCGAGGTCGACGGAAGCCAGTCGATCGAGTTCTTCCCGGCGGTCGCCGGCGGATAGGCGCCCGCGACCGCCGGCGGATCGCAGCGGCCTACGGGATCTGCAGCTCCGCGAGCTTCGCGTCCGGGACGACGCCGTCCTTCCAGCCGCGGACCTCGTAGTACTCGCCGAGCATCTGGTCGAGCTCGGAGACGTGCCCCTTCGAGCCGGAGAGGGTCGAGGCCTCCTCGGTGAATCGTCTGGGCAGCGTGTCGCTGCCTTCGCGGAATCCGGCCAGGTTGTTGTAGTAGCGCTCGAGGTTGTAGATCCGCTCGCCGGCCTTCATGACGTCGTCGGCGGTGCAGGCGGTTCCCGTCGCGCCGGCCCACTGGAGCGCGTATTCGTCGGCGCCCTCGGCGAACGCGCTGAACTTGCACAGGTCGAGGCTGTCGGAGAAGGCCGCCAGGTCCTGGAAGATCCGCACGAGCTCGCCCTTTCCCTGCCAGGCGAGGGGGTCCGCCTCGATGTCGACGACCCCGAGCTCTGCGGCGGCGACGTAGGCTCGCAGGTGGCAAGCACCCCGGTTGCTCGTCGCGTAGCCGAGACCCATGCCCTTCAGGCCGCGGGGATCGTAGGCCGGGACCGCCTGGCCCTTCACCGCCATCGCCGCGTCCGGCTTGCCCAGGTTCTCCGCCGCGCGGACCGCTCCGTCCGCGAGCAGGTCGCCGACGCCTTCCCGAAGCGCGAGCTTCTCGGTCAGCTCGACCATCCGCGCGTCGTCACCCCAGGAGAGCGACTCCCCGTTCGTGAGTCCGGCTTCGCTGCACTCCATGAAGACCGAGTAGACGTTGCCGAGCTCGATCGGGTCGAGGCCGTAGTCGTTGCACTGGTCGATCAGCTTCGCGACGGAGCGGATGTCGTCGACGTCGCAGTTGGCGCCGAGGGCCCAGGCGGGCTCGTATTCCACGCTCTCCATCTTGAGCCCCTTCCAGGGGCCGTCCTCGATGGTGACCTCCTTCTTGCAGGCGACGGGACAAGCGTGACAGGTCGGGTTGCCCGAGAGCAGGTTCTGCTCGACGTACTCGCCGGAGAGCGTCTCCGCGCGCTCACCGAAGGACGTCAGCTGGGAGTTGCGGACGCCGAGGGCACCGATCGAGTTGGTCACGTTCATCAGCACGTTCGTGCCGTAGACCGAGAGGCCGCCCTTCTTCGGGCTCGTGATGTTCTTCTCGTCCCGGATGGTCTCGAGGGCCGCCTTGCGCGCGCCCTGCCAGGCTTCCTTGTCGGGGACGTCGCTCTTCTTGTTGCCGGCGCGGACGACGATCGCCTTCAGGTTCTTGCTCCCGCCGACGGCGCCCGTCCCGCCGCGCCCGAAGGCGCGGTCGTCCTCGTTCACCCAGACCGCGAAGCGCGAGAGGTTTTCGCCGGCCTGTCCGATCGCATTGACCGAGAGGTTCTTCGCGCCGTAGCGCTCCTCGTAGAAGGCGACGGTCTCGTGGATGCCCTTGCCCCAGGTGTCGCTCGCGTCGCGGATCTCGATCTCGCCGTCCTCGATGAAGACGTAGACGGGCGTGTCGGCCCGGCCTTCGAAGACGAGTCCGTCGAAGCCGGCCCAGCGCACGCGCGCGGCGCTCCAGCCGCCCTGGTGGCTGTCGGTGACCGTGTTCGTGAGTGGCGACTTGGTCACCGCGGCCCAGCGGCCCGACATGCTCGTCTCGCTCCCGGAGAGCGGGCCGTTCATGAAGCAGAGGATGTTGTCCGGGGAGAGCGGGTCGACGTCGACGCCGTTCTCGAGGACGTAGCGGACGCCGAGGCCGCGACCGCCGATGTACTTGTCGACCCATTCCCGGGGCGCCGGCTTCTTCGTGACGGTGCGATTCGTGAGGTCGATGTGGGCGATGTCGCGGCCGAAGGTCCTGGCATCCATGGGTGGGCTCCCTTGCACGGAACGGGCTCGCCCCGGATGGGCGGGCCCCCGTCATTGTAGACCGATCAGCGGTCCGGCTGGAAGCGCGTCTTTCGCGTCGGGGGTGCCAGGACGCGGTCAGCCCGCGAGAAGGCGACCCGTCCGCCCCCCGGCAGACGGGTCGCCTCGACCGACGTCGTGCGTCAGAACCGGAAGAATACGCCTGCGCCCACGGAGACGTAGTCCAGGTCCTCGACGTCGCCGGTCGGCACCACGTAGCTGGTGTCGAGGGAGAGGCCGATGTTCTCACTCAGGTAGAAGTCGACGCCGCCGCCGAAGCGCGCCGCGAAGTCCGTGTCGGTCTTCTGGAAGGTCGTGACCGGATCGTCGGACTTCGCGTGGAGGAAGCCGAGGCCCGCCGACAGATAGGGCTGCACCCGGCCGGTCGAGAGATAGCCCTTCACGTCGCCGGTCAGCGCCTGCGTCCGCGTCTCGGCGATCTCGGTTCCGTCGACCGAGGTCTCGAAGTCCTCCATCCACTCGTAGTGGGCCTCGAGAGCGAGGTGCGGCGTGATCCGCGCACCGAGGCGACCGGCGAGGCCGAAGGACGGGTCGACCTCCACGTTGTCGACGCCCGGGATCTCCGTGAGCTGGCCTTCGAGTCGCGTCGTGAAGCCGCCGACGATCCCGCCCCCGACGTAGAGTCCGGACCGGCCGTAGTCGCCGTCTCCCTGCGCGAAGCGTCGAGCTCCGCCCGCCTGGGCGGCGCTCGCGAGCGAGAGCAACGCGATCGCGGTCATCGCCACGATCGGCGCGAAGCGTACGCGTCCCTTCGTTCGCCGCTCGCTCACGAAGGGGCGCCCTCGTCCGAAGGGGCGGGTCGATCGACTCGAAGTCCGGGGTCCGGGTTGCGAATGACGGTCCATGTCTCGGTCCTCCAGGGGCACGCATCGGCTCCGGAGCGCGCGAGGCGACCTGCCTCGTCGGCTCGACTGCCGAGCGATCCCGGGGCGGTCTCTCCGCTCCCGGATCGCGCGTGTCCGTTGGGGCGAGAGAGCGGCGCACGCCCGGCCTGGTTCGGGAACCGGCGTCGCCGCGATCTCGGCGGTCTCGCGAGAAAGGCGCGGAACCTCGCGCGACGACCCGGCACGGCGTCGCGCCCGCGGGCGAGCGCTTCCGCTCCTCGACGGGGCTATTCTGCGGCGGATCTCGCGCGCTGCGTCGCTCGAGGAAGGGGAATCGAGTGGGGCTCGGTCGGGACCGCGCTGAGGAGATCTTCGCGACGTACAGCGCGTGTCACGCGCGCAACGATCTCGCGGGCGTGATGGCGCTCTTCGCGTCCGACGCGTCGGTGGAGGACCCCGTCGGCTCGCCGATCCACGAAGGGCGCGAAGCGATCGAGGCGTTCTATGCCGGTACCCACGCGCGAAACGGAACGATGCGGATCGAACGCGCCGGCGGCCTCCTCGTCGGCGGCGACGAGCTGGCGGTGCACGTCCGCGCCGAGCTCGACGCGGAGGGCGCGCCGCCGGCCATGGACGTGATCTACGTGATCACCGTCGACGCGCGGGGGCGGATCCGTTCACTCCGCGCCTGGTATTAGTTCGCAGGGAAGCGGCGCCGGGAACCCGGGCGGGATTCAGCATGCAGGCGTCGAGCAGGGCGTCGCGGAAGTCGGGAGGGACGATCGAATGAAGTGGCTGGCCATCGCAGGGGGTCTCGCCGTCGTCCTCGCCGCCGCGATGCCGCTCATGATGTTCGTCCAGGGGCGCCTCTCGAACCCGGGCGTCGAGGCAGAGATCCGCCGTGATCCGACCGGCGAGCGCGCTTCGAGGGTCATGCTCCTCACCCTCCCTTCCGGGCGGAGCTTCCCCGTGAACTTCCTGAGAGAGGACGGCCGGGTGTACGCCGGGGCCGACGGCTGGTGGTGGAAGGAGCTGCGGGGCGGGCCGCACGACGTGACGGTCTTCGTACAGGGAGAACGGCTCGTAGGCCGCGCGCGCGCCGTCACCGACCAGCCCGCCTACAGGAAGGACGTCTTCAGCCGTTTGCGGCCGACGGCGCTGCCGGGCTTCGGCACCCTGGTCGAGATCCTCCTCGATCCGGAGGATCCGGGCGGGCCCGTTCGCTAGGCGGAGCCCATCAGAGGCGTGCGGCGCAGGCCGCGGCGTTCTCGAGCATCGCGTCGACGCGCGCGAGTACGTGATCGACGTTGCTCCCGCCCCCGAGGCCTCCGGCGGCGCCGGCCCGCAGGCGCGCGGCCACGCCTTCGACGAGGCACGCCATCTTCCACCAGCTGAAGGCCCGGTAGTAGTCGATTCCCGACAGGTCGAAGCCCGACCGCTCCGCGTACATCGAGATCGCCTCGGCGCGCCGGGGGAAGGCGGGATGGCGCGTGGGCGAAGGCGAGCCGAAATCGTGCTCCTCGCCCGGGTCCGTCCAGTAGAGCACGGACCAGACGAAGTCCGCGACGGGATCGCCCAGGGTGCACAGCTCCCAGTCGAGGACCGCGACGATCCGGAAATCCGGGCCGAGGACGGTGTTGTCGAAACGGTAGTCGCCGTGGACGAGCCCGCAGGCCTGCTGTTCCGGAACGTGCTTCGAGAGCTTCTCGTGGAGCTCGTACACGATGGGGAGCTCGCGCCCCTTCGACGCCTCGAACTGGCGCAGCCAGCGCGCGAGCTGCCGTTCGACGTAGGCTTCTCTTCGTCCGAGGTCGCCGAGGCCGACGGCATCGGGATCGAGCTTCGCCATCGCGACCTGCACGTCGATCAGCGACTCCGCCGCCCTTCGGCACGCATCCTCGTCCATGTCCTTCGCATCGTCCGGGCCGCGCAGGATCCGCCCTTCGGCGAAGCCCATGACGTAGAACTCGGCGCCGATCACGTCGGCGTCCTCGCAGTAGGCGACCGCTTCCGGGACCGGAATCCCGGCCTCCGGGTGCTTGTGGAGGGCCTCGATGATCCGCCACTCCCGACTCATCTCGTGGGCCGTCGCGATTCGTGCGCGCTCCGGCGGGCGGCGGAGCGCCCAGCGCCGTCCGTCGCCGCGCTCCACGACGTAGGTCAGGTTCGAGCCCCCCGCCGCGACGAGCTCGAAGGAGAGCTCCGTGTCGGCTCCTTCGACGTTCGCGGCGAGCCAGCTTCGGATGGCGGGCAGGTCGAGTCCCCGGATCTCGCTCATCGGTGTCGCGTCTCCCGTATCAGAAGCCGGAGGTCGGCGCGTCGGGATTGAGCGCGGCGCCGAGGGCGGCGTTGTAGACCGTGAACGCGACCCCGGCGGTCCGCGGGTCGAGGGGGTCGGCACCGTGATAGGCGCCGGGACAGTTGTAGAGCTCGACGTCGATCCCCGCGGCGAGCAGGTCGAGCGCGTACTGGATCCCCTCGTCCCGGAGCGGGTCGAGGCCGTTGGTCTGGATGAACGCCGGAGGCAGGCCGCGGAGATCCTCCGCGCGCCCGGGGGCCGCGTAGGGGCTCGTCTTCTCCCGGTCGTAGTCCTCGCCGAGATAGTGGAGCCACATGCCTTCGGCGGCGGCGGAGTTGAAGCCCGGGGTTCCGGGGCCCGCCTGGGACATGGAGGGCGTGTCGAGGCGATCGTCGATCACGGGGATCATCAGCGCCTGATAGGCGATCTCCGGTCCGCCGCGATCCCGCGCCATCAGCGTGATCGCCGCGGTGAGGGCGCCTCCCGCGCTGCCGCCGGTCACGACGAGCCGGTCGAGGTCGACGCCGAGCTCGTCTGCGTGGGCCGCGGCCCAGAGGAGCGCTGCATAACAGTCTTCGGGCGCGGCCGGAAAGGGGTGCTCCGGTGCGAGGCGGTAGTCGACCGAGACCACGACGCAACGATGCTTCATCGACCAGTTGGCCTCCATCCCGGCGAAGGTCTCGGGATGGAGGAGGCAGAACGCGCCGCCGTGGAAGTGGAGCAGGAGCGGAAGCGCTCCTTCCGCGTCCTTCGGTCGATAGACGAGGACACGGACGTCCGGCGCGCCCTTGGGGCCGGGAATGAAGCGTTCTTCGATGTCGAGCCGCTGGCGGTGCTCCTCGGTCAGCTCCATTCCAGGGAACTGGTCGACGGGCACGCTTCGATCGATCGGGAGCAATTTGTCGGCGCGGGGCATGTCGGTCCTCCGGGCCCGATCCTATCACGCGACGAGGGGCGTGCGTCGAGGATCTCGCGCATGCGATAGGCTTGTCGGGAACTCGAGCGAGGTGAATGGCCATGAATGCGACCGACCTGCTTCGACCTGCCTTCCTGCTCGCCGCGTGGACGCTGGTGATCACGACCTGGATGTTCGTGACGCGCATCCCGACGATGGCGAAGCTGCGGATCGATCCGCAGGACGCGCGCGACACTTCGCGCCTGAACGATCTGCTTCCGCACGAGGTGCAGCGGGTCGCGCGCAACTACAACCACCTCTTCGAGCAGCCGACCCTCTACTACGCGGTCGTGCTAATGATCGCGACGATCGGCGCCGTCGACGAGCTCCACGTCGCCTGCTCGTGGGCCTTCCTGGGTCTGCGCGTGGCCCACTCCTGCGTCCAGGCGACGGTCGACATCGTGCCGATCCGCTTCGGACTCTTCCTGCTCGCCTGGATCGTGCTGGCGGTGATGATCCTGCGCGCGCTCGCCGGCCTGTTCTAGGGCCGGCGGCGCCGTGGCTCGTCGCCAGGCGCCGCGGCTCGGCGGCAGGCGCTGCGGCTCAGCGGCTCAGCGGCAAGAATAGCCGCCGTCGACCGGCAGCGTGTGTCCCGTGATGAACGAGGCGGCGGGGCTCGAGAGGAAGACGACCGCCGTCGCGATCTCGTCCGGCTGGCCCAGCCGCGCCATCGGATGCAGGCGCTCGTACTCGTGCTGGATTTGCAGGTCCTCCCGGAGCATCTCGGTCATCGGCGTCTCGATGTAGCCCGGCGCGACCGCGTTCACGCGCACCCCCCGCTCGGCGAAGGCGATCGCGTACTGGGCCGTCATGCCGACGACGGCGTGCTTCGAGGCGATGTAGGCGATGCCGCCGCCTTCGACCATCGCCGCCGCTGGGGCGTTCATCGAGATCGGGGAGACGAGCCCCTGGAGGCCCGCGATCGAGGCGGTGTTGACGATCGCGCCGCCGCCGCGTTCGGCGAGCAACGCCGAGCCGTGCTTGAGTCCGTAGTAGACGCCGTTCTGGTTGACGTCGAGGGTCTTCTGGTAGTCGATGTCGCCGACGCCGGCGTTGTTGAAGAGGATGTCGAACCCGCCGAGGGCGTCGATCGTCTGCTGGAGGCTCTTCTCGACGGCGCTCTCGTCGGTCACGTCGAGCTGGAGAGAAGCGGCCTCCCCGCCTTCTCCGCGGATCGACTCGGCGGTGACCTTGGCGCCGTCCGCGTCGATGTCGGCGCACATCACGGAGGCGCCGGCCTGGGCGTAGCGGAGCGCGGAGGCGCGGCCGATGCCGGATCCGGCGCCGGTCACGAGGGCGACCTTTTCGGAGAGGTCGATCAGGGGGGACGTGGGCATGGCGGGCTCCTTCCGATCGGCGCGTGACGCACCGGAACTGGACGCGAGAGTCTGGCATCCGCGCGTCGAGGCGGCAATCGCCGGGCTCGTCCGCGCAAGGGGGCGTGCTGCTAGTCGGCGACCGGCGGCGCGGTCGGGAATCGACTGACCCACTGCATGTAGGTGACCATCGCCCGGTCCCCCGCGACGAGACTGCCGACCTTGAACCGGATTCCCTGGAGCGTGCGCGCGTCGTCGACGAGCAGGTCGTCGCCGAATTTCTGCTGCTCGTCGAGGCGTGCCTCGATCTCGCTCGGGGAGAGCCCCTCGTCCCTCGGGACCGCCGCGACGTACCAGGTCTGCGCCCGGTCCCCGATCGGCGTCGAGGTGAAGATCCCGACCGTCGTGTGATCGGTCACCGTCTGGAACGACACGACGTTGGTCCCCGTCACCCGGATGCGCTGCTCGAAGGCGCCGGTCTCCTTCGAGACGAAGGGGATGTCGAGCTCGATGTGGTGGTCGCCCTCGTAGCGCACGTCCTCGGGCTCGACCGTGAAGTCGAGGTCGTGGACGTAGCGCAGATGCATGAAGTCGAAGGTGTTGCCGATCGAGAGCCAGGGCGCGACCTCGAACACGTTCGTCCGCTTCACCCGGAAGACGAGGTCCGCCTCCTCGTAGTCGCGAACGGTGGGCGGTCCGTAGAGCGGCGTCTCGTCGCCGTGCCACGCCCAGATCAGACCGAAGGACTCCGCGGTCGGGTAGCTGTGGAGGCGCGCCGCCGTCGGGATCGGGCCTTCCGAGGGGATCTTCGTGCAGCTTCCGTTCGGACCGAAGCAGAAGTGGTGGTAGGTGCACCGGATCGCGTCGTCGACGACGTCGCCGAGGGCGAGGTCCGCGCCCATGTGCGGACAGCGCGCCGTCATCACCACCGGCTCGCCCGAGGCCTTCCGGTAGACGACGACGCGGCCGGACAGGAAGTCGGCCCCGATCGGCCCCGTCTCCGGAACCTCCTCGGAGGTCGTGACCGCGTACCAGCCCTGGGGCTGCGGGTCGCCGGGACGGAGCGCTGCGTCGAGGCGCTGCCAATCGGTCTCTTCGCTCACGGCGGCACTGGCCATGCTCGTCTCCCTTCGCTCGCGACCCTCAGGCCGGATCGATCATCGACTCCTTCAGGTAGAGCGAGTCGATGTACTCACGGACCGCCTGGATCTTCTCGTCGCGTACGTCGAAGACCAGGCAGTGGTCGGTCAGGTACTCGCGGCCGTTGAGACCCGTGGAGCGGTGGGTCATCTCGACGACGACGTGCTCTCCTTGCGCCACGACCAGGCGGATCTCGAGGTCATAGGAGTCCATGCCCGTCGTGAAGAGGCCCTTGTCGACCGCGAAGTAGCCTTCGAAGATGTCCTTCCGTCCGAAGAACTTGCCGGGCCAGGGCAGGGAGGGCGGCGTGGTCCACGTCGCGTCTTCGGCGAAGGCGTCGTAGGCCGCATCGTGCCGGCCCGCCTGGATGTCCTCGAGATACTCGAGGACCAGGGTTTTCTCGTCCTTGCTCACGGCGGTCTCCTTCAGGCCTCGACTTCGACGACGGTGATCGAAGGGTCGAGGGTGACGACCATGTCCTTCATCATGGCGCCCAACGCATCGGGCTCCATGATGCACTCGGCGCATTCCTCGTTGACGCCTGGGACGTAGCGCACGCGAAGGATGCCGCCTTCGTCGGAGAGGAGCGTCACGCTCCCGCCCTCCGGCTTCACGATCTCGTTGAACTGCTCGACGACCTGGCGGGCGCCTTCGGACATGCGGGCCTCCGGTTCTGATCCGTCCTACTCCGTGGTCAGGCGCGCCCGGACTTTCGGGGCGACCTCGCGGGCGAGATCGTGGATCTCGTCCTTGCTCCAGATCGCCGTCGGAATCGCGGGGTAGTCGATGATCACGAAGGGAAAGTCGGGCACGCCCGACAGCTTGGCCATCGCCAGGGCGGAACCCTCGACGGCCTTGTGGATGATGGCGGCGGTGGGGATCCCCGCCCACTCGAGCTCGATCGCGTCACGCAAACTGCGTGCAGAGCAGCTCCCTCAACCTCCGAAGCCGGCGATCGCGAGCGACGTCTCCGAGGTGAGGCGCGCCCAGTCCGCGGGCTCCGGTGCGACGGAGACCGACGACTTGAGGACGCGCACCGCCGCGATCGTGTCGTCCTCGCGGGTGAGCTCGTCGTAGACGGCGTCGAGGAAGAGCTTCGATTCACCGAGTCCGTTCGCCACGAGGCCGAGGACGCGGCCGTCGAGGCTCGTCGGTCGCGAGGGCAGGGCGCGCTCGTCCGTCCGGGCGAGCGGGCCGCTCGTCGGGTCGAGCCCGATCAGGGGCTTCTGGGTCATGTCGTCCTCCTTGCGTCGACGCGGGCGCGCCGTCGGGTGGAATCGGGTCAGGCGGGCAGGATCACCGGCTCGGTGATCGCGATCGCGAGATGGGGGAGCAGCACGTAGGTCTGACCCATGCCGTCGCCGCCGGCCGCGACGATCAGGATGCCTTCCTTCCTGCCGATCCCGACGATCCGTCCATTCGGACCCGGATCCTCGCCGAACTTCGGGAAGAGATAGTCCCGCATGTCGTCCTTCGACCAGCCGGCACGATCGAAGAAGCGCCGGTGCTCCGGGCCGACGACGAGCATCGCCGTGGTGTCGTCGCCCAGGAACTCGTCCCCGGCGATCCCATGCCGCCGGAGCGTCGCGAGCATCGAGTCGCAGAGCGCCTCGGGCGTCCGGGAAACGAAATCGACGGCGGAGTCGACGGTCATGACCGAGTGGACGGTGACCGCGCTCTCCTCCGGGCGGAAGCCCCGCTCGACGTGCATCGGCGTCCAGGCGCTCGCCTCCTCGTCCTCGCCGAAGCAGAAGCTGAAGCGGTGGGGACTCGAGAAGCTCGCGCGGTCGAGCACGCCCGGGATCGCGCGGCAGACGTTGCGGATCACCAGGCGCAGCGCGCGACCGATCGACGCGTTCGCGCGGAAGCCCGGGCCCATGCAGCCGGCGCCACACTCGATCCCGATCTGCGAGCGGACGGGTCCGTTGACGACGACGGTCTGCACCGCGCCCGAGAGGGTGCCGGTCGTGCTGTGGCAGTTGGCCTTCTCGTGGAGATGCGCGCGGACGGCAGCGACCACCACCGGGAAGTAGTCGGGACGGCAGCCGGCCATCACGGCGTTGATGGCCGCGTGCTCGGCGGTCACGCGGACCTCGCGGGTCGGGACCTCGCCGAGGAGCACGTCCGGCGCGAGGCCGGCGGCGGCGAGGAAGGCTTCGACACGCTCGGGCGTCGGCGCGACGATCGGCAGGCCGTCGGTCCAGCCCTTCGCGTGGTAGGTCTCCTGGAGGTCTTCTTCGTCGCGAAAGGCGTGGGCCTCTGCGGCGAGGGCGGTCGCGGCCATGCTGGGGGCGCCTCCTGCGGAGCGGGGAGTCCCGCGTCTCGGAAACACGGTTCCACAGATCCCGGGAGGCGGCCACCGCGCGAATTCGCGATCCGCCCGCCCGCAGCCCCTCCGATCTCGGGTGGCGAGAACGAACGCTCGGCGTGCGGGGCCCCTCTAGGAAGCCCGCGAGAACGCCCTATGCTCCGGCGGCCTCCCCGTCCGCCCCACGTGAAAGCCGGAGCTCCATCCCCGTGTCCGATGCCGCAACCCCGGAGCCCGAGACGTCGTCCCCGGCGGCGCCGCCCGGGGGCTACCGGCAAGCGCTCGAGACGTTCCGGCTGCCGCACTACGGAAAGCTCTGGGGCTCGAACCTCGTCCAGTTCATCTGCTTCCACGTGCTCTTCATGGCGATGCAGTGGTTGGTGACGAGCCTGACCGACCTGCGGGCCGGGGTGACCTTTCTCTCCATGATCCAGGGAGCCTCGATCGCGGTCGCCTCGCCCTTCGCCGGCGTCGTCGTCGATCGCTATGCGAAGCGGAACCTGATCGTGCTCGGCCGCCTGGGTCTCGTCGGCGTCGCGACGACGACGGCGCTGCTGGTCCACGCGGAGGTCCTCGAGTACTGGGGGCTCGTCCTGATCGGCGTGATCGGGGGCACGCTCGCTTCGGTGCTCGGCCCGGCGACGCAGACCTTCGTGGTCGACGTCGTCGGCCGGAACCGGACCCAGCACGCGGTGACCCTCAACTCGATCGGCTCTTCCTTCGGGACGGTCGGCGGGGCGGCGCTCGCGGGCGTCCTGATCGGGGTGCTCGGCGTCGTCTCGACCTATCTGATCGCCGCGGTCGGCGTCGCGCTCTCGGTGCTCGCCGTGCTGAAGATTCCGACGCTCGGCCGGACGGAGCGGAGCGAGCGGACCTCCCTGGCTCGCGACCTGCGCGAGGGCTTCGGCTACGTGCGCGAGCGGCCGGCGCTCATGCTGGCGTTGCTCGCCTGCGCGATGGCGATGTTCAACGGCGCGATCGGACCGATGCGCGTGATCTTCGCGAAGTACGTCTTCGAGGCCGGTCCGGAAGGCTTCGGCGCGATGTCCGCGGCGCACGGGATCGGGACCATGGCCGCCGCGATCTTCCTGACGCTCCGGCCGCCGTCGAAGAATTTCGGTCTCTTGATCTCGGGCACGATGTTCCTCTACGCCGTCGGCATCCTGCTCTTCTCGTTCGCGTTCTCGTTCGAGTACATCCTCGCCGTCGAGCTCTTCCTGGGCGTCATCGGCCAGGCCTGGAACATCTGCGCGATGGTCGGCTTCCAGCTCGTCGTGCCCCACGAGATGCGCGGCCGCGTCCTCAGCATGGTCCTGACGCTCGCGCAGCTCGGCTTCGTCGGCGCGGGGCTCGTCGGACTGCTCGCGGACGCGGTCGGCGATCAGCTCGCGGTCGGGATCTTCGGCGCGATCCCCACGACGCTGCTCGCGCTCCAGCTCCTCTTCGGCTGGCGAATCCTGAAGCAGATGTAGCCGGCGCGCGTCAGTCCGCCGCGAGCGCCGAGGCCTCGCCGAGGATGACGCGCGTCCCGTCCGTCTTCTCGACCCACACGTCGCAGAAGATCCGCGTCTTCGTCCCTTCCGCGACCTCGTCGCGAATCTTCGCGTGGGCCCGCACCGTCTCGTCGACCCACAGGACGTTCGTCAGCTTGACCGACATGCGTCCACCCTCGAGCCAGCCCATCCCGAAATGGTCCTGCATGACCTGCGAGACGAAGCAGGTCGACATCATTCCCTGCACGACGATGTTCGGGAAGCCGAGCTTCTTCGCCTCTTCCCGATCCGTGTGGTAGTTCCTGCCCGGCCCCGAGAACATCCAGCAGCGCCGGTCGTCGATCACCTTCTCGACGGACGCGAGCTCCGGACCCTCCGCAGTCGGGAAGGGCGGGCGGGGTGTCTTCTTCGCAGCGGTCTTCTCGTCGACGACGAAGCCTTCGCCCTCGTCGCCCTTCGGCGGAAGAAAGGACTGATAGGTCCGGCCGCGAACCAGCAGCCGCCCCTCGTCGTCGGGCTCGGCGCTCATCAGGTCCGTCTCGTTCACGACCCAGTCGCGTCCGCGCTTGTGGTAGCGGTCGATGATCGTCGATCGGGTCCGGACCCTGGAGCCCACGGGAATCGGCGCGAACATCGACCAGTCCTGCTGGCCGTGGAGATTTCCGAAGAGATTCTTCAGGTACCACTGTCCCAGGTGCCGGTAGCACTCGGAGTGATGCAGGAGCGGCGGCGCGTATCGCTCGTGGAGCGGGTGCGCGTCGCCGAGGGCTTCCTGGTAGAAGGCGACGGTCCGCGGGTCGATCGTGTAGACGTTCGATCCGCAATGCCGTCCCACGTAGGCGGGCTCGCCCATGAGGTTCATCTCGACTCCTCGGTTCTCGCGCGTGGCGGTCGGATCCCTGGCGACTCAGTCGAGGCGGACGGTACCGGATGCAGACACGCGGATCTCGCTCGTGCCGGCCGCGAAGGAGGGGGGCGGCGCGCTCGAGAGGGACATGGCGCGCTCCTGACGGAAGACCGGCGGCGGCGCCGTACCGGTCGCACCGACGTTCACCTCCGCGACGGACCAGCCCTTCGCGCCGAGTCCC
>JAUIMK010000467.1 GCA_030432735.1 bacterium
CGAGCGGGTCTGCACGCCGCAGGGACAGCCGGTCACGGTCGACGACGAGACGCGTCGCTGTGACGAGGACGATGCGTGTCGGATCGAGTGCGTCACGCGCGAGGATGCGATCGACGCGCGGGTCGAAGCGCCCTAGCAGCCCCGAGCCGGTCCCGGTCGCCGCGGTGCGCGGACCGGAACGCCGACGGGAGTGGGGGGTCGACCTGCACCCAGGAACGCGATCGGGACCCTACTCGCGCCGCAGGATCTTCAGGGTCTCGCCGCCCTCGAAGATCTCGTTGCCGAGCTGGCCGTTGATCAAGGCGGTCTCCGCCGGCGACCAGACGTTGTTCGTTCGCGTTCCGAGCGTGGTGACGTCTTCGCCCCGCCGCGCGAGCACGATCCGCAGGCGATCGGTCCGGATCTGCGCTCGGCGCTCGGGGTCGAGCGGCCCGAAGCTCCGCGTCGACAGCAGGATCGCCGGCGCGTAGCGATTGCCCGCGGCGACCGGACTCGCTCCGACGATCCGCCAGGTCGAATCGGCGAAGGGGAAGAACGTGACGAGCGCTTCGACCTTCCTGCCGGCGGGTCCCGCGTGGAGCGCGTAGCGAACCGCTTCGATCTGCCCCAACCGGACGTTCGTCTTCTCCTGGACTTCGACCGGCACGTCCTCTGCGACCTCGGCCACGAAGCCGTCCGCGAGCTCGACCAGGTCGCCCGCGGGCTGGTCCGACGTCAGGAAGACGACGGCGTCGCGTCGCGGGGACAGCGCGCCCACCGCGCGCGCCGTGTTCTGAGTCGACCAACCGCGCGGGAAGCGCATCTGGAAACCCAGACCCGGATGCAGGAAATAGTCGTCGACGAAGACGCCCGTCTCGGGTCGGTCCCCGATCACCATGCCGTCGATCCGGTCGAGCAGCCGCTCGCGGGTGTCGCCCAGGGACGGGTCCCGCGTCCAGCGAAGCTCCCGCGATCGCATCGCGTTCGTGCTCGCCCGCTCCCGGGTTCCGGGATGGGTGTCGAAGAAGGTCGGGTTCCGAGGCGCGCCGGTCAGCAGACGTTCGCGCTGGTCGAGCCGCCGCATGAACGTGGACATGCCCATCGGGTCGTAGCCCGCCGCCGCGGCGAGCCGTTGCCCGAGCTCGTCGGCTTCCCGCTCCATGTCGCGCCCGTAGGCCGCCAGCGTCTTCGCCCGCGTCCAGGGCATCGAGAGCTTCGGCAGGGAGCCGGCGACCGCTTGCTGTTGCTGCGCGTGCCGGCGGAAGGCGTGGATGATCTCGTGGCCGATCACGTTCGCGAGCTCGTCCTCGCTGTTCGCGAGGGCGAGCAGGCCGCGCGAGACGAAGATGTAGCCCCCGGGCAGCGCGAAGGCGTTCGGCTCCATCTGGTCGACGATCGCGAACCGATACGCGAAGTCGCGGCGCGGCAAACCGCGCAGGAGCTTCTTCCCGATCCCCTCGACGTACGCGACGAGCTCCGGGTCGTCGAGGGTGCCGATCTCGGCGGCGACCTGCTCTGCGGCTTCCCTGCCGACCCGGACGTTGTCCCGGGTCGTCATGATCACCGTCCGCCGGCGTTCCTTCGCGCGCTCGTCGGCGTCCGCCCGCTTCGACGCGCTGGAGGAGGCGCAACCCGCGGAGGCGAGCGCGACGAGCGCCCACGCGACGACGCGCTTCGTCGTCGTCCGCACGCTCACGGCATCTCCGAAAGCCACTCGCCCGCGCTCATCCAGTGCATCTTCATCTGCATCAGCTCACCCGTGTAGTCGAGGGTGTTGAGGTAGTTCTGCACGAGGTTCGCGAAGAGCGGCGAGTTCGCGGGCACGGCCACGCCGAGGGGCTCCGTCGTGAACGGAGTCGGCAGCGCGGCGAGTCCGAGCCCGGGGTTCCGGGCGAGCTGGTACTGGACGAAGGGAACGTCGGCGAAGAGGCCGTCGATCTCACCCGAGGCGACCCGCGGCACGACCGTCTCCATGTCGTCGACGGGCACGAAGGTGGCGAGGGGAAAGAGGTCGAGGATCAGCGCTTCCCCGGTCGATCCGCGGAGCGCCGACCAGCTTCGATCGGCGGAGTTCAGCGCCGACGCACGCTCGATCGAATCGACGACTTCCTTGCGGGTGAGCAGCAGAGAGCCCGAGATCAGGTACGGGCCGGCGAAGGCGACGCGCGCGTTGCGCCGGGGCGTGATCGTCAGGCTGGAGATCACGAGATCGATGCGCCCGGCCTCGAGGTCGGCGAGCAGGTCGGAGAAGGGCGTCTCCACCAGCACGAGCTCGACCTTCATGGCGTCGGCGAGCGCCTGCGCCAGCTCGACGTCCATCCCCGTGAGCTCGCCCCGCGCGTTCTTCATCGAGAGCGGCGGCTGGGTCCCCGACGTCCCGACGCGGAGCGTGCCGCGATCGATGATCTCGTGGAGCACCTCGCGGTTCGCGGCGTCCGTCCCGAAGATCGAGCCGGTCGAGGAGCAGCCGAGGGCCGCGACGAGCAGGAGCGTGCCGACCACGCGAAGCAACCGGGACGGGAGAGCGGAACGAGATCGCCGCATGAAGAGGAGGCTCCTAGGCATCGACGCGAAAGAAGATCGCGTAGAGAACGGGGACGAAGACCATCGTGAGGACCGTGGCGACCACGAGGCCACCGATGATCGTGACGGCCATGGCGACGAAGAAGGCATCGGCAAGCAGCGGGATCATCCCGAGCGCCGTCGTCAGCGCGGCCATGGCGACCGGTCGGAGACGGCTCACCCCCGAGACCAGGATCGCGTCGAGCGGTCCCTGGCCGAGACCCTTCTGGAGCTCGATCTCG
>JAUIMK010000468.1 GCA_030432735.1 bacterium
TCGAACGCGTGAATACGAACGCGATCGCAAAGCGGGCTCGGCTCGCGGTCGGGACCTTCTACAAGCATTTCCCCGACAAACACGCGCTGCTTCGGGAGATTCAGGTGCGAACGATCGGGGCGCTCCGGGCCGCCCGGGTCGCGGCGACGCGCGGCGCCGGGACGGATCCGGAGGCCCAGGTCCGCGCCTCCGCGGGTGCTGCCGTAGAGTTCGCGGAGGCGCACGCCCAGGCCTATCGCGTCACCTTCGGCCGCGAACGCGCCGGCGCTGCGACGCACGGCCCGGTCGTCTCCGAGTCGACCCGCCCGACCGCCGACGGCCTGCGCCGACTGCAGGCGGCGGGCCGCCTCGACCCCACCCTCGATCCCGACCTGGCGGCACGGGCCTATCTGGCGATGGAGGTCGGGACGATCCTCTGGTGGCTCGATGATCCCTCGCGGACCGGGCGCGACGGCCTGGTCGAGACCCTCGTCAGGCTGCATCCCGCGCTCGGCGCGCGGATCCGCTGAGCGTTTCGGGTCGCGCGAGGAGCGCCCGCGTCGCTAGGCCGCCGCGAGCTGGCCGAGCAGCTGCCGCGTCGCATCGAAGAGCGCAGGCGGTCCCCCTTCGGGCCCCGGCGCCTTCGCGACGATCTTCTGATCCGGCGTGACGCGGAGACCCGAGCGGGCGTGGGTGAGCAGCTGGATCAACCGATCGGGATCGATCCGGCTCTGGGCCGCTGCCTGCAGCACGAGCTCACCGCGCTGGGTCTCGATCCGCAGGATGCCGAGCCGCCGCGCGAGGATCTTGAGCCGGATCACCTCGAGCAGGTTCTCGGCCTCGCTCGGCATGCGTCCGTAGCGGTCGAGCAGCTCGTCCCGGATCAGCGCGACCTCGTTCTCGTCGCGCGCCGAGGACAGACGCTTGTAGAACACGAGCCGCTGGGAGACGTCGGCCACGTAGTCCTCGGGGAGCCGCCCCACGACCGGGAGCTTGATCTCGGGATCGAGCCACTCCTCGTGGGCGGTGCCGCGCAGCTCGTCGATCGTCTCCTCGAGCATCTCCATGTAGGTCTCGTAGCCGACGCTGCGGAGGTTGCCCGACTGCTCGGAGCCCAGCAGGTCCCCGGCGCCGCGAATCTCGAGGTCGAGGTTCGCCAGACGGAAGCCGGCGCCGAGCTCGCTCAGGTCCTGGATCGCTTCGAGGCGCTTCTGCGCATCGCCGGAGAGCGCGCCGACCTGGGTCGGCACGAGGAGATAGGCGTAGGCGCGACGGGTGCTGCGGCCGACGCGCCCGCGGATCTGGTAGAGCTGGGCGAGGCCGAGCGCGTCGGCGCGATTCACGAGGATCGTGTTCACGTTCGGCATGTCGATGCCGCTCTCGATGATCGTCGTGCAGAGGAGGACGTCCGCTTCCTTGCGCATGAACGCGTGGATCTTGTCCTCGAGCTGGCGCTCCTTCATCTGGCCGTGGGCGACCATGACCGAGACTTCGGGGACCACCCGCCCGAGCATCTCCTTCATCGCCTCGATCGTCTGCACACGATTGTGTAGGAAGAAGACCTGCCCACCGCGGCGGATCTCGCGCAGGATCGCCTCGCGGATCAGACCTTCGTCGAACTTGCAGACCTGGGTCCGGATCGCGAGGCGGTCGACCGGCGGCGTCTCGATCACGGAGAGGTCGCGGATGCCGGTGAAGGCCATCTGGAGCGTGCGCGGGATCGGCGTCGCGGTCAGCGTCAGGACGTCGACGGTCTTCTTGAGCTTCTTGATGCGCTCCTTGTGCGCGACACCGAAGCGCTGCTCCTCGTCGACGACGAGCAGGCCGAGATCCTTGAAGTGGACGTTCTTCGAGAGGATGCGGTGGGTCGCGACGACGATGTCGACCTGGCCGGTCGCGAGGCCTTCGAGGGTGGCCCGCGCTTCCTTCGGCGTGCAGAAGCGCGAGAGCATGTCGACGCGGATCGGATGATCCTCGAAGCGCTTCTCGAAGTTCTCGAAGTGCTGCTGACACAGGACCGTCGTCGGCGTGAGCACGACGACCTGCTTGCCGTCCTGGGCGGCGCGGAACGCCGCGCGGATCGCGACCTCGGTCTTGCCGTAGCCGACGTCGCCGCAGACGAGGCGGTCCATCGGCTTCGCCTGCTGCATGTCGCCGATCACGTCGTCGATCGCCGCCATCTGGTCCGGCGTCTCCTCGAAGCCGAAGCCCGCTTCGAACTCTTCGAGGGCGGTGTCGCGTCCGGCGAAGGCGAAGCCCGGCGCGAGCTCGCGGGCCGCGTGGAGCGAGAGCAGCTCGCCCGCCATGTTGCGCAGACTCGCCTTGACCTTGCCGCGGACCTTCTCCCAGGTTTCGCCGCCGAGCTTGTCGATCCGCGGCTGCACGCCGTCCGCCGCCCCGTAGCGCTGCACGCGGGAGAGCCGGTCGACCGGCAGGAAGAGCTTGTCGCCACCGAGGTACTCGATCGCGAGGAGCTCGTTGCTTCGACCGCCGGCGGAGAGCTCGTGGAGTCCGCGGTAGATCCCGATGCCGTGATCGTGGTGGACGAGGAAGTCGCCGGGGGAGAGCTGGGCGATGCCGTCGAGGCTCTGGCCTTCGCGCCAACCGGTCCGGTTCCGCTTCTTCTGGCGGACACCGAAGATCTCCTCGTCGGTGACGATCGCCAGCGCCTGGCCGGGCCATTCGAAGCCTTCCGAGAGCGGAGCGACGCGGAATTCCAGGCGGCCGGGGAGCGACCAGTGCCAGATCGGCCGCGGGTCCGTCGCGACCTGCCCTTCGAGCTCGTACTCGGCGAGCAGCGTCT
>JAUIMK010000469.1 GCA_030432735.1 bacterium
AGCGCGGCGCATCGGCCTCCGCGGCCAGCGCTTCTTCATGGAATCGATCGCGCACTGGAACAGCGCGGGCGAGATGCCCATGCCCGAGCCCGACACCTGGCCCGACGACCTGACGGAGACGACCGAAGACGGCACTTCGGTCGTGAAGTCCGCGATCGGCGCCGAGCAGATCAAGGTCGACTTCTCGGATCCGAGCATGGCGCTGCTCAACCCGAACCACGCCTACGGCACCGTCGACGACTGCATCGGCTACGTGAACCGCCTGATCGAGGCGGGCGCCGACGAGATCCTCTTCCTCAACCAGATGGGCACCGTCCCGCAGTGGGCGATGCTCGAGACGATCAGGAACATCGGCGAGCACGTGATCCCGAAGTTCCGCTGAGCGCGCCGACGAAGGGGCTCCGACCCGAGCCGCGCGGTCGCGCTAGACCAGCTCGACCGAATAGAAGAGACAATCGCTCGCGGCGATCACCCGGTTCGTCGTCATCATGATCGGAATGCGCGGGGTCCGCGCGCGCAGAACCCCGTCGTCGTTCACGAAGAGGGACTGCGAACATTCCTCACCGGCGGCGTTCCAGGCCTCGAGGGGCCACTCGCCCTCCGGCGAGAGCCAGCCGATCGGCGTGCCCGCCGAGAGCGTCTCGAAGTTGTGGCGGTCCACGGAGGCGGAGATCGTGAGGTCGACGTCGCCCTGCGCCGCCTCGGCGAAGTCGAGTCGGACGCCCTTGCGCACGCAGACGCGAATCGGATCCGCGTAGACGGCGAGCGGCTGTACCGGCCGCTCGAAGTCGATCTGCTCCCAGTCGAGGAAGCGGCGCAGCCCCGCCCAGGCGACCTCGTCCGCCGCGGGATCCCCTCCACGACCACACTCGATCGTCACGCTCGGAAACTGCGAAACCGTCGCCTCGACGATCGTGCCGAGCTCGAGGGGGGTGTGTACGACGCGGTCGGCGAAGAGCGAGACGAGACTCCGCTCGGCGTGCCCGAGGGAGAAGGCCACGCCGTAGGCCGGGTTGTGCCCCGAATTGTTGTGCAGGTCGACCAGACACTCCGGCTGCGCCTCGGACAGCGCCGACAGGACGGCTTCCGCCACGCGACCCGCGTCGGTCGCGAACGGCGGCCGCCAGCACCGATTCGCATCGATCACGCCGGGCAGCGCGCGATGGGTGAACCCGGGCGACGCGAGGGCGGCGTCGACCGACGCGACGAAGAAGAGCGCGTTCGGGGTCGGCTGGCTCGCGCTCCTCAGATAGCGCAGGACGGCACGCAGCCCGGAGGGCTCGTTGCCGTGCAGGAGCGTGGTCACGACGCGGGTCCTCGACGCGTCCCGCCCCGGAAGTCGGAGAATCGAAGGCCCTCCCAGAAGACGAAGGAACTCGGCGGGATCTTCGGGAAGGTCGTCTCGTTCGAGATCCCGGCCGAAGGTGAGGTCACGAAGCGGCGGCTTCAATCGAGACTCCATTCGTGGACGGGCACACCGCTGGCGGATCGAGCCACGTAGTCCTCGAGCATCTGCGCGAGGGATTCGGGAGTGGGGTGGCCCTGGCCGAGCCGGGCGAGCCGGGCACGTTGCCAGCCCGCACCGGTCTGGCCCGCCGTAGCGCGGCGTTCGATCGTGGTGATCGCGCGATCCGCCTCGTCGGCCTCCACGCCGAAGCGAGCCAGCCCCCGTCGCGCGACGTCGGCGAGCTCCCGGACCAGATCCCCCGCCTCGAGCGTCCGACACCCGCCCCGGTCCGGGTCCGGCCACTGGAGCTCGGCGTCGAGTCCGTCCTGCGCCGCCCGGTAGAAATTCGAGTGCGCGGCCTCGAAGGGCATCGTCTCCCGGATCCTCGCCATGTCGGGCGCCAGCCCCAGTCCGAGACCGACGAGGAAGGCGGCGTTCGCGACCATGTCCTCCGCCGTCGGTCCAGAGGGCAGCGCGCGGAGCTCGATCCGCACGTGGCCTCCGCCATGCGGATGATAGACCGGGCGGTTCCAGCTCCAGACGGTGCCCTGGTGGAGCCGGATCTCGCGCAGGGCCGGAACGCGGCCGGCCTCGAGCGCCTCGTCCGGGTCCTCGCCGTCGAGCACCGGGAGCAAGACGCCGTAGTCGCGGACCGCCTGCCGGAAGAGCTCGATCGGCCCTTGTCTTAGCCAACCGGTGCCGAAGGAGACCCGGGCCGCCCGCGACCTGTCCTCCGGGCCACGCTCGTCGACCGCCTGCTTGAAGAGCGCCACACGCGTCTCGTCCCAGAGGCGATGGCCCAGGAAGGTCGGCGAGTTCGCCGCGATCGCGAGCGCCGGCGCGGTCGCCAACTGAACGGCATCGAAGACGTCCGCGAAGGACTCCGGCGGAACGCGCAGATGGAGCTGGAGCGACGTCGCCGCCCCTTCGTAGGTCACGTCGTCGCAATCGAGTCGAAGCGGATCCGCGCCGTCGATGTCGAGCTCGAAGGGCCCGCCCCGCCGCGCGCGAAGCGACCGCGAAAGGGCGCGGTAGCGAACGGCATCGGTCATTGCGTCCGCCTGCAGGTCGTCCTCGGAGAGCGTCGGGAGGATCCCGATCATCGCGATTCGCCCGCCGTGGAGCGCGGCGGCCCGCGAGAGCTCCCGGCAGGCGGACTCGATCTCCTGGCGAAGATGCGCGAAGGGCCCGCCCTCGAGTCCGCAGTGGAGGAGGTTGCACTCGAGGTTGAAGCGGTCGAGCTCGACGGTCATCCGGTCATCGACGGTCTCTCGAAGGACCTCCTCGTTGAGCGGCAAGGCTCGCGCGCCGTCGTCGATTA
>JAUIMK010000096.1 GCA_030432735.1 bacterium
CCAGGCCGAAGCGCGCGGGGCGAACATCCTGGGCGAGGTGCTCGGGTCCGCCAGCCTCGCCGATGCCCATCACATCACGGCACCGGCGCCGGAAGGCGAAGGCGCGCTGCGCTGCATGCAGGCCGCTCTCGACGACGCCGGGCTCGCTGCGTCGGAGGTCGTCCACATCAACGCCCACGGAACCAGCACGGCCCTCAACGACGCTGCGGAGGCCGAGGGCATCGCGAAGCTCTTCGGCACGCCGGGTCCGATCGTCACGTCCACCAAGGGCGTGACGGGACATTCGCTGGGCGCCGCGGGCGCGCTCGAAGCGGTCGCCGTCGTCCTCGCGATGCGACACGGCGTCGTTCCGCCGACGGACGGCCTCGAGCACTACGACCCCGCGCTTCCGCCGATCGACGTGGTGCAGTCCGAGCCGCGGCCCTGGACGCCGGGACCGTCGCTCTCGAACTCCTTCGGATTCGGCGGCCACAACGGCAGCCTCGTGCTCGGACCGCCGCGTTAGGCGAGCGCGGGTTCCGCCTTCCTCCGATACGAGACGTTCCGAAACGACGCGATCCGTCGGCGCCCCACGGGCGCTCCTGCGGATCCCGAAGGGTCCGCCCGCGCGGCGCTGACTCCGCGTCCCTGCGTCCTGGCATCCCTCGCGAGGCGTTCTTGACGATTGCGTGTCGGCCCCGCAGGAGCGGAACGCATCCCGGACCGAGAGGTCCTCACTCTTCGAATGCGGGATCAGACCCGAAACGAGGAGGACCATCCGATGCATTCGAAGAATCGCGGCTCGAAGGAGAAGTGGATGCGCGCGCTCGCGACGAGCGGGCTCGCCATCGTGGCGATCGCCCTCGCCGGCGCCGCCTCGGCGAACGACCATGGCCGTCGCCATCGCTCCGACCACGGCTACCACGGCGACTCGCGACATCACGGGAGCGGTCGCGCGGCCATCCGCGAGGCCCGTCGCTACGACCGGCGTCTCGACCGGCGCGGGAACGCGATCGACTTCCAGCTCGATCTGCTGGCGATGGTCGCTGCGGCGAACGGCGAGTACGCGCTGGCCGAGCATCTCGACCGCAAGGGGGACCGGATCGAACGCCGCCTCGACCGCAAGGGCGATCGCGCGCTGCGTCAGGCCCGGAAGGATCGGCGTCACGCTCGGCTGCACGACCGGAAGCGGAGCAAGCACGACCGCGGAATCGGAAAGAAGCACGGCCTCGATCGCAAGCGAGCGCGGAAGCTCGACCGTCCGCACGAGCGCGGACGGGACCACGATCGCGACCGGCGGATCGCTCGCGAACGCGACCGGCGGGACGACCGGTCCCACGTCGACGCGCTGGCGCTCCGGGCCCTCGGCCGCATGCGTTAGCGATCGCGAGCAACCGAACCGATGAGGACCGGGGAGTCGCCCACGCGACTCCCCGGTCTGCGTTTCGGGCAGCGAATCACGGCGAGTCGACCGTGACCGAGGGCCTCCATCCGTGGCACACTTCCCCGGTGCGTGACGATCGCGCACGCCACCGCCGAGGAGCGAAGCGCGCGTCCCCGGGACGCGCCCCTTCGCGCGAGAGGATCGCCCCGTGTCCGCCGAAACGCCCGATGCGCCCGCCGCGTCCTCGCCGCTCACGCAGCCGCGAACGAAGTGGCTCGTGGACCGCCTCGCGGTCGGCCTCTTCGTCGCGACCGCCGGCCTCGCCTTCCTCCGAGCCGCGCCGCACGCCTGGCGGGCAGAGCTCGCCCTCGCCCTGCCCCTGGGACTCATCGGGGGCTACCTGGTCGCCGACCTGCTCGCGGGCACCGTCCACTGGCTCGCCGATCGTTGCTTCGACCCGCGCACGCCGATCCTGGGACCGATGCTGATCGAGCCCTTCCGCGCCCACCACGACGATCCCGCGAGCATCTCCCGGCACGACCTCTTCGAAGTCGCCGGGAACAACGCGCTGGTGAGCCTGCCCCTCGCCGGCGCACTGCTGGTGATGCCCCTTCCCGCCGGCTTCGCGTCTACGCTCCTCTTCGTGTTCGGCGCGAGCCTCGCGACGGCACTCGTAGCGACCAACGTCTTCCACGCCTGGGCGCATGCGCGGCGCCCCCCGCGCATCGCGCGTTGCCTGCAGCGCGCGGGCCTGATCCTCACCCCGGCCCGCCACGCGCGACACCACCGCGGCGATCACGACCGCGCCTACTGCGTGACGTCGGGCTGGCTGAATCCGCTGCTCGACGGCCTGGGCTTCTTCGATTCGCTCGAAGCGCTCCTGATGCGCGCGTCCCGCGGCGGGAAATCCTCTCCCGCCCACCCCCCGGAAGACGATCGGACGCGCTGAGCCATGACCGAATTCACGTGGCAGGGCGCCTACTACAGCGAGCTCCAGACCGTGTGGGCCCTTCTGGTCGTGCCGATCGCCTTCCTGGCCTGGCGGACCGCCAATCCGCCGGCGCTGGCACGGGCCTGCGTGCCCGACGCCTCGCGCTTCGTCTCGCGCGCGACGCTGGTCTTCGCCGTCCTCACGATGGTGGATCCGCTCTCGACCGGGATCATCGCCCAGCTCGACGGGATCGAAGGCACCTTCGCGGCGACGGCGATCGTGTTCTTCTTCGTCCTGCTCGGGGACCTGCGGGTCCTGCTCCTCGCGATCGGGGTCGCGCGACCCGAGCGGACGCTCGGCGAGAACCTCGGATGGGCGGCCGGCGTGACCCTGCTCGTCCCCGTCTTCGCGGGCACCAGCTACCTCGTCCTCGGCTGGCTCGTCGAGGACCTGCACGGCCAGGTCCTCTGGATGATCTACGAGGCGGGCTTCCTCGGGCTCTGCATCGCCCTCTCCCGCCGCTGGGTGCCGCGCAGCCTCGGCGAAGATCTCGGCGCAGCGCCGAAAGCCGACTACCTCCGCGCCCTCTTCGGCTACAGCGCCGCCTACTATGCGCTCTGGCTCGGCGCCGACCTGCTGATCGTGGGGGGCGGGCTCGATCTCGGCTGGGGGATTCGCATCGTCCCGAACCAGCTCTACTACGCCTTCTGGGTCCCCTTCGCCTACGCACGATTCTACTCGGTCGCCCCGGCGACCTCCGGCGCCTCGTCGCCCCCGCCGCCACCGAAGGCCTCGCGATAGGCCGCCGCGAGCAGCTCGACCCAGGCGTCGAGGTAGCCTTCGCCGCGCTCCGCGGCGGCGCGGGAGGGATCGCCCAGGACCCCGCTCTCCGTGTTGGGCCGAAGGCTCGGATAGAAGAGCCCCTGCGACTCCCCCGGCGCGACGATCCGTCCGGGCTCCAGGGTGTCGGACCGGACCGTCCCGGGTCGGAGATGGGCGACGACGCTCGTCTCGTACTCCCCGGCATGGGGCCCCGCCGCCGACGGCGCGAGGGAGGCCGCCTCGACGACCGCGGACTGCATGGCACCGACGCGGGGCGCCGTCTCGATACGGAGCGCGAGGGGACGGGCCGCTGCCCCGAGTCGGTCGCGCATGTCTTCGAGCGCGTCGAGGTTCCCGCCGTGGGCGGTGAAGAGGAACGCACGCTCGAAGCCGTGACGCGAGAGCGACCGCAGCACGTCCCGCAGCACGGCTTCCAGGGTCTCGGGCTCGACGTGCAGCGTGCCGGCGAAGTCGAGGTGTTCGCTCGCACAGCCGATCGCGATCGCCGGGATCGCGACCGCATCGTCGAGCCGCGCCTCGAGACCGGCGAGCAGCGCATCGGCGATCCAGCGATCGGTCCCGAGTGGGAGATGCGGACCGTGCTGTTCGATCGAGCCGAGGCCGATCAGGGCCGTTCGGCGTCCCGCGGCGACGAGCGCCTCGATCTCCGGCCAGACCCGCGCCTCGAAGGGCAGGGACGCCGCGGACTTCCTCTCGGTGGGCAGGTCGGGCGAGGCCGGAGCCACCGCGTAGAGCGCGTCTTCCCGTGCGGCGCCGGGCCAGGCGACGATGTCGTCGCCGGTCTCTTCGAGGGTTCGCGCGACGAGCTGATCGAAGAGGGCTTCGAACTCGACGGCAGCGAGCGGCCAGGGCAGCGTGCCGCGCAGCACCCGGAGATCGTGGAGGCTCGGATCCAGCGTCGCCCGCAGGCGACCGAGCCAGGCGTCCTCGGCTAGGCCGGCCCCTTCACCGCCCGACGCCAGATAGATCAGCGAGGCCGGCCGGTTCGCGATCGACTGGAGCGGGCCGTGGGCGAATTGCAGAACGTCGAGGGCCCGCGGCTGCGGCCGGAGCATCCCTTCGGCGATCTTGAGCGTCAGGTGCTCGGCGAAGTCCACGACGCCGTCCTCGGCGAGCAGCAGGAGCGTCCGCTCGGGCCGGAAGAAGTCGGCGATCGGCTCGGACTCGGGAAACGCCTCGGCCACGCGGTGCGGCGCGGCGACCTGGGCGGCGCGGAGGGCCGGCGGATCGAATCGAAGCACGCCCGCGTCTTCGAGTCGCGCGTGCGCGAGGGTACGGAGGATCGACCAGCCCGCGACGTAGCCGGCGCGCGCGCCGATCACCCGGAGCAGCGAGCCGTACTCCGCGCCGCATCCGAGGTCGACACGGACGGCGCCGCGCGCTTCGAGCGCCTCGAGCCAGCTTCGTTTCTCGGGCGAGAGGCCGTCGTCTTCCCCTGCGTCGAGACCCAATCCCGTCACCAGGACGACCCCACCCCAGGCGTCCGCGTGCTGCAGCGCGTGACGCGCGTTCGCCGAGAGGCCCTGGGAGAAGACCACGAGCCAGTCGCGTTTCGCGAAGGCGTGCGGTGGACGCTGGAGCGACGCGGTCGACGCGAAACGGGCCGGCCACCCGAAGCATCGCGAAGCGACCTCGGCGAAGTGGCGCGCGTGCCCCTCGCTCGTCCCGATCCCCGTCGCGACGAGGACACGCGGTCCTACGGCGGCGGGCGGCAGGAGCCTGCGAAGCGAAGGCTGCCGCTCGGGGAGCGCCTCGAGCGCGTCGGGCGCCGCGGCGACCCGCGATGCGAGCAGCGCCCGCCCCCGGGCGGCCGTATCGGACCCGGCCGACGACGATTCAGCCTTGGCCATCGCCGGCCCGGGCGGAATGCGTCGCGACGTCGCGCTCGTCCAGATCGACCGACACGGCGCCCGAGCCGCGGTCGACGATCTCCTGCAGCGCACGCGCGAGCGCGGCGCGACCCGCCGCCCGCGGAAAGGGCAGTCGGTCGAGCAGCCCCACGCGAACGTCCGCGATCCGATCGAGCGCCTCGCCGTGCTCGCCTCGGGACAGGATCACCGACTCGCGTTCGCGGTCCCGGTCGTAGACCACGCTCAACCGGAACCAGTCGACGCGGTCGATCGGGCGCCCGGGCAGCGAGACGGGCAGATAGTACGAAGCCGTCACGACGCGCCGTTCGTCGCCGGGCAGCGCGACGGGATCGAAGACCCGGACCTCCATCGGCGGCGACGCCCCGGCGAGCCCGCCCGGCGGATCGAGCGCATGACCGGAGGCCTGCTTCGCGCTCAGGTAGTCGCTGTTGAAGGGAGAGCTCGGCGCCTGGATCGTCTCCGTGCCGAGGAGCTCGATCTTCTCCGTCTCGAGCGCCTCACCGACGGCCGCGGCCTTCTCGGGATTGTTCGTCAGCAGTCGGAGCGGGGCGCGCACGCCGAGCAGCCGGCTCATCGGTGCGACGAGATCGTACCGGCGCAGGTCCGCGGGCAGCCCCATCGACGCGTAGGCCTCGAAGGTCGTGATCCGGTTGCGGCTGGCCTGGACCATCATCCGGTCTCGCGCCTTCGCGGTGAGACCCGCTCCGCGACCCTCCTGGAGCAGATAGAAGAGCACGCCGCGGCCGGCGCGCGCCATGGTCGCGAGCGCCCCCTCGAGCTGCTCGCGGCAGTCGCAGTCGCGCCCCATCAGGCTCTCGCTCGTCACGCACGCCGAGTGGACGCGGGCGAGGAGCGGCTCTCCGAGCGCGGGGTCACCGACGGTGATCGCCATCGCCGTCGCCTCGTTCGCGAGGTCCCGGTAGAAGTGCACGTCGAAGACGCCCTGCGCGTGGGCGACGCGATGCTCCCCGAGATGGAGCGTCGACTTGCTGATTTCGAAGCGGGGGCGGTCGGCCGTCATGCTAGTCGTCGGTCTCGTGAGCGGAGCCCGCGAGTGGATCCTGCTTCCGCTCGCGCATCGCTGAAAAATAGGCGATCAGGGCGTCGAGATCGCGCTCGTCGAGCTCCGGATGGGGCGGCATGCTCGTGTAGCGGAAGGACTGCGGGTTCCGGATGTACGCCTTGATCTGAGCGATCGGACGGTACTCCACGATGCTCCGCGGCACGTTCAGGTCCGGACCGACCCGACCGCCCTCGCCGTTGATCGCGTGACAGCTCGCGCAGGCGCGCTGGAACCGCCGGTAGCCCGCCCAGCCCGGGTCGTCCGCCGGCAACCCGGTGGGCACCGTCGCCGGGAAGGCCTCCTCGAAGGGCGCCACCTCGATCCGTGCGAGCTGATAGGGCCACGGCATGTCGTGGGGGTCCCCCTGATCCGCGCCGCTCCAGACCAGGTAGAAGGGCGCCGGATCCACCTGCCTGCGGTCGATCGGCGAGAAGGGTGAGTCCCCGGTCGCCCCCGCGAGTCTCCCGGTCTCGGCGAACGCGACGAAGCCGCCCGGCTCGAGCAGCTGCCGTCCGGAGACCGGGCGCGTGTAGCCGTCGAGCGCGCGCAGCAGCATGCCCTCGTCGGCGAGACCGGCCGCGCCGCCCCGCTCGGCGAATCCGTGGTCCAGCACGCAACGCAGCGGAAGCGCGCGGTAGCGCATGCGCCGCTCGTGATAGGGATCGTCCACGACCACGTCCTCTTCGACGCAGACCGCCCGCAGGTCTTCGAGGCCGAGCGTGCGTTCGGCTCCGGCGCCGTCGTCGAAGACGAGCGAACGCGCGTGGAGCTCCGGCGCCGCGAGTGCCAACGCGAGCGACGCGACGATGCACGTGACGAACAACGCGACGGGAAGGCTGCGGCGGGACGAGGCATCCGCCGAGCGCGGATCGAGGGGGGGGACGGCCGGCTCCATGCGGTCGGGAACATAGGGTTCCCGCCGCTTGTCTGAAACATCGACGGCCGCTAATCAGGCGTTGCCCGCCCTCGAGGAACGCCATGTCCGCCGCGACGCCTTCGCTCCCGTCCGCCGTCTCACCGCTCTGGCTGTCCTGGGCCGCGAGCCCGAGTCGCGCGATGGCGCTCGCCCTCGTCGCGAGCCTCTTCGTCCTGGGCAGCGCCCTCGGTCTGAACGGCGTGGGAAGCCTCGGCTGGCACGCCGCGGTCCGCGCGACGGCCGTCTTCGCCTATCCGCTCTGGCTCCTCGCGTTCTGCGCCGGTCCGCTCGCACGTGTCGCGCCGAACGAGACCAGCCGAACGCTCCGGAGGCGGCGCCGCGCCCTCGGCCTCGCCTATTTCGTCGCGCAGTACGTCCACCTCGCGGCGATCGTGGGTCTCGCCCGGATCGAGCCGGCGCTCCTCGAGGATCCGGTCGCGGTCTACGGGGGCGGGTTCGGCTTCGTGATGATCGGGGCGATGGCCGCGACCTCGAACGACGCGGCCGTGAAGCGCCTCGGCGGGCGCAACTGGAGCCGACTCCACGGGATCGGTCAGCTGACGATCGCGCTGATCTACCTCTCGTCCTACGGCGGACGCGTGGTCGAAGACGCTTCCTACTGGCCGGCGGCTGCGCTCCTGCTCGGCGTCTTCGCGCTGCGCGGGGCCGCCGCCGTGAAGTCGCGCCGACGGCGCGCCTAGCCCGATCGACGCGCGGCCGCCTCAGCTCCGCCGTCGCAACAGGACGCTCCCGACCGAGTAGCCCGCGCCGAAGGAACAGAGCACGGCCTGGTCACCGACCTCGAGCCCGTCGCGGTGCTTGTGGAAGGCGATCACGGAGCCGGCGGAGCTCGTATTCGCGTACTCGTCGAGAATGACCGGCGACTCTTCCGGCGAGGGTTCCCGATCGAGGAGCGTCTTCGCGATCGTCTTGTTCATGCCGAGGTTCGCCTGGTGGAGCCAGAAGCGCTTCAGGTCCTCGAGGTCGACGCCGACCTCCGCCGCGTGGGTCGCGATGTGTTCGGCGACCATCGGGCAGACGTCGCCGAAGACCTGACGACCGTTCTGGCGGAACAGGAGCTCGTGGGGATGTCGAGGCGTGTCCTCGGCGACGTTCATGAAGCCGAAGTCGTTCCGGATGTTGTTCGAGAACTTCGTCGCGAGGCGCGTCCCGAGCACGCTCCAGGACTCGCCCGTCCCGGCCCCGCCGGCCGCCCCCGCGACGTCCGCCGACTCGAGCACGACGGCCGTGCAGGCGTCGCCGAAGATGAAGTGGAACTCGCGGAGCTCGAAGTTGTTGTGGCAGCTCGTCAGCTCGGGGCAGAGCACGAGCGCGCGCCGGGCGCTGCCCGTCTTGATCGCGTCGATCGCGTTCTGGAGGGCGAAGGTCGCGCTCGAGCACGCCACGTTCATGTCGTACGCGAAGCCCCCGGCGCCGAGGGCGTCCTGGACCTCGATCGCGATCGCGGGGTAGGCGCGCTGGATGTTGGAGGCGCCGACGACGACCGCGTCAAGTTCGCTGCCGGAGATCCCCGCCTGGGCGAGGGCCTCCTCGGCCGCCGCGACGCAGATCTCGGCCTGGATCGAGAGCTCGTCCTCGCTCCGCGTCGGCAGGTGCGGCCGCAGCCGATCCGGGTCGAGGAGCCCTTCCTTCTCGATCACGTAGCGATGACCGACGCCGGAGGCGCGGACGATGAACTTCTCGCTCGGCAGGTCGCGCTCCTCGAGCTCGCCGGATTCGATCTCGGCGGCGTGGTCCGCGTTCCACTTCCGGACCGCGCGCGTCAGGCTCTCGACGAGCTCCGCGTTGGTGACGCCGTACTCCGGCGTCCAGAGCCCGGTCCCGGTGATCAGGACTTCGTTCATCGTGCTTCGTCTCCTGAAGGACCCCGAGGAGCCTAACGCCGCCCGGTCGCGCTGCCCTTCGTGGCGCTGTCGGTTCCGGCGAGACGGACGTGCGCGGTCGGCTGACCCGGTGGAAAGGACGCGAGCGCTTCACGGGTCTCCGCGCCCGCCGCCTTGAGCTCGATCCGAAGGACCGGACCATCGTCGTTCAACCGGACCTCGCTGTCGACTCCGAGCGGCGCGCGGGTCACCGCGACGCCGTCCACGGTCGTCCCGTTCCGGCTGCCGAGATCCTCGATGTGCCACGCACCCTCTTCCCGATAGATGCGCGCATGCTGTCGCGAGACGAGGGGATCGTAGAAGCGCACGCGGCAGTCCGCGCCGCGTCCGAGGCAGAGCTCGTCGGTGAAGAGCGCCGCGTGCGCGCCGTCCGCGCTCTCCCAGCGGATCACGAGGGCGCCGCTGCCTTCGTCCCCGCCGACGATGGTCGGCATCGTGGCGAGCTCCGCCTCGCGTTGCTGCTCGGTGAGCAGGTCCCGGGGATCGCGCACGATGCCCTCGCGGCCGATGTCGAAGCGCCAGGCGAGGAAGGCGACGACCGGGATGGCGGCGACGGCGGCGTAGATTCCGGCGCGGAGCCACTCCGGCGGAACCCCGAAGAGATCGGCGAGCTCGGCGCTTCCGGTCGAGACGCCCCAGACCGCGACGATGTACACGCCGACGGTCCGGAAGACCCGGCGCCGCGTCGCCTCCGAAACCCATTCTGCGAGTCTGCCCGCCACCGCTCTCTCCGCGTGGAGGCGCCGTCCACCCGCGCCCGGATCGAGTCTATCCGACCGCGCCGTCCGTCGTAAGCGATCCGGCAACGGCCGCCAGCTCGCGCCTCGAGCGACTCAGGCCGCTTCCCGGCGCAGCGCCGCCTGTGGCGACTCGCGCGTGCCCGTCGCGCCGCCGAGCCCACCGAAGAGTGCCGTCACCGCGAACGTCGCCAGGGCGAGCCCGGCGACGTCGAGCAGCGGCGGAGCGAAGGGCAGCTCGAAGACGAAGACGACGACGCCCCAGGAAGCGATCGCCGCCAGCCCGGCACCGACCGTCGCCGCGAGGGCCGCGAGCACGATCGCCTCGGTCGCGACGATCTTGCGGAGCAGCGGACGCGAAGCGCCGAGCACCCGCAGCAGGAGCGCCTCCTTCGCCCGCTCGGTCCGCGCCGCCATCGACGCGGCGATCAGGATCGCGATCCCGGTCGCGAGGGTGAAGAGCGAGAGCAGTCGGATCGCGATCCCGATCTGACCGAGCATCGTGTCCAACGAGCGGAGGATCAGCGTCGCGTCGAGGGCGGACACGTTCGGGAAGCGCCCCACCAGATCCCGCTGCATCGTCGCCCTCGCCTCCTCCTCCGCGAGGTGCGCGAGCAGGACCGTGCTCTGGGGCGCCTGCTCGAGAGCCGCCGTCGGGAAGACGACGAAGAAGTTCGTCGCCATGCGTCCCCAGTCGACCTGACGGAGATTCGCGACCGTCGTCTCGACCTCGACGCCCTGGATCCGCCACGTGAGGGTGTCCCCCACGCCGACGCCGAGGGAATTCGCGAGATCCCGCTCGAGGGAGACGGGATAGACGGCGTCGGTCGCCTGCACCTCGCCCGGCACCCACCACTCGCCCGCCACGAGCTCTTCGGTGTCGCGCAAGCCGTCCGCGTAGGTCAATCGGTACTCGCGCTGCAGGCCCCAACGAAGCTCGCGGGAGAGCGCCTCGTCGGCGAGGAAGGTCGCGCGCGGGATGCCCTGGATTCCGGACAGGCGCGCAGCGACGAGCGGCGCTTGATCCGTCAGTCCCGCGCCGTGCTCCGCCAGCAGCGCCTTCACGCCGTCGACCTGATCGCGCTGCACGTCGAAGAGCACGAAGTTCGGGCGGTCCGGGCTGTTGTCGACGGCCATCTGGTCGAGGACGTTGCGCTGGACCGCGTGGACCGTCGCGACCACGAAGAGCGCGAAGCCGATCGCGATCGTCGTCGGGAGCGTGTGGTTGCGCGGACGGAAGAGATTCGCGATGCCCTGCCGCGCCCAGTAGGCGAGCCCGCGCGGCGGATGGTCCCGCAGGAGCCGGACGAGTCCCCGCGCCGCCAGCGCGAGCAGCGCGACCGTCGCCACGAGACCGAGGGCGAAGGAGAGCCCCACGCGCAGGTTCCCCGCCTGCCAGATCGAGGCCAGCAGGAGACTCGCGGCGACGACCGCCGCGGCGCCCCATCGCGCCCGAAGCCCCGAGTCGCCGCCCTCTCCCTCCGCCTCCGAGAAATCCCGGCGGATCGCACGGAGCGGCGCGACCCGCGCGAGGTCGAGCACCGGCCCCATCGCACACAACAGCGTCGCCCACACCGACAACCCGAGCCCCGTGGCGATCGCCGTCGGTCCGACGCCGATGGTGATCTCGACCGGGAGCAGGTCCCCGAGCAGACCCGGCAGCGCCGCGACGAGGGGAAGGCAGAGCAGGATGCCTAGGGCGCCGGCGGCGAGCCCGAGGCAGATGGCGAGGCCGGTGTAGACCGCGACGACGTCTCGTGGGCGCGCGCCGATCGACCGCAGCATCGCGACGCCGTCGAGCTTCTCGCGCACGAAGACCCGGACCCCCGCCGCGACGCCGATCGAGCCGAGCACGAGCGCGGCGAGTCCGACGAGTCCGAGATAGCGCGTGAGGTTCCCGAACGCGTCGGACATGTCCTCCTGGTAGCCCTTCACCGTCTGCACGCGGACGCGCTGGTCCTCGAGGAGCCGCTCGTGCTCTTCGACCCAGGGATCGACGAGGTCCGGCGGGAGCTTCCAGTACGAGAGATGTTCGACGAGGCTGCCCTCGACGACGAGACCCGTCCGTTCGAGATCCGCGGCGGTGAGGAAGACCCGCGGCGCGATCTCCGACTGCAGACCGACGCTGCCCGGGGCCTTCGTGACCGCGGCGGCGATCTCGAAGTCCTCGCCGCCGAGGCGCAGCGTGTCCCCGACCGCGACGTCGAGCTGGAGCAGCAGCGTCGAGTCGACGAAGACGCGCCCCGCCTGCGCCCCGAAGCCGGCCCAACGATGGGCGGGCTTCGTGAAGACCGCACCGTAGATCGGGTACTCGCCGTCGATCGCGACGAGATCGACGAGCCGACTGCGATCGGATCCGGGCGCGAGGGCCATCGAGCCGAGCCGCGTGACCCGCGTCGCCGGCTGGAGCGCCGCCGCGTCGATCGGCGCGAGCGCTTCCTTCACCTCTGGCCCGAAGGCGTCTCGGCTCTCGATTCGCAGGTCCGCGCCGAGCAGCTCCTTCGAGCGCAGGTCGACGGCCTCGTTCACCGCCTCGCGCAGCGAGTGGAGGCAGACGACGACGGCGATGCCGATCGCCATGCAGCTGCCGTAGAAGCCGAAGCGACGCGCGGCGGCGCGCAGCTCGCGCCGGATCATCGAGACGACGAAGCGCGTGTGCACCGCGCGCCCTCCCCGCCCGCTAGACCGCGCGCTCGGCGGCGGCGTTCCCGCTCTCGCGCCGGCCCTCGGGCGCGCCCGCGACGGCGCGATCGACGACTTCGATCCGATCGATCTTCCCGCCGTCGAGATGCACGATCCGGTGGGCGCGCCGCGAGAGCGCGAGATCGTGGGTCACGATCACGAGAGTCGTCCCGCGCTGCTCGTTCAGCGCGAAGAGCAGGTTCTCGACCTCTTCTCCGGTCTCGCGATCGAGGTTGCCGGTCGGCTCGTCGGCGAAGAGCACGACGGGCTCGTTCGCGAAGGCACGGGCGATCCCGACGCGCTGCTGCTCGCCGCCCGAGAGCTGGGCCGGATAGTGGTCGACGCGCCCGGCCAGTCCGACGCGCTCGAGCAGGTCCCGGGCGATCGCCTCCGCTTCCGCCGGCGCGGGCGCCCGGTCGGGTCCGAGGAGCTCGAGCGGGACGAGCACGTTCTCGAGCGCGGTCAGCGTCGGAATCAGGTGGAAGCTCTGGAAGATGAAGCCGATCCGTTCGGCGCGGAGCGCGGCGCGCGCGTCTTCGTCGAGCTCGGACAGCGCCTGCCCGGCCAGCTCGACCTCTCCCTCGGTCGGCCGGTCGAGACCGGCGAGGAGGCCGAGCAGCGTCGTCTTCCCGCTGCCCGAAGGCCCGAGGATCACGACGACCTCCCCCGCGTCGATCTCGAGATCGACCGAGTCGAGGACGGTCAGCGACGCGGGACCGCCGTCGGCCGCGGAGCCCCCGCGAGAGGGTCCGTCGCCGTGCAGCCGGTAGCGTTGGGTGAGATTGCGAGCGACGATCATGCGCGATGACTAGGTCGTGGAATCCGATTCGGATCGGGGGGACGCGGGCGACGCGGCTCCAACCTTATCTCTTGCCGACACCGGTCGCATTGACCGCCGACCTCGTGCTGCTCGTCGCGCTCCTCATGGGCTGTGGCGGGGACGAGGAAGCCGCCGCCACGCCCTCCGCGGCGGAGGAGATCGCCCGGATCGAGGCCACCTCCGCCGGCGCCGACGGCGGCACCGAGACGGAAGACCTCCCGGTCATCGTGTTCCTGGGAACGAGCCTCACCGCGGGCTACGGCCTCGAAGAGAGCCAGGCCTACCCCGCACTGATCGAAGAGCGGCTCCGGGCCGAGGGCCTCGCCTATCGCGTGATCAACGCGGGCGTCTCCGGCGACACGAGCGCCGGGGGCCTCCGCCGCCTCGCCTGGCTGCTGCGCATGCCCGTCGCCGTGCTCGTCCTCGAGCTCGGGGCCAACGACATGCTTCGCGGCCAGGGCGTCGAGCAGCTCCGGACGAATCTCCGGCGCATCCTCGACCGGACGCGGGAGGCGCACCCGGACGTTGCGCTCGTGATCGCGGGCATGCGCGCGGCACCGAATCTCGGCCGCGAGTACGGCGACCGCTTCGACGCGGTCTACCCGGCGCTCGCCGCCGAATACGATGCGCCGCTCGTCCCGTTCCTGCTCGAGGACGTCGCCGCGCGCCGGGACCTGAACCAGGCGGACGGCATCCACCCGACCGCCGAGGGACACGCGCTGATCGCGGAACGGGTGTGGGAGACGCTCGCGCCGGTCCTGCGTTAGGCGAACGGAGCCACCGCCTCGCCTAACGATTTGCCTCGATCACGACCTTGCCCGTGACCTTCCGATCGAGCAGGTCGCGCAGCGCCTGCGGTGCCTCCGCGAGGGGATAGCGCGCCGAGACGTAGGGCTCGAGCTTGCCCTCTTCGAGAAACGAATAGAGATCCGTCGTGATCTCCTGAAGGAGCTCCGGCTGCTTCGAGATCATCGCGCCGTAGAAGACGCCGATGACCTGGCAGCTCTTCAGGAGCGTCAGGTTGAGCGGGAGCTTCGGGATGCCCGCGGTGAATCCGATCACCAGGAAGCGGCCTTCCCAGCCGATCGCACGGAGCGCCGCCTCGGCGTAGTCGCCGCCCACGCAGTCGTAGATCACGTCGACGCCCTTGCCGCCGGTCAGCTCCTTGGCGCGGGTCTTCAGATCCTCGGTCGAGTAGTCGATCGTGTCGTCGGCGCCGCGCTCGACGCAGACGGCGAGCTTCTCGGGGCTCGAGGCCGCGGCGATCACGCGTGCGCCCATCAGCTTCCCGAGCTCCACCGCCGCGAGACCGACGTTGCCCGCCGCACCGAGCACGAGCAGCGTCTCACCGGGCTGGAGGCTGTGACTGCTCAGGAGGACTCCGCTGCCGATCAGGCCGCAGTGGATGGTTTACGCCAGGAGTTCAATTCGCGCCTGGAGCAGCTGGACCTGATGATTGCCGAGCTTCGCGAGCGCGGACTGAATTCCCCGCTTGAAGACGACGCTAATCTGCTGCTGGTGGAGGCGGAACATTTACTGAGAATCGCCAATCGCCACTTGCAGCTGACTGACGATATTGCTACCACCGTCACGCTGCTGGAGAATGCGGATCAGCTGTTGCTGGAGTCCGGGGACAGCCGGGCAGTCCCGGTACGGGAAGCGCTGGCCAGGGAACTGGTACAGTTGCGCAACGTCCAGGAAGTGGATGTAGACGGGCTTTATCTGCGCCTTGCTGCGTTGCGTGAACCGATTGAAAATCTGGAAATCGGCTCTTCCATCGGCGCGACCTATCAACAGCAATTGTCTCAGGTCAGGGAACAGAATGCCGACGCTTCGACCGCCGAATCGGCTGGCTCCCTGCTGGACTCGGGGCTGGATTTTTTCAGTTCGA
>JAUIMK010000097.1 GCA_030432735.1 bacterium
ACCGCCTCTAGCGGCCCGACGAGCGGCACGTGCAAGAATTGCAGGAGACGACATGAAGACCGAAGTCCTCGATTCCGGAACGATCCAGGGGTACGACGAAGAGGTCGACGTCCTCGTCGTCGGCCTTGGAGCCGCCGGCGCCGCGACTGCGCTCGGCGCGCGCGAGGCCGGCGCGGAGGTGCTCGTGGCCGAACGCGCGGGGGGCGGCGGCGGGACCAGCGCCATGTCCGGCGGCGTCATCTATCTGGGAGGCGGCACGAAGCTGCAGAAGGCCTGCGGCTTCGAGGACTCGCCCGAGGAGATGCTCAAGTACCTGCAGGCCTCGATCGGCCCGGGGCGCGACGACGCCAAGCTCGAGCTCTATTGCGACGGCACCGTCGAGCACTTCGATTGGCTGGTCGCCCAGGGCGTGCCCTACAAGGAGACCTTCTACTACGGCCAATCCGGCGAGCCGCCGACGGACGACGGCCTGGTCTGGTCGGGCTCGGAGAACGTCCATCCCTTCCGTGACCTCGCTCGCCCCGCCCCGCGCGGCCACGTCGCTGCGGTCCCCGGCGCCGCGGGTCACAAGGTGATGAGCGTGCTCTGCGAGGCCGTCGAGCGGAGCGGTGCGCGAACCTCGTTCAACACGACCTGCTCGGCGCTCTATCGCGAGCGCGACGGCGCGATCTCGGGCGCGCGCATCGAGACCTTCGGTGAGGTCCGCAACGTGCGCGCGCGAGGCGGAATCGTGATCACGACCGGGGGCTTCGTGCTGAACGACGAGATGCTCGACGCCTACGTGCCGGCGGCCCGGAAATGCTCCATGCGCGTGGCGGCCGACGGTGACGACGGCTCCGGCATCCGGCTCGGCATGGCGGCGGGGGCCGGCACCCGCCATCTCGACAAGGTGTCCGTCTCGCTGCCCGTCACCCAGCCCTGGGACCTCAAGGCGGGGCTCCTCGTGAACGCGCAGGGCCAGCGCTTCATCAACGAGGACGCCTACTACGGACGCCTCGGCGACTACGCGCTCCTGCGTCAGGAAGGCCACGCCTGGCTGATCGTCGACGACGAGTTCTACACCCCCGCCGAATACGGCTTCGAGCTCGTCGCCGTCGGCGAGACGCCCGCGGAGCTCGGACGCGAGCTCGGGCTGCCGGAGGGCGCCCTGGAATCGACGATCGAAGTCTTCAACCTGCACGCCAGGCGGGGAGAAGACCCGCTCTTCGGCAAGCGCGAGCCCTACCTGAAGCCGCTCGAGACCGCGCCGTTCGGCGCGATCGACTGCACGACGGAGAACGCACGCTATGCGGTCTTCACCCTCGGTGGGCTCGCGACCGACGTCGACGGACACGTGCTCGACCCGGAAGGCAGGATCATCCCGGGCCTCTACGGCGCGGGCCGATCCACGTCGGGACTCGCGGTGGGTGGCTACAGCAGCGGGCTGTCGCTGGGCGACGGGACTTTTTTCGGAAGACGCGCCGGCAGAGCCGCCGCCTCTTCCTGAGCCGCAGGCGCTTCTCGGAAGACGCGCCGGCAGAGCCGCCGCCTCTTCCTGAGCCGCAGGCGCTCTTCGGAACACGCGCCGCTCCGGGTCTCTTCAGCCTCCTCCGATGTCGACGCCGAACGCCTCGTAGACGAGATCGGCTCCGCGGTGCCGGTGGCGATCGAAGCGGACCACGAGCTCGTGGATGTCGTGACGGATCGAGAGGGCCGATGCCGCGCTGGGCACCCGCTCGAGCAGTCGCGCGCATTCGACGGAGAGCTCCGCGTGCTCGCGCTCGAGCCCGTCGACCTCGCGCCAGAGCCGCGGCGCCTCCTCGACGATTTCGCGGAGGATGCCATCGCCCCCCTCGCTCTCGGCGACGTGTTGTTCGAGGGCGCGCGCGACGCGCTCGAGCGTGCGCCCCACGCGGCGGCGCCACCGCGTCCCGCTTCCGACCGGCGCGGCGATCGCGCGGGCAAGGGTGAGCACCTCGTCGTAGAGGCGCTCGCGCGCGACCCGCGCCGCCTCCAGCCCGGGAGTCTCGATCGCGATGTCGGCGACCGTCGCGTGCGCCAGCAGATCGAGAAACGCCTCGCCGTGCACGTGTACGAGGGTCTCGTGATCGCCGCCTTCGAAGTACACCTCGTCTCGTTCCTCGAGACTCCGGTCGAGCAGGGTCGGCAGACCGTAGGCCGCACCCACGGGCGGAACGGCTCCTACGGCGCAGTCCGGGAACAACGCCTGCACGTCCTGCTCCGCGGACAGATGCAGCGGACGCCCGAGCTCGTCACGCACGCGAGCCAGCTCGAGTCGGCGAGAAGCCGGGAGAACCGCGAGGACGTAGCCGCGCTCGTCCTCGAGTACGACCGACTTCGCGACACAGTCCTCGTCGACGTCCGCGGCGTGTGCGCTGGCGAGGCTGGTATTCGAAGCTGCATGGACGCACTTCGAGTACGGCACCTCCCGTGCGGACAGATACGCTTCTACGGTCTGGGCAATCGTCATGGGGACCTCCTCCGCGCCCGAAGCCATCGGGGCGCCACCCTCAGCGCGCTTCACCTCCAGACGGACCTGCCGCCGCTCTCGCACGCAGCGCAGCGGGCAGCGAGAACCGACCGTGGATCGAGTCGGAGAGAAGCGCGAGGAAGTCGTCGCCGGCCATGTGCACGACGTCGTCGTGGTCACCGGCCTCGAAGTAGATGTCGGGCACGCCCTCGAGTGCCTCGTCATAGACGGTGGGGATGCGATACGGCGAGCCGAGCGGCGGCATCGCGCCCGGCTCGCAGTCCACGAAGAGCTGATCGAGCTCGGCCTCGGTCGCCAGCCGCAGCTCGCGGCCCAGCTGACGGCCGAGGCGACCGATGTCGACTCGGCGGGCGGCGGGCACGACCGCGAGGACGTAGCCTGCGTCGTCCTCGAGCAGCACCGGCTTGGCCAGGCAGTAGAGCGGCACACGAGAACGACGAGCCGTCTGGGCACTGTAGTGCGATCGCGGGTGCGGCAGGACTTCGTAGTCCAGTCCGGTCGCATCCAGGTAACGCTGGAGACGCTTCGCGATCGCCATGGCCCTTCTCCCGTCTGGCTCGGTTCCTCGCTGCGCCCCGCCTGGGGCGCGAATCGGCTCGGCGGCGCTCCCGCGCCGGATCGGGGCGGCCCGGGTTCAGGGCGCCCCCTCGAGTCCCGATCGATCCTCGATCTCCATCGAGAACGGGGATGCCGGGCTCTGGAAGCCTCTCGAGCCCCACCCCGAATCCCGGGAAGAGCCTCGCTCCTCCTCGAGCGTGCCCGAAGCACGCCGATCCAAAGTATGTCGGGACCCCGGTTTGTCAATCGGGAATCCGTGTCGGCGCAGCTCGTCGCGCGGCAGCGCGCGGGAAGTGCGCTGCCGCGCCTAGTGCATCGTCTCCTCGCGCGTCGCACGCGCCTCGAACTCGCGGATCATCAACCGGGCGACCCGCGAAGCGATCCGTGGATACGATCGATGCGGGTCCCAGTCGAGATCGTTCAGGCTCGGCGTATCGCGGATCAGGTGACGCACGAGACGATCGGCAAAGTCGACGACGACCAGCCAGGCCTCGTGCTCCTCGCGCTCCCCGAGCTCCTTCAGCCAGGCCCGCAGCATCCAGCGCGCGTCCCGATCGACCGACTCGATGAGTGCACGACCGACCCATTCGGCGCACTGCAGCTCGTCGGGGTGCGGCTCGTGGTGCTTCAGCTCCCGCGCGATCTCGTGACAGACCTCGCGGGTCACGAAGGCGTCGCTCGCTGGCAGCCCGAAGAGGTGTTCGAAGCGTCGAACGCTCTCCTCGGCGACTTCGCAGGCGTGCAGCCAGGCGTCTCGTTGGGCGTGGGCGCGCACCTCGCGCTCACAGGTATCCAGCAGCCGAGTCGGTTCGGTCCGGACCGCATCCGGGTGTCCCGCGAACCAGCTCTCGAGATCCATCCGTTCCATGGCGATCGTCCTCCCTGCGCAGCACGGATCGACGCCGGACAGGAACGTCAGTCGGCAAGACTCAGGGGGAGCAGGGATCGGCGCCGGCGAGCGCGCGACGGAGTCAGGATACCACGCGCAGTGGGCCTTCACGCGCGACCGGCTCTCGAGCCATCCCCAGAGGCGGTCGCGTCCGACCGCGTCTCCTCGAACGTCGAGACAGGTGTCACATCCCGGTGTCGCTCGTCCCCCGGCGTGGCGGCTCAGCGGCCGGTGGTGGCGCCTCCGTTCGAGCGCCAGATCTGGCCGGTGCAGAAGCGCGAGGCTTCCGACGCGAGGAAGAGCACGAGCCAGGCCTGATCGACGGCCTCGCCGACGCGGCCGAGGGGCGACATCGACTCCATCGACCCCACGAACTGCTCGAGACTGGCCGCGTCCACGTTGCCGTCCGCATCGCGTTCGAGGCGCCGCTTCGTGAAGGCGGTGATCGTGGCGCCCGGCGCGAGGGCGTTCACCCGGATGCCGCGGTCGCCGACCTCCTGCGCCAGGCTGTGCGTCAGCTGCGCGACCGCCGCCTTGGTGATCGAGTAGAGCCCGTAGCCCGCGACCGGCAGATCGATCGCGCCCGACGACACGTTGATGATGCTGCCACCGCCCCGTGCCGCCATCGCGGGAATCGCGGCCTGGCAGCCGTAGAGGGTGCCCTTCACGTTGATCGCGACGACCCGGTCGACCTCTTCGTCACTCAGCGACTCGAGGGGACCGTCCGCGGGCACGCCAGCGACGTTGCAGATCACGTCGAGCCCTCCGAAGTCCTTCGAGGCGCGCGCCACCAGCGCATCCACCTCGTCCCGGACGGCCACGTTGCAGCCCTGCGCGAGCGCCTCACCGCCCGCCTCCCGGATCGCCTTCGCCACCGCCTCGGCGCCGGCGGCGTCGAGGTCGCCCAGCACGACCCGCGCCCCCGCCTCGGCCAGGACCTCGGCCACCGAGCGTCCGATTCCCGACGCCGCGCCGGTCACGACCGCGACTTTCCCGTCCAGCCGGAAGACCTCGTTCAAATCAGGCATGTTCGTCCTCTCGCGATGGCGACGGCGAACGCGCGGGGCGGTCCCAGGATCCGTCCCGTCGCGGTCGGCGCGGCGCGCGCCTCAGCTCAGCGAATACGGGAAGCGCGTCGTCCAACCGCCGTCGACGACGATCGCCTGCCCCGTGATCTTGCGCGCCAGGTCGGACACCAGGAACGTGATCGCGCCACCGATGTCCTCGGGCTCGGCGATCGTCCCGAGCAGATCCGTCGACGGACGCGGCGTCGAACCCGATGCCCACTCCGCCTCCATGCGCGGCGTGCGCACCGTCCCCGGGACGACGCAGTTCACGCGGATGCCATGGGGCCACCACTCCTCGGCCGCGGTCTTGACGAAGCTGAGCACCCCCGCCTTCGCCGCGCCGTAGGCGCCGTGCCGCGCTGCGCCGAACATGCCGGAGATGGACGCCACGACGCACAGCGCGCCCGGCCGCCCCTGGTCGACCCAGTTCCGGGCCGCCGCCTGGGACACGTAGAGATGGTGTCGGAGGTTCACGTCGAAATCGCGGTCCCAGGTCTCGTCGTCGACCGAGAGGAGCGGCGCCCAGGAGGCGCGGCCGACGATGTTCACGACGATGTCGAGGGGGCCGACGGCCTGGTCCGCCGCGGCGATCAGGCCCTCGACCTCCTCGCGCTTCGTCACGTCCGCGGAGAGCGCGGCGCTCTTGCGGCCGAGCGCTTCGATCTCGGCGGCGACGTTCTCCGCACGGTCGCGTTCCGCGTCGACCACCGCCGGGTTCGCCCCCGCCTGCGCGAGCAGCAGCGCCGTCGCGCGGCCCATGCCCTGACCGCCACCGACGACCAGCGCCCCGCGGCCCGAGAGATCCAGAATGCCCAAAGCGAGCCCTCCTCTGTCCTGCTGTCCTGATTCGATCCGGCTTCAGCTCGCCGCCATCTCTTCGGCGGGGGCCACGTTCACGGGGATCGCGCTCATGAGCGGGATCCCCGAGTAGGGATCGTAGTTGCGGTCCGCCGCCGTCAGGCGTCCGGTATTGCTGCCGATCTTGCGGACGTCCTTGTCGTCCGGGCTGCCGGGCGCGTCTCCGAACGCGTGCGGCATCGAGATCACGCCGCGGCGCAGGTCGGCCTCCGGCTCGACGACGCCGAGGATCGACGAGTAGCTGCTCGTGATCTCGATGACGTCGCCCTTCTCGAGGCCGAGCTCCGCGAGGTCTTCCGGATGCATGAAGGCCGGGTTGTAGCTCCACTTCCGAACGAGCTTCGGGATGTCGCGCCCGGCCGAATTGTGCACGTCGGGCAGGCGACGCGAGACGAGCCGGAACGCGTAGTAGGTATCCCGATCGACGGGCTCCCCCGCCACCTCCGCGAGCTCGCCCATCATCGTGCGATCCGCGAAGTCCAGTCGTCCGGACGCCTCCGGATCCGCAGGCGCGACCGGCACGTCCACCGGAAAGACCGCACCGCCCGGATGCTTGCGGACTTCGGAGAGCGGCACGCGCGCCCCCTTCGTCAGCGCCTCGAAGAGCTCGTCGTGGGTCGGCTTGCGATCGAGATCGAACGCGGTGATCTCCGGCTTCTCCATGTCCGGCCCCCACTCGTAGGAGGCGGCGAGCGTGATCGGCAGCTTCATGCGCTGGGCGAGCCCGAAGAAGAACTCCCACTCCTCGATCACGTCGGCCCCTTCCGGCGGATCGACGATCGCGGGGGAGTACTGGGCGTAGGGCTCGGGATAGCCCATCGCGTAGGGCGTGAGCGACTCGGTCGGCAGCGTCATCCCGGCCACCTCGAGCGAAAGCTTCGGGGCGATCACGTAGTCCGCCAGCTTGGCGGTCGCGCTCATCTTGATGTCGAGGGTCACGTTCAGCTCGAGCGCGTTCATCGCCGCGAGGGTCTTGTCCTGATCGGGCCAGGCCGCCATCGGGTTCCCGCCGAGACTGAAGAGCGCCTTCACCTGCCCCTCTCCCTCCAGCAGGATCTCCTCGGCGAGCGCCGCCGTCGGCATGCCGGCGGCGGTATCCGTCAGATTGCGCACGCGCATGTGCTCACCGAAGCCCCAGCCGGGATGCGGATCGAAGGCCTGTGCCTTGCTCGTCGTCTGCGCCATGAGGACACCGGGGTTCGGCAGCAGCTCGCCTTCGCGGCGCCAGTGCCCGGTGAGCGTGTTGAGGCAGAGTCCCAGGTATTCGGCGAGGTTGCCGCGGGGGGCCATGTTGGGGCCGGTGCCGAGGTTCAGGCCGCCGTTTCGATGGGACGCGAAGATGCGCGCGGCGCGGGCGACGTCTTCGCCCGGTACGCCGGCCCGCCGCTCGACATAGTCGAGGGTGAAGGGCTCGACCCGGTCCCGAAGCTCGTCGAGACCGCGCGTCCAGCCGGAGACGAACTCGTGATCGATCCGATCCTCGGCGAGCAGCACGCGGATCATGCCCGCCAGGATCGTCGGATCCTCCCCCGGCTTGGGTTGGAGGAAGACCGTCGCGGCCCGCGCGGCTTCGCTCCGGCGCGGGTCGATGACGATCAGCTCCAGGCCGCGCTTCATCGCGTCGTGCAGCCGCTTCGCGGGATTCATGCACGGAATCCCGATCGACTTCGCGATCGTCGGGTTCGCCCCCACGAGCATCCAGGTGTCGGCCGCGTCGAAGTTGTAGGGCCCACCGCCCCAGGTGCCGTGGAGCGCCGGCGCGATCATCTTGCCCGGCTGGTCGATCGTCGCGCTCGTGAAGAACATCGGCGAACCGAGCGAGCGCAACCATGCCGTCGCCATCGGCGGCCCCGCCGCGTACGGAAACGAGAAGGTCCCGGTATAGAGCGCCACCGAGCGCGGACCATGCTCCTCGACGATCCGCGACACCTTCTCCGCGATCTCGTCCATCGCCTGCTCGACGGGGACGGGCCGGTGCACCCCCTCTTCGTCGCGCTTCATCGTGTGGAGCAGCCGGTGCGGATTCGCGTGCTGCTCGGGGAGCGCTCGTCCCTTCGCGCAGGTGTATCCGTGGTAGACCGGATTGTCCTTGTTGCCGATCACCGAGACCGGCCGACCGTCCTCGACGGTGACCTTGATCGCGCAGGCGGCGTGGCAGAAGCGACAGAACGAATCGTGGACTTCGGGCATGGGCAGCTCCCGGCGCCGATGGACGCGGCGCATCGTCCGATCCACCATAGACGATTCGAAGCGCTTCGCGCGCCCTCGCCCCGGGTCCGATCCCGAGCGAGAATCGGACGCCGCCGGCGCACCCGGGACCGGCCCCGGGCTCCGCGCCGACGCGCTTGGAGAAGGGAGAGCGAGACATGGGTGTCCTCGAGGACGTGCACGAGATCGAGAAGCTGAAGGCGCGCTACGCGGATGCCGTCGATGGCGGATGGACCGGCACGAAGGCCCACGATCCCGACGCGGTCGTGGCCCTCTTCGTGCCCGACGGCGTCTGGGACTCGGGCGACTACGGAGGTGGAGAGGGACACGAAGGCATCCGCGCCTTCATGGCCACCGGCGAAGCGATCATGCCCTTCGCCTTCCACCACATCACGAATCCGCGGATCGAGGTCGACGGCGACCGGGCGACCGCGCGGTGGCATGCCCTGCTCGCCGTCACGCTCGAGGACCGCGCCCAGCTCCAGACGGGGATCTACGACGACGTGCTCGTCCGTACGCCGGAGGGATGGCGCTTCGAACGCCTGCAGTTCACCCTCGCGGCGTCGACCTCCCTGCCGGAGACATGGACGTGCTTCTGAGCGCGCCGCCCCGGCGCGGTCTCGCTCCCGCATCCGCTCTATAGTCTTTCTTCGCCTTGCGGCCCCGCCGCTCAGCCCGAGGAACCGCCATGCAGGGACTGCGCGATCTGCGCGTCGTCGATTTCAGCAACCGGATCGCCGGCGCCTACGCCACCAAGCTGCTCGCCGACGCCTACGCCGAGGTCATCAAGGTCGAGCCCCCGGAAGGGGAAGCGCTGCGTCGCTGGACGGCGAGCGGACACGACCTCGCCGGCAACGACGGCGCCCTCTTCCAGTTCCTCAACACGTCGAAGAAGTCGGTGGTCGGAGCGATCGGCGACGACCACGTGGACGCGCTCCTGCGCGGCGCGGACCTCGTCGTCGAGACGAGCGGCGGTGCCATCGACGCGCGGGGGCTCACGGAGCAGTACCCGGGGCTCGCGGTGCTCTCGATCTCCGACTACGGCCTCGACGGGCCCCTCGCCGGCACGCCGTCGGCGGACCTCGTCGTGCAGGCCCACAGCGGCGGGCTCTCGGTCCGCGGACTGCAGACGATGCCGCCGGTGATGTGCGGCGGCATGACGACGGAGTGGATCGGCGGCACCTTCAGCGCCGTCGCCGGCCTCGCGGCGGCGCGGCGGTCCCGCGCCAACGGCCAGGGCGAGCACGTCGACTTCTCGCTCTGCGAAGTCATGAACATCGGCTCCACGACCTACGCCGACCTCATGGATCACCTGAACGGACGCCCGGAGGCCGTCGGCGGTCCCCGCTCCGTCGAAGTCCCGTCGATCGAGCCGACCCTCGACGGCTGGGTCGGCTTCAACACCAACTCGAATCAGCAGTTCACCGACTTCCTGCTCCTGATCGAGCGCCCGGACCTCCTCGAAGAGAAGGAGTGGGCAATGATGGCGACGCGCATGGCGCGGATGGACGAGTGGAACGAGATCGTCCGGTCCTGGACGACGCAACACACGACCGCCGAGATCGTCGAGCGCGCGTCGCTGCTTCGCATCCCCGTCGCGCCGGTCTGCAGCGGCAGGACGGTGCTGGACCACGTCCACCTCCAGGAGCGCGGCGTCTTCAAGCGGAACCCGACGGGCGGCTTCGAGCAGCCTCGCGCCCCGTACCTGATGGACGGCGAGGAACCGCGCCCCTTCGAGCCCGTCCCCGCCATCGGCGAGCACCAGGACGAGATCGAGCCGCGCAAGCGACCGAAGGCGGGAACCGCGCCTTCCGACGCGACCAACCCCGACCTGCCGCTCAAGGGCATCCGCGTGATCGACACGACGGCCTGGTGGGCCGGTCCGTCCGCCTGCCAGATGCTCGCGAACCTCGGGGCCGACGTGAGCAAGGTCGAGGCGATCCAGCGCCCCGACGGCATGCGCATGATGGGCGGCCTCTTCATGGCCGAGGGCGATTGGTGGGAGCGGAGCGCCATCACCCTCGCCGCGAATACGAACAAGCGCGGCCTGACCCTCAACCTGGCCGACCCGAAGGGCCTCGAGATCTGCAAGAAGTTGATCGAGGAGGCCGACGTCTTCATCGAGAACTTCTCGCCGCGGGTCGTCGAGAACTTCGGCCTCGACTGGGAGAACATCCACGCCATCAACCCGAACTGCATCGTCGTCCGCATGCCGGCGTTCGGCCTCTCGGGTCCCTGGCGCGACAACGTCGGCTTCGCACAGACCATGGAGCAGATCTCGGGACTGGCCTGGATCACCGGCCACGCCGACGATCAGCCCCGGATCCAGCGAGGTCCCTGCGACCCGCTCGCGGGGATGCACGCCGCGTTCGCGACGCAGGTCGCCCTCGCCGAGCGCGAGAAGAGCGGCCGGGGGCACCTGCTCGAGTGCACGATGGTCGAAGGTGCCCTCAACGCGGCGGCAGAGCTCGCGATCGAGTGGTCGGCCTACGGCGTCGAGCTCGGTCGCGACGGCAACCGCGGCCCGCAGGGCGCGCCGCAGAACGTCTACGCCTGCGCCGGAGACGAGAACTGGCTGGCGCTCGTCGTGCGGAACGACGAAGAGTGGGCGGCGCTCAAGGATCTGCTCGGCCACCCGGCCTGGGCCGAGGACGAGGAGCTCTCGACCCACGCCGGTCGCCGACGCAAGCACGACGCGATCGACGACGCGCTCTCGAGCTGGCTCGCCGGCCGGGATCTCGAGGAGACCGTCGCCGCGCTGCAGGCCCGGGGCATCCCGGCCAGCGGCGTCTGGGACGCGCGCAAGCAGTCGGAGCACCCGCAGTTCGTCGCCCGGGGATTCTTCGAGGACGTCGAGCACCCGATCGTGGGCACCCACCCGATCGTCCGTCCGCCATTCAAGTTCGCGACGGTGGATCGCTGGAATCGGACGCCGGCGCCGACCATGGGTCAGCACAACGAGGAAGTGCTCTCGGAGGCGGGTCTCTCCGCCGACGAGATCGCGCAGCTCGCGGCGGACGAGGTGATCGGGACGAAGCCGAAGGGCCTCTAGTCGGCCTGGAACGCGCCCATGTCGAAGTAGTCCCGCCAGACCTTGATCTTGCCCGCGTCGTCGAGCTCGAAGAAGCCGGCGACCGGCGCCGCGGTCTTCTTGCCTTCGTTCTCGAAGGTGTCGACCCGCTCGTTCATGACGAGAGAGCCCGCGGAGACCTGGTTCAGGATCTCGAAGTCGATCCCGCCCGGGCTCTGCTTCAGGAACATCTCGATCCCGGCACGAATCGCCGCCTTCCCCTCGAGCGGCTGCATCGGCATGTTGTGGTAGATCGCGTCCTCCGCGAACGCGTCCATGATGGAGTCGAGGTCGGCGCGGCCCCAGGCGGCGCTGAAATCACGAACGATCTGATCCGGGTCGACAGTGGCCATCGGGAGCTCCTCTCGGGCCGCGGGGGCGGACTCTGTGGGTTCGCGCCGAGCGTACTGGTTCGAGGCCGCGTGTCGAGCGCGGCCGATCGCGGCGCCGGCAACGCGCAATCCGAGATCGCGCGCCGACGACCACTCTGGCATCACCTCGATCGCCGTCCCCGCTCAGGCGCCCCCGCCCATCCGCGCAGCGAGCACCTCCGCGACGTCCGCCCGCTTCACCTTCACCACCGTCGGCATCGCCACCTTCGACTCCCGCTCCCCGACCCACCGGAAGGTCATCCAGCCTTCGCGATGCCCGCCGGTCTCGAGCCAGTTCGGATGCGGCGTCTTTCCGTGCGCGAGCACGAAGCGCAGCTTGCCGTCGTCGTCGACGACCGCGTGGTCGAGGCTCAGATGGGTTCGCCGCGTGAGGTAGTCGACGGACTCGTGCCAGCGCGACTCAATGGCCAGATTCCAGTAGCGGACGTCCATCGGATCGGTCTCGATGATGAGCGCCTCGTCCGGCTCGATCTGGTAGGTGCCGAACATGTAGAGATTGTCCGCGCTGCTGATGTCCTCGCCGAAGGTGTCCGAGTTGAAGCTCGAGAACGTGTTCGGCGTGTCCCAGAGCTCCGGGCCGATCGTCCGGTGCATCGTGAACATGAAGCGCAGGCCGTGATTCGCCTCCATGAGCGCCTTGGCGATCTCGCGATCGGTCGAGTGCGGGATCCCCTCGTAGGGCGTGCGGCCGACGACGTCGATGTCGTAGGTCGCGAGGCGCTCCGCCTCGCGGTCGCCGATGTACTGACGAACGAGGATCGACGTGACGCCGCCGGAGGTGTCCACCCAGTTCGGACCGCCGTCGTCCTGCTTCGTCAGGTGGATCTCGAAGTCGCCGTTCTCGTCCGCGCCGAGGGTCCGCTCGTTGAAGTAGGCGAGCTTCGCGCGACGGCCGTCGGGCTTCACGGGGCCGCTGATCGTGAAGCTCAGGTGCCGGACGGTTCCGAGGTTCCCGCGGATCACGTAGTCCCAGCGCGCGTCCAGATGGACGTTGTCGTACTCGGCGTCGGGGTTGTCGCCGCCGACCTTTCGGACCTTCGTGTCCATCCGGGCGAAATGCGGCGCCTTCGGGTTCTGGTCGCCGGCGGTGTCCATCGACATCGCGAAGGTCCGCAGGATGGCCCGCACGCCTTCGCTCGCTTCCCGCTCGGTCTCGGCATCCTCGAGCACGACCTGCTTCATGTCTTCGAGGGTCGCCTGGATCTGCTCGTAGGCGCGCACGCTCGCCAGGCTCGCATAGGGACTCGCCGAGGCCTCGGCCGGAGGCGGAGACTCCGTCGCACATCCCGAGACGCTCGCGAAGAGCGCGATCCCCATGAGCAGACGAGCCGTCCGTCCCGCTTCGCGCACCGATTCGCCGTACCCCATCGAGCTCCCCCCTCGTCCGCGCTGGAACGCGCCAATCGACGATAGCCCGATGGGCGCGCCCGCAACGCCGCGCATCGCCTATTCTTCGCGGGCGAAGGAGACCCCGGTTGGCCCCGTTCCGCTTCAGCGATTCGATCGACGCGTTCCACGCGCGTGCCTCCGAGGCCCGCGGGCTCGGCGACTTCGGCGACGACGACTATCGCGAAGCCCTCGGCGTGCTGTGTCGGTCCCTCGACGAGGACGCGAGACTCACTCCCGTCGGCGAGATCGCCCACCAGGCGATGATCGTCGACGCCCTCGAGGCGCGACTCCTCTGCGAAGAGGGCTGGCGACGTCATCCCGAGGCGGGCGAGGCGGAGATCGAACGCCCCCTCGTGATCATCGGCCTGCCCCGAACCGGCACGACGGCGCTCCACCACCTGATCGCCCAGGACCCGGAGATCCAGGCCTTCGAGCACTGGCTCATGCGAACCCCGAAGCCCCGGCCGCCGCGCTCGGAATGGGACGCCGACCCCGACTACCAGGCCGCGCTCGCGCGGGTCGACATGATGTTCGCGCGCAGTCCGGAGATGCGCGCGATCCACGAGATCGAGGCCTTCCTGCCGGACGAGTGCTGGAACGTCTTCTCGCAGAACTTCACCCACGGCTCCTATCAGGCGAACGCGGACGTCCACGGCTATGCCGAGTGGCGGGCGAAGGCCGACCTCCGCCCGGTCTACGCGCGCCACCGCCGGAACGCGCAGCTGGTGGGCTCCGCCTCGCCGGAGAAGCGCTGGCTCTTCAAGGACGCGACCCACCTGTATGGCGCCGACGCGCTCCTCGACGTCTACCCCGACGCGTGCGTCGTCCAGACCCATCGCGACCCCGTCCCGATGATCGCCTCGGTCTGCAGCCTGTGTTGGGCGTCGCGGTCCGCCATGAACGAGGGGACGGACATCCACGCCTTCGGACGCGACACCCTCGCGCTCTGGGGAGAGAGCATCGACCGGATGATGGCGGCTCGTGAAGGCCGAGACCCTTCGCAGTTCTACGACCTGCCCTTCGAGCGATTCGTGAAGGATCCCGCCGCGGCGATCCAGGATGTCTACGCCCACTTCGACCTGCCCTACACGGACGAGGCCGACGCCGCGATCCGCCGCTTCCGCGCCGAGAATCCGAAGGGCAAGCACGGCCAGCATCGCTACACCCTCGACGAGTACGGCCTCGACGAGGGCGAGGTCCGCGAGCGCTTCCAGCGCTACACCGACGCCTACGCCGAGGTCGGCGCCCTTCCCCTCGAAGCGGACGCCGCCAACGCATGAAGCTCTGGGCCATCAGCGACATCCACGTCGGCTACCGCCAGAACCTCCGCGCGATCGATGACCTCGCCCCGCGCCCCGACGACTGGCTGATCCTCTGCGGCGACGTCGGCGACAGCCTCGAGCAGGTCGAGCACGCGTTCCACCTGCTGAACGAGAAGTTTGCCCGGCTGGTCTGGGTCCCCGGGAACCACGAGCTCTGGACCGTGCCGAGGAAGAGCGGACTCCGCGGCGTCGCGCGCTACCAGGCGCTCGTCGATCTCTGTCGTCGCCACGACGTGCTCTGCCCCGAGGACCCCTTCCCCGTCTGGGAAGGCGAAGGCGGACGCCACGTCCTCGCACCGCTCTTCGTCCTCTACGACTACAGCTTCCGCCCCGACGAGATTCCGGTCGAGAAGGCCGTCTCGTGGGCGCGCGAGAAGAACATCCTCTGCACCGACGAGGCGATGCTGAAGAGCGACCCGTACCCGAACGTCGCCGACTGGTGCGCCGCGCGGGTCCGTGAGAGCGAGCGACGCCTCGAAGCCGCGATCGCCGAGCACGCCGACCCGCTCGTGCTGATCGCCCACTTCCCGCTCCTCCAGGAGCACGCGATCCTCCCCCGGATCCCGCGCTTCATGGTCTGGTGCGGCACGCGCCGGACCGAGGACTGGCACGTCCGCTTCAACGCGCGGACGGTCGTCTCGGGCCACCTCCACATCCCGTGCACGCGCTACAAGGACGGCGTGCGCTTCGAGGAAGTGTCCCTCGGCTATCCGGATCAG